>CAZLLB010000009.1:0-28103 GCA_964560165.1 uncultured Parvibaculum sp. | reverse complement strand
CGCTTAACTCGCCGCCGGTGAATGCGCTTTCAGGGCCCGTGCGCGCGGCCATCGACGGCGGTATCCGCCAGGCACTCGCCAATGACGCAGTGAAATCCATTGTTCTGATCTGCGAAGGCAGAACCTTCATCGCAGGTGCCGACATCACCGAATTCGGCAAAGCCCCGACAGGCCCGAGCCTCTTCGATGCGCTCGCCATGATCGAGAACGCCCCCAAACCCGTCATCGCCGCCATTCACGGCACGGCGCTGGGCGGTGGCCTCGAAGTAGCGCTGACCTGCCACTACCGCGTCGCGGTTCCCTCCGCCAAATGCGGCCTGCCGGAAGTCAATCTCGGCCTTCTGCCGGGCGCGGGCGGAACGCAACGTCTGCCTCGCATCGTCGGCCCCGAAAAGGCGCTGGAAATGGTGACGAGCGGCACGCATGTTCCCGCGACGGCCGCCAAGGAAATGGGCCTCGTCGATGAACTCGCCGAAGAAGGCAAGCTGCGCGATGGCGCGATCGCTTTTGCGCGCAAGGTCGTCGCTGAAAAACGCCCGCTGAAAAAAGTCCGCGACCTGTCCGACAAGGTTGAAGCGGCGCGCGGCAAGCCGGAAGTCTTCGCAAATTTCCGTAAAGCCAATGCCCGCAAGTTCCGCGGCTTCCTCGCGCCGGAATATAATATCCAGTGCATCGAAGCAGCCGTGAACCTGCCTTTCGATGAGGGTATCAAGGTGGAGCAGAAGCTCTTCCGCGAACTCGTCACCGGCACGCAGTCAGCAGCGCAGCGCCATGTCTTCTTCGCCGAGCGCGAAGTCTGGAAGCTGCCGGACGTGCCCGCCGACACGCCGAAAATTCCAGTGGAAACGGTTGGCATCATCGGCGCCGGCACCATGGGCGGCGGCATTGCGATGAACTTCCTCAATGCAGGCATCCCCGTCACCATCGTGGAGACAAAGCAGGAAGCGCTCGACCGCGGCCTCGGCGTCATTCGCAAGAACTACGAGAACACGGCAAAAAAAGGCCGTATCACACAGGCCGATGTCGAAAAGCGCATGGGGCTGCTGAAAGGCACGCTGGCGCTTGAGGAATTGAAGGACAGCGACCTGATCATCGAGGCGATCTTCGAGAATATGGACGTCAAGAAAGACGTCTTCGGCAAGCTCGACAAGATCGCCAAGCCCGGCGCGATCCTGGCGACCAACACTTCCGCGCTGAATATCGACGAGATCGCGACGGCTGTGAAGCGCCCGGAAGCCGTGATCGGCCTCCACTTCTTCTCACCCGCCAACGTCATGCGCCTTCTCGAAGTCGTGCGCGCCGACAAAACATCCAAGCCCGTCATCGCCACCTCGATGGCGATTGCCAAGAAGATCGGCAAGATCGCGGCACTGGTCGGCGTCTGCCCCGGCTTTGTCGGCAACCGCATTCTGGCGCAGCGCCAGCGTGAGGCGCAGAAGCTGGTGCTTGAAGGCGCGATGCCATGGGACGTCGATCGCGTGCTTTACGATTTCGGCTTCCCGATGGGCCCATTCGCCATGTCCGATCTCGCCGGTCTCGATATCGGCTGGTCGAAGGAAAAGTCGAAAGGTGAAACCATCCGCGACCGTCTTTGCGAGATGGACCGGCGCGGGCAGAAGACCAGCGCGGGCTACTATGACTATGACGAAAACCGCAATGCCAAACCTTCCAAGGTGGCCGAGGAGATCATCCTCGAATTCGCCGCGAAGAAAGGCATCAACCGCCGCACGATTTCTGATGAGGAAATTATCGAGCGCTGCGTCTATCCGATGATCAACGAAGGCGCGAAGATTCTCGAAGAAGGCAAGGCCATCCGCGCGTCCGACATCGATATTGTCTGGATCAACGGCTATGGCTTTCCCGCCTATCGTGGTGGCCCGATGTTCTATGGCAACACGATTGGCCTCGACAAGGTGCTGGCCAAGATGAAGCAGTTCCAGGCGCAGATGGGCGACGACTTCAAGCCCGCCGCTCTTCTGGAAAAGCTGGTTGCAGAAGGCAAGAGCTTCGGCAGCCGCTAAGGCCGAGGCATTACGATTGAGAAAGGGGCGGTCTTTGGACCGCCTCTTTTTTTGGCAAAGCGGCGCTTGACGTTTCGCATCGCCGGTGGACCATGGCTGGAAAGAAATCAGGAGGTCCAGATGTCGATCCGCCTTTATGAACTCGTCTCAGCCGAAGGCCGTGCCTTGAGCCCTTTTGTCTGGCGCACCAAATATGCGCTGGCGCATAAGGGCCTCGACTTTGAAACCTCGCCTGTCGGCTTCACCGAAATCCCGAAACTGTGCGATGGCAAATACAAGACCGTGCCGATCATCGAGGATCAGGGCGTGACGGTCTGCGATAGCTGGACGATTGCCGACTATCTCGACAAGACCTACCCCGAAAAGCCACTCTTCTCCTCGCCACAGGAGCGAGCGCTGGCGCGTTTCTTCGATGGCTGGTTCGGCCTTGAGGTGATGAACCGCATGTTCGGCATATGTGTACTGGACATTCACGACCATGCGCGCGCAGAAGACCAAACCTATTTCCGCCAGAGCCGTGAAAGCCGCCTTGGCGGAAAGACACTTGAGCAATTCGTCGAAGGCCGCGACACGCGCTTGCCGGAAGTGCGCCACGCATTGCGCCCGATGCGCGCGGCAATGGCCGCCGCGCCATTCCTCGGCGGCGACCAGCCCAACTATGCCGACTATATCGCGCTTGGCGGTTTTCTCTGGGCTGGTGCCGTCTGCACCCTGCCCCTACTCACCGCCGACGACAAACTCAACGATTGGCTGAAGCGCGGCTTCGATCTTTATGGCGGCATCGGCAACGTACCGCGCTATCCGCTCGCCGCCTGAGCCGCACACGCAATTTACGGGGCCTGATTTATCTCATGCCTCGCTCACCCATAATTGCGCCTCGGCCTGTGTCAGAGGACGAGAGGCACAAAGCCGTTCCAGCCTGTCGTTGAGAAAATTCGACGCGACGCTTCCACCAATACGCTTTTGCGAAAGCCCGGTCGGAAGAACAACCGCACCGAAAGTAGCTGCGTTGCCGTCGCCATCGACGATATAGCCGCCCTCCGCACTCCAGCCAAAGGCAAGAGGCACCCGGCCCGTGACGACGGAAGCGACGAGCGCAATATCGGCCTGCGTCACGCCGCCGGAGACGATCTTGAGGCGTGGTTTGTCAGCCGCATCGATATAGGCTCTGACAAGGTTGGCAGCGGTGCCGTCGCTATATTCAAACAACGGGCGATTGGCTCCATCGCCGATATGCGACCAGTTCGGCACAGCCAGCACAGTCGCACCGCCTTGCAGACCGGCAGCGGCAAACCAGCCGAACGACGATGCTCGCACATCATCGGCAAACCTCGTGCCCGCGGCGAGCAATGCCGGAAACACATTCCCCTCCACAATGCCCGCGCCATAAACGCCCGCCGAGCTTGTAATCGATCCGCTGGTGCTCGCAGCGGCGATGCTGGAATAGCGTCCGGGCTGAAAGGTGAGCTGAACGCCGGTATTGCCACCATTATTGACCAAACTGGCGGCCAGGAGCCAGGCATAGCCGAGATCGCGCACCACATATGTGCCAGCACTGGCCGTCGCGTGATCAGCTTTATATGCGCCGCTCGACGTGTCGAAAGTAATCAACCTGCTCTGCGCGGAACCGCCGATCGTGGTCACGTTGAAGCCACGCGCAACCGTCGAGATCGCATCCTTCTTCAGAATGATCCAGGCGGTCCTTGTCTTGGTATCGGCGGCGTGACTGACAATCTGATAGTAACTCGTCAATGCGCTAATCGAGGTGTCGTGAAGAATTTGATAGCCCGGCTTCTGCTCGATCTGGAAGCCGGTGGATTTGCTCCATGCGGCATCAACGAAATCAAACGGAGAGGATAGAAGCTGAGCGAACGGCCCCCAGATACCGGCGCTTCCATCCACGACCGCCACCTCGTTCGCACCAAAGGTATGCACCGCACCCGTCGCATCCGCTTCCAGCGCCGTCGATGAACGCGCACAAGAGAGCAATGCGCCGCGCGAAATCTGCGCGCCTGCCTGCATGTAACGGTCATTCAGGAAATCGGCATACCAGGCCGCCTTGGCCGGCCACCATCCGCCCGCCATCGCGCCACCGCGCCAGACCGGGCCTTCACCCAATGCCCAGCTCGGCGGACCCGCTGGTGGAAAGCCTGAAAATTTAGAAAGCCTGCTCATCGCCATCTCCCGCAAGATTGCCTATGCGGGAGATGGGAGGGATAGACTGCATTTAAATGGGGGATATCTGCCAGCGGCTACTTCACCATCGGCCCGGCTTGATTGGTGAGCTTATAGGCGAGCAGCACCGGCACGAAGGTCACCGCCATGACGACGAGGACGACGACATTCACCTCCGGCAACTTCTGACCCAAGCGGATCGCGCCAAAAATCCAGAGCGGCAAAGTGTTCTGCGCGCCCGCCGTGAACGTCGTCACGATCACCTCGTCGAAGGAAAGAGCGAAGGCGAGAAGCGCGCCTGCGACGAGCGAGGTTGAAATCATCGGCAGCGTGATACGGCGGAATGTTTGCCAGCCATCCGCGCCAAGATCCATTGAGGCTTCTTCAAGCGACTTCGGCACACGACGCAAGCGCGCGATGACGTTGTTGTAAACGATGACGATGCAGAAGGTCGCGTGGCCGATCACGATGGTCCAGAAGGAAAGGCCGAGCCCCCAGAAGACAAAGAAGGAACTGAGCGCCATGCCGGTGATGATACCGGGCAACGCGATCGGCAGCACGACCATGAAAGAGACCGCATCCTTGCCGAAGAATTCATAACGATGAACGGCGAGCGCCGCCGCCGAACCTAGCAGGACCGCGATGCTCGTCGAGACGAGCCCCGCCTTCAACGACAGCGCCAATGCCGTTCTGATCTCCTGATTTTCATAAGCCGAAGCGAACCAGCGCAATGAGAAACCGGAAATCGGCCAGCTCTGTATGTTCGAGGCGTTGAAGGCATAGACGACGATGATGATGATCGGAATGAAGAGGAAGGTGAGCACCAGCACGACCCATGCCGTCAACGCGATTTTTGCGAGCCTGGTTTCCATGCGCGCTCCTCACAACACGTCGAAAGCGCCGGTGCGGCGCGCGAAAGCGAGATAGGCAGCCATGACGACAAGCGGAATGCTCGCATAGGCGGCGGCAAACGGAATGTTGTTGGCAATGCCGACATTGGCATAGACGACATTGCCGATGAAATCGGAACCCGGCCCGCCGACCAGGATCGGCGTGATGTAATCGCCGAGCGTCAGCGAGAATGTGAAGAGAGAGCCCGCGACGATGCCCGGCCATGACAACGGCAGGATGACCTTGAAGAAAGTCCGCCACGCCTTCGCACCCAGATCTTGCGAGGCTTCAAAGAGCGAATAGGGGATGCGCTCGATGGCCGCATAGATCGGCATGATCATGAAAGGCAGCCATATATAAGAAAAAACGATCCACATCGCCCAGTTCGTGTAGCCGATCTCGACGCCCTCAAAGCCGAGGTGATGCAGCACCCAGTTGAGCGCTCCGTCATGCGCGAAAATCAAACGCCACGCATAGACGCGAGCAAGATAGCTCGACCACAAAGGCACGAGCACCAGCGTGAAGAGGAAAATACGCTGGCGCGGCCCCGCGAGCCGCACCATGAAATAGGCGAAAGGAAAAGCGAGAAGCGCATCGGTGATCGTAACCGCCGCCGCCATCAGAATGGTACGAACAGCGATTACGCGATAGATGTCGCTGGACAGAATGGTCTGGAAATTGGCCAGCGTCCATGTCCTGTCGATCTCGCCGGTGAAACTATCGACCGTCCAGAAAGCTGAAATGAAAAGCGCGGCGAGCGCCGCCAGATAGATCAGAATGAACCAGCCGAGCGGCGGCGCGAGAAGCAGGCCAGCGCCGATGGCCGGCCGCCTCCACAATCCCGCCGACAGGCGGCGGATGCCCTGCGAGAGAGCACCCGCCGTCGAGCCGGAAGCCGTATGGGAACGGCTGCTCAACCCTTGATCTCCTGCCACTTCTGCTGCCACGTCGTGTAGCTCGTGCAGTCTTTCTTTCCGTCGGCACAAGTCTGCTGCGGCGTCTTCCAGAATTTGATCTGCTTGATATAGGTTGTGGCCTCATCAAGGTGGTACTTGGCGCAAGAGCCAGCATCCGCCTTGTTCATCGCGTCGCAAGCCTTGAGGTTTGCGGGCGTCTCACCGAAATAGATCGCCTGCTGCGCCTGCACGTCCGGCGTCGAAACATAGGCCATGAATTTGTAGGCGCAGTTGACGTGCTGCGATTTCGCCGAGAGCATCCAGCTATCAGCCCATCCCGTCGCTCCTTCGACCGGAATGGTATCTGCAACCTTTGCTCCCGCCGCTTTCAGCGTATTGGTCTGATAGGGCCAAGCCGCGCCGATGATGACGTCGCCGTTCTTGAAAAGCTCAATCTCGTCGGATGCGAGCGCCCAGTATTTCTTGACCAAAGGACGCTGCGTCTTCAACAAAGCGACAACGGCGTCGAGTTGCTTGGTATTCAGCTCATAAGGATCGGTGATGCCGAGGCTCGGATCCTTCTTCGACAGATAGAGCGCTGCATCTGCTATCTGAATCGGATTGTCAGGCACACTGATCTTGCCCTTGTACTGTGCGTCATAGAGCGCTGCCCAGCTTGTCGGCATTGTCGGAATCTTGTCGGTATTGACGAGCAGGACGTTTGGACCCCACTCGTATGACAAACCGTAATGCACGCCCTTCAGCGTGTTGTGCGGGGGGGCCTTGAGGTCGGGAATGAAGTTCTCGAAATCGGGGATAAGCTTCACGTCGATCGGCTGCACGTTCCCGCCGAGGATAAGACGCAGGCTCGCATCGCCCGACGCCGAGACGAGATCATATTCCGAACCGCCGCCCTGACGCATCAGCGCGACCATCTCGTCGGATGAGCCCGCATACTTACGATTGACCTTGCAGCCGGTCTCCTTCTCGAAAGGCTTCACCCAGGCGTCCTCGGCATAACCTTCCCATGCGACGATGTTGAGCGCGCCTTCTCCGGCGCCGATGGTCTTTGGATAATTCGGCGCTGCCGGTTCGGCAAAAGCCGAAACCGAGAACGCAATGGCAGCAGCAAGGCTCACTCCGGCGGCTGCATATTTTGTCACCCTGTGCATCATGATATTCGTCCCTTCTTTTTCTACTGTCGAAGCTCGAACAGACTGTCTGGACGCCAAGCAACTTGAATTTGAGTACCCGGTTCCTCGCGGATCCGGCTCGTCGAACGATCGAGATTCTGACGGACCGCAACGATCTCGGTTCCGTCCCCAAGCGCCACGAGGTAGCGCGTGAACTGGCCTACATAGACGGCTTCGACGAGACGCCCCGCTTCCACATGAAGCCCCGCCTCGTCGATGGATTGACCTTCTGCCGCGATACGGATTTTCTCGGGCCGCAGGATGAACCACTTGCCGCCGCGATTGAGAATGTTCGAGGTGCCGACGAAACCAGCGACGAAAGCATTGGCCGGTTCTTCATAGACTTGCGCCGATGTGCCGATCTGCACGATGCGCCCGAGGTTGAAGATGGCGATGCGGTCACTCATGGTGAGCGCTTCTTCTTGGTCGTGCGTCACATAAAGAAAAGTGATGCCGACCTCCGCCTGAATGCGCTTCAGCTCGGATTGCATCTCCTGCCGAAGCTTCAGGTCGAGTGCACCGAGCGGTTCGTCGAGCAGCAATACTTTGGGGCGATTGACGATCGCGCGCGCAAGGCCGACACGCTGGCGCTGGCCGCCCGAAAGCTGCGCGGGCGCACGCGCGCCGTAATCGGCAAGCCGCACCATGCGCAAGGCTTCCATTACGCGCGTCGCGGTTTCCTCGCGCCCGACGCCCTTGGCTTGCAAGCCATAGGCGATGTTCTCGGCGACCGTCATATGGGGAAAAAGCGCGTAATCCTGAAATACCGTATTAATGTCGCGCGCATAAGGCGGCAGGCCGGTGACATCGGCGCCACTCAATTCGACAACACCGCTATCGGGCTTTTCAAAGCCCGCGATCAGACGCAGCGTCGTCGTCTTGCCGGAACCGGATGGCCCCAGCAACGTGAAGAACTCGCCTTGTCGCACATCGAGATCGACCTGCTCGACGGCGACGACATCCTTGTAGGTTTTCTTGACCGCACGAAGCTGGACGATGACGGGCGAGGCTTCCGCGCCTTGAGCGGCTGCCGATTGCATTTGCTGGCTCGTGGAACCGTTCACGAAACGCGCCCCCTTTTGAGCTCTAGAATTTCACCATCACGTGTCGCACCACCGAATAATCTTCCAGCGCATAGGCCGACAGATCCTTGCCATAGCCCGACGACTTCATGCCGCCATGCGGCATCTCGTTGGCCAGCATGAAATGCGTGTTGATCCATGTGCAGCCATATTGAAGCCGCGCCGCTGTTTCCATGGCGCGGCTGATGTCCCTGGTCCAGACGGAGGAGGCAAGGCCATATTGGCTGTCATTGGCCCAATTGACCGCCTCATCAGGATCGCTGAAGCGAGTGATCGAGACGACAGGCCCGAAAACCTCGCGCTGTACGATTTCGTCTTCCTGCCGCGCGCCGACAATGACGGTCGGTTCGTAAAAGAAACCATTGCCCGCGCCGGGTTTGCCGCCAGTCGTCACTTCAATATGCTTCTGTGCCCGCGCCCGCTCGACAAAGCTCGAAACGCGCGCGCGCTGCCGCTCGCTGATGACGGGGCCGATTTCGGCGTCCTGGACATCCGGCCCGCCGAATTTGATCGAGGCAACGGCGCTGGTGAGATCGGCGGCGAGCCTGTCGTGAATTTTCGCACCAGCATAGATGCGGCAGGCCGCGGTGCAATCCTGCCCTGCATTATAGTAACCAAAGCTGCGCACCCCTTCTACGACCGCCTCGATGTCGGCATCATCGAAGACGATGACGGGAGCCTTGCCGCCCAATTCCAGATGCGTGCGCTTCAACGTGCCGGTCGCCGCTTCGAGAACCTTGCGACCCGTGGCAATGTCGCCGGTGAGCGAAGACATATGAACGCCGGGATGTGAGACGAGCGGCGCACCGACTGTATCGCCGCGCCCAAGCACCAGATTCCAGACGCCAGCGGGGAAAAGCTCGCCCATGATCTCGGCGAGCTTCAGCGCGGTGAGCGGCGTCTGTTCAGACGGTTTGAGGATCACGACATTGCCAGCAGCAAGCGCGGGCGCGATTTTCCACGCAGCCATCATCAGCGGATAATTCCACGGCGCGATGGAGGCGACGACACCGACGGGATCGCGCCGGATCATGCTGGTGAAGCCCGCCAGATATTCGCCTGCCGCGCTGCCACTCATGCAACGCGCCGCGCCCGCAAAGAAACGGAAGCAATCGACGATGGCGGGAATTTCATCTTCCAGAACGCGCGCATAAGGCTTGCCGCAATTCTGACTTTCGAGTCTGGCGAACCCTTCCGCGTCCGCCTCGATCCGGTCGGCAAGTTTCAGCAGGAGCCCCGAGCGTTCTCCGGGCGTCGTCCGCCCCCAGCTTCGGAAAGCGCGCGACGCGGCTGATACGGCCTGATCAATCTGACCTTTGGAGGCGGATGGGATTTTGGCGATGAGATCGCCTGTTGCCGGATTGAGGATGTCTTCCCCGGCTCCCTCGCCCGTCGTGAACTCGCCGCCAATGAAAAGTTTGGTCTGCATGAACCCGCCTCCCCTGCGCGAGGCCCGTCATGCTTGCCAATTCCATTCACGATCAAAGACTTGCTGATCTCGAAGAGGTCAAGGCAAGCGATCCGGCGGACCGTCAGGAAATGCTAGGGCAGCAATAGGGGAATTGAAAATCGGAAAATCGAGACAGGCCATTCTGAAATTCAGATAACTCACACGCCGTTAGTCCGCCGCCGTGCCTGAGGCGGAGTATATTCCCGGCACATATCAAGAAATTGAGCGGCGGTGGGCCGGAGCGGCGCGCCCTGCCGCCAGACGAGGCCGACATCGACGGTGGGGATCGGATTGGCAAGCTCGCGCGCCTCCAGCCGGTCGCCTTCGAGCGACCATGGGCGATAGGCCATGTCGGGCAGTGTTGCGAGGCCGACGCCCATGCCGACAAGGCTGCGCACCGCCTCGACGGAGGCCGTCTTCAGCACGATGTTGGGGGTAAGCCCTTCCTCCCGCCAATAGGCAGTCGTCGTCTCGGTCAGTTCATCGACCGCCAGCATGATGAGCGGTTCGGAGGCGAGATCGGCCAGTGCCAGCACGTTCTGCGCGGCCAGCGCATGACCGGCGGGAAGCCAGACGCGCCAGGGCGAGCGGATCAGCACTTCGGATTCGAGCGCCTGCCGGTCCTGCAAATTGGAGACGAGCAGCAACCCCACATCGAGTTCGCCATTGACCAGCAGATGCTCGAGATAGGTGCGCTCATCCTCGACCACGCGCACATCGACTTTCGGGAAAATGCGGCGATAGCGCGCCAGAAGATCGGCGAGGTAATAGCCAGACACCATATGGGTGACGCCGATATTGAGATCGCCGGACATCGCCTCGGGACGAACGCTGACCGCGCGCTGGGCATCAGCTACCGCCGCCATGATGCGGCGTGCATGAAGCACAAGCTGGTGCCCCTCATGCGTCAGCCGCACACCCTTGGCGTGGCGCACGAAGAGGCTCGTGCCCATCTCATATTCGAGCGCCTGCACCGCCGAGGTGATCGCAGACTGCGAAATCCCAAGCTCCTGCGCCGCGCGGGACACGGATTCGGTTTCAGCAGCGGCTATGAAATAGCGGATCTGGCGCAAGTTCATGGGCCATCACTATAACCGAACGCTTGCGCCTCAAAACCGAATAAAGAGAACGCAACGGGCCAGAATGCTACTTGCCGCGCATTTTTTCCAGCAGCGACGAGGTCGGATAGCCGTCCGGGGGCAGACCGACCGACGCCTGATAGGAGCGGATGGCCTTGCGGGTGTTATAGCCGATGATGCCATCCGCCTTGCCGTGATCATAACCCTTGGCCGTGAGCAATGTCTGCAATTCCTCGCGCTCGGCGCGCGTCAGCGGGCGCTCGTCGAGCGGCCACTGGCCCTTGATCTCGCCCGCACCGCGAAAGCGATCGGCAAGCAGGCTGACGGCCAGCGCATAGGAGGTCGAATTATTATAGGCGAGGATCGTCTTGAAATTCTTCAGCACAAGGAAGGCTGGTCCCTTGTGTCCAGCAGGAAGAAAGAGCGATGCGCCTGCCTGCATGTCGGTCGCGGCGAAAGCTCGCCCATCGGCGCGCTTCACGCCAAGCTCGCCCCACTCCGCCACCGACTTCGTCAGCGACATATCGGCCAGCGCATAATCGAAACCGACCGGCATGGTGACTTCATTTCCCCAATGCCCGCCCGGCTCCCAGCCGGAGACTTCAAGATAATGCGCCGTCGAGGCGAGCGTATCGGCGGTCGAATGCCAGATGTCGCGCCGTCCGTCGCCGTCGAAATCCACGGCGTGAACGAGATAGGTGGTTGGGATGAACTGCGTCTGGCCCATCGCGCCGGCCCATGAGCCAAGCATTTCTTCCGGCTGTACATCGCCCGCCTGAATGATCTTCAGCGCAGCGATGAGCTGTGTGCGGCCATAAGTCGGGCGGCGACCCTCAAAGCCGAGCGTCGCCAGCGAGCGCACGACACTTTGCGTGCCCATGAAATCGCCGAAATTGGATTCCAGCCCCCAGATCGACACGATCACATGCCGATCGACGCCATAGGCCTTTTCCAGCCGACCGAGCAAATCCTTGTTTTCGGTGAGTAACACCTGCCCGCGCTGCACACGCTTGTCGGACAAAGCACCGCGCAGATATTCCCAGACCGGCTTCACGAATTCCGGCTGGTTCTGATCGGCGGCGACGATGGAATCGTCCGGCCCGACACCTGCCAACGCGCGATCGAAAGTGGCGGGCTTGATGCCTGCCTCCATGGCTTCGAGCCGGAACTCGGTCAGCCAATCGGCAAAGCGCTGATTGTCGGCATTGACCGGCGGTGCAAGAGGTTTGCGTGTTTCGGGCACGCGCACATGGGTGCCCGCATCGGCGCAACCGGAAAGCGAGAAGCTGAACAGGATCAGGGCCGCCGCGCCAAAGACAAGGCGAAACGGGCGGCGGGGCGAAGAGGGGGTCGTCATATGGGATGAAGCTCCAGCGCGAAGAGAAGCACACGCTAGCACGGCTGGTGAAAAAATCGCAGAGAGTCGCTATCGCTGGTTAACACACGCGCGCGACCGCGACGCCACCGACGGGCAAAAGCCGCTCGCCAAGAACGAGATCGCCGGTGAGAAGCCCCGAAGCGTCCACAGGCTGCGGGCCATAGTTGAAGACAAAGCGGTAGGCACCGCGCTGCCGCATCCGCAACCCCATCGGAAAAGGCTCGACAGTAAGCCCGGCCTCGCGCACCAGACGCCCGATCAACCTGTCGAGGAAACCCACATCGGGCGATCCGGCGAGATAATAAGCGCGGCCCTTGCGCGTCAGTGCCGGATGCCCGTCGCCCGTCCGCGCGATCACCTCGGCCCCGCCGGTGACGAATTCGCGCCAGCGGTCGAAGCTGTGCGGCTCATTGTCATAAAGAACCGGCACGGCGGAATGGCGGCGGAAACTTTCAACTCGCGTGATCTTGATGCCGAGCAGAGCGGCGAGCGGGCCGGGCGCGAGGTTATCCGGTATCCTGTGCGACCGCGTCCGGCTGCCGCCGCGCGGCATGACAAGCAATGTGCCTTGAAATGCATTGAGCGTCGCCGCCAGCCGCTCCGACACATAGGGCGTCGAAGGCAGGACAGCGAAGGCGTAGGGCGAGAGATCGGCGTCCGGCCCCACAATGTCGATATCGAGGCCAAGGCCGCGCATGGCGCGGTAGATCGAGAAGACCTGCTTGATATAGGAAAAATTCTGCCCCTGCGGCTGTGCGCGCAACAACCATTGCGCCTCATAGGAATAGATGATGCCCGCGCGCGCCTGACGCGCTGCGCCGAGAGACCCGAGCGCATCAAGGTCGCGCGAAAGCTGCTGCACCTCAAAATAGGCGCGGTCAGGCTCATTGTCCGGCAGGTTCAATCCGGCGTGGAACTGCTCCTGCGCAAAGGGCGCCTGTCGCCAGCGGAAATAGGCGACCATCTCCGCGCCATGCGCGAAACCCTCCAAGCCCCAGAGCCGCACAAGGCCGGGTAGCGCATCAGTATTGTAGCTCGCCCAATTCACCGGGCCGGGCTGCTGCTCCATGATGCCGAAACGCCCGCGCCCCGCGCCGCGATAAAGATCGTGATGAAAGGCCTGCATGTCGGGATCGCCGGTGCGGGCGTAGGCCGCCTTGTGCGCCGGCTCGGCGGGAAAGACATCGAGGCTGCCGAGCGGGTAGGAATCCCACGTAGCTATGTCCATGTCTTCCATTACGTCGTAGTGATCGAAGTCTGTATGGAAGGTCATGAAATTGTGGAGAATGTCGCGACCCGGCGAAAGGGCGCGGATCACCTCCGTCTGTACGCGGTTGAAGGCGCGCACCTGATCGGATGAGTAGCGATCGAAGTCAGCGCGATGCGAAGGGTTGCTCTCAGTGACCGTGCCCGACGGCAAATCCACCTCGGCAAAATCGCGATATTCCATACTCCAGAAGACATTGCCCCAGGCTTCATTGAGCGCGGCGATCGAACCGTAGCGATCCTTCAGCCAATGCCGAAAGCCGAGCTTCGCGCTGTCGGAATAAGAGCGCACCGTATTGTGGCAGCCATATTCATTGTCGGTCTGCCAGGCGACGACACCGGGATGCTTGCCGAAGCGTTCGGCCAGCGCGTCGACGATGCGCGCGCATTCGCGCCGATAGCCGATATGCGAAAAGCAATAGTGCCGCCGCGAGCCGAAAGCGCGGGCGCGCCCACGATGATCGACGGCCAGCATGTCCGGCATCCGGTCAACGAGCCATTTCGGTGGCGTCGCGGAGGGCGTACCAAGAATGACGCCGAGCCCCGCATGATGCAGCGTGTCGATGGCGCGCTGGAGCCAATCGAAATCATAACGGCCCGGATCAGGCTCAAGCCGCGACCATGCGAACTCGCCGATGCGGACACGGGCAATGCCCACCTCGCGCATCCGCCGCGCATCATCCGCCCACATCGCCTCCGGCCAATGTTCAGGATAGTAGCAAACCCCGATTGCAACATCGCTCGTCATCGTCTCCCCCTCTTCCACTCAAAGAAACTGGCTGCAATTGACTGGTCGTGCAAGCTCGACGATGCTCGGACATATATAGTTTCGGGGGAAAAGCGCGTGACGAAAGTTTGCCTGATCGGAGCCGGCAGCACGGTCTTCATGAAGAACCTTGTCGGCGACATTCTACTGAACGATATTTTCGCCGATTGCGAGATCGCGCTGCACGATATTGACGAGGCCCGGCTGAAAACCTCCCGCACCGTCGCCGACAAGATCGCCGCCGCCCTCCGCGTCTCACCCTCGATCACCGCCACGACCGACCGTCGCGCGGCACTGAAGGACGCCGATTTCGTCATCGTGATGATCCAGGTTGCTGGCTACAAGCCCGGCACCGTCATCGACTTCGAAATCCCCAAAAAATACGGCGTCCGCCAGACCATAGCCGACACGCTCGGCATAGGCGGCATCATGCGCGGCCTGCGCACCGTGCCTGTGCTGCTCGACATAGCAAACGACATGCGCGACCTCTGCCCCAAGGCGCTGATGCTTCAATATGTAAACCCGATGGCGATCAATTGCTGGGCGCTGGGCCGCCTCGCGCCCGACATCGCCCATGTCGGCCTCTGCCATTCGGTGCAGGGCACGGCATGGGAACTGGCGCAGGATCTAGGCGTCAATCACAAGGACATTCGCTACCAATGCGCGGGCATCAACCACATGGCCTTCTACACGCGCTTTGAAAAGCTCAACGCCGACGGCACGCGCGAAGACCTCTATCCGCGCCTGAAGGAGATCGCTGCACAGGGCCGCGAGCCTGCCGCCAACAAGGTGCGCTACGAGGTGCTGCGCCGAACCGGCTACTTCGTCACAGAATCAAGCGAGCATTTTGCCGAATATGTGCCCTGGTTCATCAAGCGCGACAGGCCCGACCTGATCGAGAAATTCAATGTGCCGCTCGATGAATATATCCGCCGCTGCGAGGACCAGATCGCGGCATGGGACGCGCAGGAGCGCGAATTTGTCGGCGCGAACGAGATCGAGGTGAAATTCTCCGGCGAATATGGCGCGCGCATCATGCGCGCCATCGTCACCGGCAAACCCACGACCATCAACGGCAATGTCGTGAACCGCGGCCTGATCGACAATCTGCCGGATGGCGCCTGCGTCGAAGTCCCTTGCCTCATCGACAGCAACGGCGTGACGCCGACACGCGCGGGCGCAATGCCGCCGCACCTCGCCGCACTGATGCAGACAAATATCAACGTGCAGGCGCTGACGGTTGAGGCATTGGCGACCGGCAAGCGCGAGCATATTTACCATGCCGCCATGCTCGACCCGCATCTCGGCGCGGAGCTTTCGCTCGACCAGATATGGCACATGGTCGATGAAATGATCGAAGCCCATGGCGCCTGGCTGCCGGAATTTCGCTGACGACGAAACACAGGGTTGCCCAGAGAAATGGCGTAAAACCGACGATTCTACCCAACCACTTTACGACAAATTAAATCTATGCGGCCTAGCGTGCGGTCATCATGCTTCGCGTCATTGGCTGCATCACCACCGAACACGATCTGCGCCTCGTCGCGCTGGCGGGCTTGCTTTGCCTTCTCGCCTGTCTGGCGGCGGTGGGGCTCGTCACACGCGCCCGCGCATCGAACGGCTTGTGGCGGCACATCTGGACAGCCTCCACGGGCTTTGTCGTCGGCGGCGCCATATGGTCCACGCATTTCGTCGGTGTACTGGCCTTTCGACCTGAAACCCAGATCAGCTACAGCATCGTCCCAACTCTTCTTTCCATCCTTATCGCCGTTTTCCTGTCGTGGCTCGGCATCTGGATCGCGCTGAAGCCGCGCGCGGCCGCGCTGGGCGGGTCCGTTATGGGTCTCGCCATCGTGCTGATGCACTATGTCGGCATATCGGCAGTCAATCTTCCCGGCGTCTTGCACTGGGACCTGACCTATGTCGCCGCCTCGATCGTCATCGGTATCAGCCTCGCGACGCTGGCGGTCTGGCTCGCCATCACATCGAAGACCCTGGCTTTGCAGATGACCGGCGGCGTTGTCGGCGCGCTGGCGATCTGCGCCATGCACTTCACCTCGATGGCCGCCATCACCATTACCTTCGATCCCACGATCATCAATCATCACACGACCATTGCGCCGCAATGGCTAGCCGGGATCATTTTTGCCATCACGCTGATCATCGTTGCGCTGGCGCTTGTGGGCGCGCTCTTCGATTACCAACTGGCGCGCCGCGCCGTGCAGGAGGCCGAACGCCTGCGCGCCTATGTAGTCGAACTGGAAGCGACCAAAAACAAGCTGGAGGCAACGACCGCCGATCTGATGACCGCGCTGGAAGCGGCCGCCGCCAGCAGCCAGGCAAAATCGCAATTCCTTGCCACGATGAGCCACGAACTCAGAACGCCGCTGAACGCCATCATCGGCTTTTCTGAAATTCTGGCGACCGAACTTTTCGGCCCGCTGGGCAGCGCGCGGTATCGTGAATACGCCCATGATGTAAAGGACAGCGGCTCACATCTGCTGAGCCTTATCAACGACATTCTGGATTTCTCCAAGGTCGATGCAGGCCACCTGATGCTCGACGACGAAGACGTGAATTTGCGTCAGGTGATCGAGGAATCGATCCGCATGGTGCAGCAGCAAGCAGTGCATCAGGGCGTGGGGCTGCGCCACGAGATAGACCCCGACCTTCCACATTTGCACGCCGATCACCGCCGCATTCGTCAGGTGTTGCTGAACCTCTTGTCGAATGCGACGAAATTCACGCCTGCAGGCGGCAGAGTGACAGTCATTGCCACTTGCGAGGCGGGCGCGATCACGCTTCAGGTGGTGGATACCGGCATCGGCATCGCGCCGGGCGATATTCCCAAGGCGCTGGAACGCTTCGGCCAGATCGAAAGCGATCTCAACCGCAAATATGAGGGCACGGGCCTCGGCCTGCCGCTTTCAAAACGGCTCATCGAGCTGCATGGCGGCGAGCTTTCGCTGAAAAGTGAACCTGGCGCGGGGACGACCGTGACGATCACCTTCCCCGCTGAACGCGCCATGAGGGGCAAGCAGGCCGCTTAAAGCTGCACAGGCCAGGCGCTCGGATTTTCCGCTTCGACACACGCCCACCAGCCTGCCGCATTGGCGGGCGCGATCAGCGCAACGATGCAGCCGCCAAAGCCCGCACCCGTGAGCCGCGCGCCATGGGCGCCCGCTGCGACGGCGCTGGCCGCAAGCCTGTCGAGCCCCGGCGTCGAGACTTCATAATCCACCGCCAGCGAGCGATGGCTCTCGTTCATCAGCGCGCCGAACCGCGCCACGTCGCCTGAATGCAGGGCATCGACAGCCGCAAGGACGCGCGCGTTTTCGCTCGCGACGTGCCGCGCCCGTTTGCGCATCTCCGTGTCGGGCAAGGTGGCGACGCGCTCCGCCGTGGCATCGCGCAACGAGCGAAGCCCGAGCACCGATGCCGCCGCCTCAACCGCCGCGCGCCGGATATTGTAAGTGCCATCCGCAAGCCTGCGCTCCTCGCCGCAATGGATGACCGCAAAATGAAAGGCAGGAGGCACGGCGACGAGGTTCGTGGCGTCGGTGCGGCAATCGAGAAGCAGTGCTTCACCCGGGCGACAGACGGCGCAAGCCATCTGATCGAGGATACCGCACTGAACGCCACAATATTTGTTTTCAGCCGCCTGCGCCGCCCGCGCGATCTCGACATCTGCCATCTCCGCTCCGATCAGCGAGAGAGCGGCACGGATCACAGCGACCTCAAGCGCCGCCGAGGATGAAACGCCCGCGCCCTGCGGCACACTCGAGCGCACCAGCACATTGACGGGCGGCACATCGAAGCCACGCTTCGACAATTCGGCAATCGGCCCGGCGATATAGTCGGTCCAGTCGCCGCGAGGGGCACCGTGCGGATCGAAGGAGCGCGTTTCATTATTGGTGAGGCTCGCCGCACGAAATTCATCCGCCCGCGCCATCGCCACCTGCGTCAGATGGGCGAGCGGCATCGGCAGGCAGTAGCCTTCCGCATAATCGGTGTGGTCGCCGATAAGGTTGACCCGGCCGGGCGCTGCGCCTTGCGCCTGCGGCCCCGCACCGAAGAGACGATGAAACGCAGCGATCATGGCAGCGCCGCATTCAGCACCCACGCTGCTTCTTCCGGCATTACATCTACGAGAAAAACGCCTGATCCCTGCTCGACACCCGCAAGATATTTGAGCTTGTTCGTGTCGCGGCGGAAGGGATGAATTTCGACACTCATGTGAAATGTATCTTCAAAGCCAGTCGGCGCTGTCTGCACTGTGAGGATATAGGGCATGGGTTTGCCGAACAGAGCATCGAGCCGCCGCATCGTATCGCCAAGCGCAAGCGCAAGATCGCGGCGTTCGATGACCGTCAGCGCATCGGGTGAGGCCACGCGGCGGCGCGGCGCAAGCCAGACCTCATAAGGATACATCGCAAAAGGCGGCACGAAGGATAAGACCTCGCCATCACGCAGGATCAATGCCGGATCGAGCGTGCCGATCGTTTGCGCGATCACAGGCACCCGGGCCTGAGCCTCTGCGGCTCGCGCGAGTTGAGCCGGAATAAATGAGAAGGCATAAATCTGTCCATGCGGATGATGCAACGTGACGCCGATTTCCTCGCCGCGATTCTCGAACGGTAGCACCGCCGCAAAACCCATCTCTCGCAGCGCCTTGACCCTCACGCCCCAAATCTCGACCAGAAGCTCAAGCCGCTCATCCGGCAGTGTCGCGAGGCTCGAATCGTGATCGCTCGAATAGACGACGACCTCGCAACGCCCCGCCGCTGGCGCCAACTTCAACCCTTCGATCGCCTCGGGCATGGCGGCGTCGGATGTGAACGCCGGAAAGCGGTTTTCAAAAACCGCGATCTCAAAATCGGAAAATGGAATCTCGCCAATGCGCCCATCCCGCGCCAGGCAAAGCGGACACTCCGCCGCCTGCGGCAGAAAGGTCCGACTCTGCCGTGCTCCGGCATAGCCGACCCATTCGCCACGCAGCGGATGCCAGCGCAAATGCGAACGGCCTCCGGGCGCGGCATCAAGCTCCGGCCCCGCCTCGCCGCGATGCGCCTTGCGCCCGTAAAGCAGAAGTTCGCGGCCATCCGTTTTGGTGTGCCGGTGAATGAAAAGCGTCATGACCGGGGACTAGCTGTTCATTTTTTCGACTGTCTTCGTCGTGCTGAAGCCCGGCACCAGGTCAATGATCTCGACACGCCCGCCATAGGATTGTACGAAATCCGCGCCAACAATGGTTTCCACTGAATAGTCGCCGCCCTTGATCAGCACATCGGGCCGCAGCATCTCGATCAACTCGCGCGGCGTGTCCTCTTCAAAGAGCACCACGAGATCGACATTCGACATAGAGGCAAGCACCGTCGCGCGCGCCACGTCCGGCTGGATGGGCCGCGTCGGACCTTTGAGCCGCGTCACCGATGCGTCGCTGTTAAGGCCGACCACCAGGCGGTCGCAAAGTTCCCGCGCGCGCGCCAGCAGCGCCACATGGCCCGGATGCAGCAAATCGAAACATCCATTGGTAAAGCCGACGCGCAGGCCCTTGCGCCGCCATCCCGCCGTGATGTCCTGCGCCAGATGCTGTGTTGCGACTTTCTGATCGAGCGAGGTGAGCTTGCGCTCGCGCAACTTGGCAGCCAGCTCGTCGCGATAGACGACCGCCGTGCCGACCTTGCCGACGACTAGGCCCGCCGCCGCATTGGCAAAGCCCGCCGCATCGACCAGCGAAAGCCCCGCGCCGATTGCCGCCGCCAATGTCGAAACAACCGTGTCGCCCGCACCGGACACGTCGAAAACCTCTCGTGCATCAGCAGGTAGATGCGTCACCACGCCGTCATTGGCAATGACGCTCATGCCCTCCTGGCTCCGCGTCACCAGCACCGAGGCGATGCCGCATTGTTCGACAAGCTCGCGCGCCGCCGCGACGATTGTGGCTTCATCGCTGAGCGCATGCCCGGTCGCTTCCGCCAATTCGCGCCGATTGGGCGTGATGACGCTGGCACCGCGATAATGCGCGTAGTTGCGACCTTTGGGATCGACGATAACCGGGATGTTCAAATCCCGCGCCTCTTCGATGGCCGCCCGGCAGACAGCCGCCGTCAACACGCCCTTGCCGTAGTCTGAGAGCACAAGCACCTGAGCCGTGGGCAGCAGCGCGCGAATGTGGCGCAACACGTCTTCTTGTCGCGCGAGGCTGAGGTTTGCGACCGTCTCATGATCGGTGCGCAACATCTGCTGGTTCATGCCGACATAGCGTGTCTTGACCGTGGAGCAACGCGCGGCATCGCTTACCAGACGCGCTTCGGTCTGCGGCAGAGCTTCGAGCATATTGGCGATTTCCGCCGCAGCGTCATCCGTGCCGGTGACGCTGACGAAGGAAACGCGCGCGCCGAGCGCCGCAAGGTTGCGCACCACATTGCCCGCCCCGCCGAGCATCGCGCGCTCCTCGCGCACCCGCAAGACAGGGATCGGCGCTTCGGGTGAGACGCGCTCGACCTCGCCATAGACATAACGATCGAGCATGACATCGCCAACGCAGAGAACGCGTGTATCGCGAAGTCTCTCGGCTTCATCCGCCAGACGCTGCTTGTAACTCATGGCGTTGCCCCGCTACTCGGCAGCCGATGCATCGGATTTACGGCCATACACATCGTCGAAACGCACAATGTCGTCTTCGCCGAGATAGCCGCCAGACTGAACCTCGATAATGCTTAAGGGCTCGGCACAAGGGTTTTCCAACCTGTGCTTTGTGCCAACCGGAATATAGATAGACTCGTTTTCCTTCAGGATACGGATCTCCTCGCCCGCCGTCACCCGCGCTTCGCCCTGCACCACGACCCAGTGCTCGGCGCGATGATGGTGCATTTGCAGCGACAGTGACGCGCCCGGATGCACCATCAGATGCTTGACCTGATGGCGCGGCCCGGCATCGAGACCTTCGTAATAGCCCCAGGGCCGATGCACACGATTGTGAATTAGATGCTCGGTGCGCCCTTCAGCGGCTATGCGTTCGACGACCTTCTTGACGTCCTGAACGCGATCCCGGTTTGCGACGAGCAGCACATCGCCAGTCTCGACGATGATGAGATCCTCGACGCCCAGCGTCGCCACCAGCGCCGTTTCAGCGCGGATATAGCAATTGGCCGTATCGACCGACATCACATCGCCCGAGACGACATTGCCATCGCCATCCTGTGCGCCGGTTTCCCAAAGCGCCGACCAGCTTCCAATATCGCTCCAGCCCATCTCCACCGGCACAACGGCGGCATGCGTGGTGCGCTCCATCACCGCATAGTCGATGGAATCCGATGGGCAAGCGGTGAAGGCTTCGGGCTGTAGCCGCAGGAAATCGAGATCGCGCGAGCCCTTCAGCACCGCCTCGGCGGCGCGGGCCGCGATTTCAGGGCAATAGCGGCGCATCTCGTCGAGAATGACATCGGCGCGGAACATGAAGATGCCCGCGTTCCAGTCATAACCGCCTTGCGCGAGATAGGTTTCCGCCACTTCCCGGTTCGGCTTTTCGACAAAACGCTCAACAGCAAAAGCGCCATGGGCGAGCGCCGCCCCGCGCTTGATATATCCATAGCCGGTTTCTGGCGCGGAGGGCACAATGCCAAAAGTAACGAGTTTGCCCTCGCCCGCCAACGCCGCCCCCTGCGCGATGGCGGCGCGAAAGGCGGCAACGTCGCGAATATGATGGTCGGCGGGCAGCACCAGAACAATGCCCTTCACGTCATGCGTCTGCACGAAGGCGGCGGCGGCGGCGGCGGCGGGCGCGGTGTTGCGCCCCTGAGGCTCCAGCAGATGAGCAAGCGGCACGAGCCCCGCCTCGCGCATCTGCTGCGCGATGATGAAGCGATGTTCGTCGTTCGAGACGATGATGGGCGAGGCAAATATCGAAGGGTCGCTCACGCGCCTCGCCGTCTCCTGCAACATGGTCTGTTCGGAAACGAGCGGCAGAAGCTGCTTGGGATAAAGCGCCCGCGACGTCGGCCATAAGCGGGAGCCGACGCCCCCGGACAGGATCACCGGATAAATGCTCAACAGCCAGTCCTCTTGCGGGGTATCCCCTGCCTCGCCACGGCAGCAGACTATCACGTTCACCGGCCCTTTGGATGCAGCGGGCGAATGAGATCGCACAAGGCGGTTAATAGGGCCGGTTGCAATATAACATTTCCGCCCCGAAACGAAAGAGAACCTGCGCCATATCCCCTCCGTTTCCTTGCGGGACGCCTGCCATTCATGCGACACAATTTGCCTGTCAAAGACATTTGAACAATGAGGCGGCGCTTCCGGCGAGCCCGCCCCGGATCGATGCGCCGGAGCAGATATTACAATCGGACAAGGAACAACATGTCGTCGAAGCCTCCCCGGAAAGTTCGCAAGGTCGTTTTCCCCGTCGCCGGGCTCGGCACGAGATTTCTGCCCGCCACCAAAGTCATCCCCAAGGAAATGCTGACCGTCGTTGACAAGCCGGTTATTCAGTATGCGGTGGAAGAGGCGATCGAAGCCGGTATCGAACATTTTGTCTTCGTCACCGGTCGCGGCAAGGGCGCTATCGAGGATCATTTCGACCTTGCCTATGAGCTTGAAGCGACGCTGAAGGCACGCGGCAAGACCGCCGAAATCGAAATCCTGAAAGCCAGTCGTCCGAATTTCGGCGCTGCGAGCTTTGTGCGCCAGCAGGAACCGCTTGGCCTCGGCCATGCCGTCTGGTGCGCACGCGAGATTGTCGGCGACGAACCTTTCGCCCTCGGCCTTCCCGATATGCTCATTCACGGCAAGCCGGGATGCTTTGCCCAGATGATCGAAACCTATAACAAGCATGGTGGCAACGTCGTCGCGGTCGAGGAAGTGCCGCATGAACACGTCAACCGTTACGGCGTCGTCGCGCTCGGCAAGAGCTTCAACGAGCGGACCCACAGCATCACCGGCATGGTCGAAAAGCCGAAGATCGAGGATGCGCCTTCCGATCTCATCATTTCGGGCCGCTATATTCTCCAGCCGGAAATCTTTGCCAAACTCGAAACGCAAAAGCCCGGTGCAGGTGGCGAAATCCAGTTGACCGACAGCATGATAGCGCTTCTCGCCGATCAGGACTTCTTCGCCTATCGCTTCGACGGCACGACTTACGATTGCGGCGACAAGATCGGCTATCTTGCCGCCAACGTCGCTTATGCACTGGACCGACCCGACATCGCGCCGAAATTCAAGCCGGTGCTGGACAAGCTCACGGGGCGCTAGAAGGCATTCTTGCCGAACAGCCCCAGAAACGGCGTCAGCAGCAGAATTTTCAGGTCGAGCCAGAGCGACCAGTTCTCGATGTAATAGAGGTCATGCTCGACGCGCTTGCGCATCTTGTCGGGCGTGTCCGTCTCGCCGCGAAACCCGTGGATCTGCGCCCAGCCGGTGATGCCCGGCTTCATGCGATGCCTGTTGGCATAGGTTTCGAGCAGCCCGGAAAAATACACGTTGTGAGCCAGCGCATGAGGTCGCGGCCCGACTAGCGACATCTCGCCGGCAAGCACGTTCAAGAGCTGCGGCAATTCATCAAGGCTGCTGCGCCGCAGCCATTTGCCGAGACGCGTCACACGCGGATCGTTACGACGGGCCTGGGGCACCACTGGTCCGTCCTGCGTCACAGCCATGGTACGGAACTTCAACACCGTGATGACCTGATGATTGAAACCATGGCGGCGTTGGCGAAAGAAAACAGGCCCGCGGCTGTCGAGCTTGATGGCCGTCGCGATGCAAAGCATGACCGGCAAGAGCGCGAGCAGTGCAAGGCTCGCCAGAACACGATCCTCGATCGTCTTGACGATGCGCCCCCAATCGTTGAGCGGCCCGCGCACCATCTCCAGAACGGCAACACCATCATAGCTGACAATGCCGAGCGGGCGCATCTGGAACGCCGCCATATCCGGGCAGAGCCTTATATCGGCGGGCAAAACTGAAAGCTGCGTAACAAGCCTGGACAGTCGCGTCTCATCCGACAGAGGAAGCGCGATCAACACTTCGTCGATACGCACCGCCTGCCCCAGTCGAATGAGGCCGGAAAGATCGCCCGCCAACACCACACGCGGTATCGCTCCGCGCGGCAAATCATCGAAAACGCCAAGGATACGCTGGTTCGCATCGGCAAGGCTTAGATGCTCCAGCATACGCGCGGCGACTTCGCCACTTCCGTAAATTGCAAGATTGCGCGCGAAAAACCCCGATGCAATCCAATGTCGGACGAACCGCGAGACCACATAGTGATTGACGACGATCAGCCCCGCCGCACCGCTCATCCAGATGACCATCCAGCCGCGCGACCAATCTGCCGATACCTTGAGGAAATAACCCAGACTAAGAATGATGACCGCCGCGACGCCTATGCCGAACGCGACCCGCCGCGTGGTGCCGCGAAACGCGCCGAGCAACTCGATTGCATAGAGGTTCTGCGAACGAAACGTCGCCATGGCGATGAGGGCTGCAATCGCGCCCAGCGCAAAATAAGGCTCGTCCTGCTCAAGGCTGCCAAGATAGATGCCAATATAGAGCCACTTTGCCACCGCCGCGGCGCTCACGATCAGCAAAAAATCCACGAGCGAAACGATATCGCCGACAACCCGCTGGGAGCGCAAGCCGCGCTTCTCATGCCTGGCAAATTGGTGAATAGCGGGCAAGACAGAGGAATCGGAAGAGAGGGGCGCAACAGCACCGCTGTCATCCGGTGCACTCACCGAACCTTTGACGATATTCCCCATCGCTCCCCCACGCAGCAAACCGGATCGCCGAGCGACCCTGTTGACGGCGTTCTCCCTTAATGCGCCCGCTCCTCTGGAAGCACCTCCGGCCTTCAGACGAGGATCGGCTGCTTACCTTGGCGCACATCTTGTACGCTCTGATAGGAAAAGAAACTCCATTATGGAAATATATATGATCTGAAATAGGTGTTTCAATCGCCCACGGATCAGGCGGCCGAAAATGCCGAAAAAACAGGCCTGATCAGGGTTAAATAGGCTCAAACCGGGCGCGGGGGCGGCGTGGCGCTCAGTTCCCCGCCGCAATGCCAGAGCCCTGAGCGAGAGCCCGCTCCGCACGCGCCACATCGGCCGCGACCATCTCATGCACGAGCGCCGCGAAACTCATTTGCGTCGTCCAGCCGAGGATATTCTTGGCCTTCGATGCATCGCCAAGGGTCCCCTTGACGTCCGTCGGGCGAAAGAATTGTGGATCGACGGCAACAAGGCGCTCGCCGCTCACCTTGTCGAAACCTTCTTCCGTCAGCCCCTCGCCGCGCCATAGAACATCGCGGCCGATTTCGCGAAAGGCGATTTCGACAAATTCACGCACCGAATGATTTTCGCCAGTCGCCAGCACATAGTCACCCGGCTCATCCTGCTGAAGCATCAGCCACATACCGCGTACATAGTCTGCCGCATGTCCCCAGTCGCGCCAGGTATCGAGATTGCCGAGCATCAGGCATTCGCCCTTGCCGACACACCAATCTGCAACAGCCAGCGAGATTTTGCGCGTCACGAAACTTGGGTTGCGAAACGGACTTTCATGATTGAAGAGAATGCCGTTTGACGCATGCAGCCCATAGGCTTCGCGAAAATTCACCGTCGCCTCGAAGGCGGCGTGCTTGGAAACCGCATAGGGGTTCAGCGGATGAAGCGGCGTCTCCTCACTCTGCAAATGCCCTCGCGCATCACCGAACATCTCGGAGCTGGATGCCTGATAAAAGCGTGGTCGGCGCGCTGAATCGATCTTGTTGACAGCATCGAGAAGCCGCATAGCCCCTGTCGCGTTAACGTCATTGGTATAGGCAGGATCGTCGAAACTTACCTTGATGTGAGTTTGCGCCGCGAGATTGTAAATCTCGTCGGGCTGCACCTGTTGCACCAGCCGGTGGATTCTTTCTCCGTCAGCCATGTCGCAGTTATGCAGCGTGAACCTATGATCGGAAACTCCGCCAAGACGGGCGCTCTCGAACCGCAAAACGTCGCGCGCCAAGCCATGCACGGTATAGCCTTTCTCAAGCAGCAGCGCGGCGAGGTAGCCACCATCCTGCCCTGTAATGCCGGTGATCAGCGCGACAGGCAGGGAGTCTATATCTCTGAAGGGCAAAACAGGCGGCAAGGCATGATCCGATTATGGCTGCCCGCTCGTCCGGGCGCGGGGTTTTCTAGCATTTCTGAATGGCGATGGCATCAACGTCTCCGACCAGCGGATGTCAGCCATTGCTGCTCTTCCGGCTTTCTTCGCGCGCGACAACTTTAAGATCGGAAGCGACCATTTCCGCGACCAGTTCGCGGAAGGTGGTTTTATGCGTCCAGCCAAGCTTCTGTTCCGCCTTACGCGGATCGCCGAGCAATTGATCGACTTCCGTAGGACGAAAATAGCGCGGATCGACGCTCACCAATACCTGTCCGCTCTTCTCGTCGGCGCCAACCTCATCGACACCCTCACCGCTCCATACAAGCTTGCGTCCGGTCTCGGCAAAAGCCAACTCGACGAATTCGCGCACCGAATGCGTCTCGCCGGTTGCCAATACGTAATCGTCCGGCTCCTCCTGCTGGAGAATACGCCACATGCCATCAACATAATCGCGTGCGTGGCCCCAATCGCGCCGCGCATCGAGATTACCGAGATAGATATTGTCCTGAAGACCAAGCTCGATCGCGGCCACAGCGCGCGTGATCTTGCGCGTCACGAAAGTTTCGCCGCGCGTCGGTCCCTCATGATTGAAAAGAATGCCGTTCGAAGCATGCATACCGTACGCCTCGCGGTAGTTGACCGTCGTCCAATAGGCAAAGAGCTTGGCCACCCCGTAAGGGGAGCGCGGATAAAAAGGCGTATCCTCGTTTTGCGGCGTCTCTCGCGCCTTGCCGTATAGTTCCGATGTAGAAGCCTGATAAAAGCGCACAGTCTTTTCCAGGCCGAGAATGCGGACCGCCTCGAGAAGCCGCAACGTGCCGAGCCCATCGGCATTGGCAGTATATTCCGGCGTCTCGAAACTCACCTGCACATGGCTTTGAGCAGCAAGATTGTAAATCTCGCCGGGCTGCGTCTCCTGTACGATACGGATGAGATTGGTTGCATCGGTCAGGTCGCCGTAATGCAGAAAAAGCCTCGTGCTTTCGACATGCGGGTCCTGATAAAGATCGTCGATCCGCCCCGTGTTGAACGAGGATGAACGCCTTTTCACACCGTGCACGACATATCCTTTGTCGAGCAGCAGACGCGCCAGATAAGCGCCGTCTTGTCCCGTAATGCCCGTAACCAGAGCTACTTTTCTCGTCATTCCGCCGCTGCCCCTGAGCGCTTCCCGCGCCCGCTATTATCCGAACTCAAATCTTGAAGTAATCCTTGTACCAAGCCACGAATGCTCCGAGGCCGATCTCTAGCGACGTGCTGGGCTTGAACCCGAAATCCCGTTCGATGGCCGCCGTATCGGCATAGGTTCGCACCACATCGCCCGGCTGCATCGGTGCCATTTCCTGAATGGCCTTGATGCCGATGATCTCTTCCAGAATGCCGATGAAACGCGACAATTTTTCCGGCTGGTTGTTGCCGATATTGTAAACTCTATGCCGGACCGCGCCTGCTGCGGGTGGCGTATCCAGCGCCGCCACAGTACCCTTCACGATGTCATCAATATAGGTAAAGTCACGCCACATCTCGCCATTGTTGAAAACGCGGATGGGCTTTCCCTCAATGATATTTTTGGTGAAGCTCCAATAGGCCATGTCGGGCCTGCCGAACGGGCCATAGACCGTAAAATAGCGCAACCCCGTTTGTGGTATATCGAAGAGATGGGCATAGACATGCCCCATCAACTCATCGGCCTTTTTGGTGGCCGCGTAGAGCGATACCGGCGTATCGACGCGGTCGCTCTCGCTGAACG
>CAZLLB010000008.1:0-28760 GCA_964560165.1 uncultured Parvibaculum sp. | reverse complement strand
GCAAGGTGCACAATCGGCGCTCGTTCGCGGCACCCCTCGTCGTCATCTGCGTGCCCTCGGGTTCGACCGCGGTCGAACGTCGCGCCATCCAAGAATCGGCCGAAGCCGCCGGCGCACGCCGCGTGTTCCTGATCGAGGAGCCGATGGCCGCCGCGATCGGCGCGGGCCTTCCCGTGACCGAGCCGACCGGTTCGATGGTCGTCGATATCGGCGGCGGCACGACGGAAGTGGCCGTGCTCTCGCTCGGCGGCATCGTCTATGCGCGCTCAGTGCGCGTCGGCGGCGACAAGATGGACGAGGCGATCATCGCCTATATCCGCCGCCATCATAATTTGCTGGTTGGTGAAGCCAGCGCTGAACGCATCAAGAAGGAAGTCGGCTCGGCCGCCATTCCGTCCGATGGCGACGGCATGACAATCGAGATCAAGGGCCGCGATCTGATGAACGGCGTGCCGAAGGAAATTCGCATCGGCCAGCGTCAGATTGCAGAAAGCCTTGCAGAACCTGTTGGCGCAATCGTCGAAGCGGTGAAGGTGGCGCTTGAGGCGACGCCGCCGGAACTGGCCGCCGATATTGTCGATAAGGGCATTGTGCTGACGGGCGGCGGGGCGTTGCTTGCCAATCTGGATCAGGTTTTGCGCGACGAGACGGGGCTGCCCGTTTCCATCGCGGACGATGCGCTCTCCTGCGTGGCGCTCGGCACGGGCAAGGCGCTTGA
Source organism: uncultured Parvibaculum sp. (assembly GCA_964560165.1). Lineage (GTDB taxonomy): Bacteria > Pseudomonadota > Alphaproteobacteria > Parvibaculales > Parvibaculaceae > Parvibaculum. Next base: position 28,042 of record CAZLLB010000008.1, on the reverse strand, counting down.
GCACATCAAAACCATGAAGCATGTTTTGTCGTCGGTTTATTGAGGCGGACTTCCGCACTGTGCGGACGGCTCGGCAAGCTGACTTGAGGGGGCGGCGGCGGCGTTAAGTTGGCGATGGATCCGAACCGTTCAGCGATGCCGATCCGCGAGATTTCGCATCGGGTTTCGCTCATCTTCATGCTTACCCTTGCCGCTGCACTGTTGCTGCTCGGCAGGGCGGAAACCTACGTCTTCGATCAGGCACGCCAGGTCGTAACCGATATTGCGGCGCCGCTTCTGGAACTTGCCTCGCGGCCCGTTGCCGTGGCGCGCCGCGTGGTCGAGCGCACCGACGAATATGCTTATGTCTTCGACGAGAACGAGCGGCTGCGCGCTGAAAATGCGCGCCTGCTCGCGTGGAAGGAAGCAGCGCTGAAGCTTGAGGCGAAGGTGGCGCGCTATGAGGCGCTGCTCAATGTGCAGGTCGATCCCGAGATCAAATATATCAGCGGTCGTGTGGTCAGCGACAATGGCGGACCTTTCGTCGATACGGTGATCGTCAATGTCGGGCGCGAGCAGGGCGCAAAGAGCGGCGATGCCGTCATCGATTCAGACGGTGTGGTGGGACGCGTGGTGGCGACGGGCGAGAAAGCGGCGCGCGTGTTGCTGCTTACCGATTTGAACAGTCGCATCCCGGTCGTCATCGAGCCTGCGCATTACAAAGCTGTGCTGGCGGGCGACAATACGGATTGGCCGAAGCTTGAATATCTGACCTCCACCAGCGGTATCTCACCGGGCGACCGCGTGGTGACATCGGGCGATGGCGGACTTATTCCACCGGGCCTGCCCATCGGGCTTGTCATCCAGACCAGTGACGGGCTGACGCGCGTGCAGACTTTCGCCGACCGCGACAGGCTCGATTTCGTGCGCGTGCTGCAATATGCCTTCCCGACGGAAGTGGCACGACAAGATCCGCCGGATGTGCTGAAGGGCCCACCCGTGACAGCAAAGCCTGAGACGCCAGCGCCAGCAGCGGAGCCGCTGAAGCCCGGCGCACCCAAGCCCGCGACACCGGCGCTCGGCCAGAGACACGCTCCGACGTCAACCGCCGCGCCCAAGCCCGCTGCTGCCGCAAAACCGCAACGGCCCGCTGCGGCCCCCGCGACAGCGCCCAGCGCAACCATGAGGCCGATCCCCGACGCCTTCACCGCGCCCGATGACGATGCGGAGGAAGAAGCCACGCCGCCGCCGAGCGATATCACTCCCGGCGGCACAGACACACCGGGGACCGAATAATGCCCCGGCTCGATCCCTACACGCCGACACCCGCCTCGCGCGCCAGCCGCGTGGTGATGATGATATTGCCCTTTATTATCGGGCTTTTTTGCGTGCTGCTGTCTTTCGTGCCGATCGGGCGCATTTTCGGCACGTCGGTCATGCCGGCTTTCGCGTTGATGGCTGTTTATTATTGGGCGGTGGTGCGGCCGGATATGTTTCCGGTCTATGCGGTTTTTCTGATCGGATTGTTGACCGATCTTTTGTCTGCTGGCCCCATCGGGCTTTGGTGTTTCGTCTATGTAGTGACTTATGCCATCGTTCTCACGCAGCGATTTCTGGCGAACAACGTGCCATTTTCCGTTTTCTGGTTCGGATTTTTGCTCACCGCTGCCGTTGCTGGCGCGATAGGCTGGTGCGTTGCATCTATGCTTTACGGCGTCGTTCTGTCGGTGAAACCGATCGTGACGCATATGCTGGTTACGGTCGCGGTTTTTCCGATCATGGCGTTTCTCTTCGGGCGCATCGAGCGCCGCATTCTGCCTTCGGGATAGGGGAAGGCGCGCATGGCTATCGATCGCAGGGACAACTCCCGTTACAAGACCTTCACGCGCCGGGCGATGATCCTTGGCGGCGCGCAGGCCGCCGCCTTCGTCGCGCTGGGCGGGCGCATGTATTACCTCCAGATCATGAAGACCGACGAGTACCGGATGCTTTCGGAGGAGAACCGCATCAACGTGCGCCTTCTCGCGCCGCTCCGGGGGGCTATCGTTGATCGCTTTGGGACGGTGCTTGCCTCCAACCGGCAGAACTATCGCGCGGTGCTGGTTGCCGAGCAGACGCCCGACATTGAGGACACGCTGCACAAGCTGGCGCGCATCGTCGAGATCACGCCGGATTCGCGCCGGAAGATCATGCGCGACGTGGCGCGCGCGCCGCGCTTCATGCCGGTGGTCGTCGCCGAGAATCTGAGCTGGGAGCAATTCGCGCAGATCAACGTCAATGAGCCTGATCTGCCGGGCGTGCAGCCCGATGTGGGCGAGACGCGGTACTATCCGTTCTCGACCGAGCTGGCGCATGTCGTCGGCTATGTGACGCCGGTATATCAAAAGGATCTCGACAAGGCACCGGACGAGCCGCTGCTGAAACTGCCGGGCTTTCGTATCGGCAAGAGCGGCATCGAGCAGAAATATGATATGCCGCTGCGTGGCATAGCGGGCGCGAGCCATGTCGAGGTCAATGCTTTTGGCCGCGTCATTCGCGAGTTGTCGAAGGACAAGGGCAAGCCGGGCGCCGAGGTGGTGCTGACGCTCGATATGGAAGTGCAGAAATTTGCCTGCGAGCGGCTGAAGGATGAAAGCGCCAGCGCCGTCGTCATGGACGTTCATACGGGCGAGGTCATCAGCTTTGTTTCGACACCCGCCTTTGATCCCAACCAATTCAATACCGGCTATGGCGCGGCGGCCTATAAGGCGCTGCTCGACAATCCTTATCTGCCGCTGACCAACAAGGCGCTGGCGGGACTTTATCCGCCGGGATCGACCTTCAAAACGGTGACGGCGATTGCCGCGCTTGAAGCGGGCATCGACCCTAGCCGCACCGTCACCTGCACCGGCAAATATGCCTTTGGCAATCACCTCTTCCATTGCTGGAAGAAGGAGGGCCACGGCAACATGAACATGCATGACGGGATCAAGCATTCCTGCGACATCTATTTCTATGATGTGGCGCGGCGCGTCGGCATCGACGCCATTGAAAAAGTGGCGAAGGATTTCGGTCTGGGGCAGACCTATAATTTCGATATTTCCGGCGAGAAAGCAGGCATCGTTCCGAGCCGCGCGTGGAAGCGCGCCGTTACCGGCGAGAGCTGGCAGCAGGGCGAGACGCTGATCTCAGGTATCGGGCAGGGGTTTCTGCTGACATCGCCGCTGCAACTGGCAGTGCTTGCCGCGCGCATCGCCAATGACGGCTATGCGGTGACGCCGCATCTGATACGCGCCATAGGCGGCGAGCTTGTCGCGCGCAAGCCCGCACCCAAGATCGACGTCAATCCCGAATGGTTGAAGATCGTGCAGGGCGGCATGAACGGCGTGTCGAACGAACCGGGTGGCACGGCGTTTCGCTCGCGCATCACGCAGGTGGGGATGGAGCTTGCCGGTAAAACGGGTTCGGCGCAGGTTCGACGCATTTCGATGGCCGAGCGGCTGGGCGGCGTGCGCAAGAACGATGCACTGGAATGGCGCTTGCGCGACCACGCGCTTTTCATCTGTTTCGCGCCGGTCGCCAATCCGCAATATGCGATGTCGCTCGTCATCGAGCATGGCGGCTCAGGCTCAGGTGCGGCGGCGCCCGCAGCGCGCGACATCATGCTGAAGGCACTGACGCGCAATGCGGCGCGCCAGGAGGCGTCGATGCCGCCGCATAATCACGGGCATGGCCACGAACACGATGTGGAGGAGGGTTGATGTTCGACCTTCGCCGGTTCACCGGCCGCGAGATGACGATCGGTGAGAAGCTTCTCGAATTCAACTGGGGCTTCCTGCTGTTACTCACGGTTATTGCCTGTATCGGTTTCGCCATGCTTTATTCGGTGGCCGATGGCAGTTTCTCGCCCTGGGCGATGAAGCAGATGATCCGTTTTGCCGCAGGCGCAGCGCTGATGATCGTAGTGGCGCTGGTCGATCTGCGATTGTGGATGCGCGTGGCCTATCCGATGTATGCGGTTGCGCTGGGGCTAGTCGCCGCCGTTGATTTCGTCGGCTTCAAAGGCATGGGCGCGCAACGCTGGCTCGATCTCGGCGTCATTCAGTTGCAGCCGTCGGAAGTGATGAAGGTCGCTATTCTGCTTGCGCTGGCGCGCTATTTTCATGGGCTGGCTCTCGATGAAGTGTCGCGCATCCGCAATCTGATCATTCCGGTTCTGCTTATTGTTGTGCCCGTCGGTCTTGTGGTGGTGCAGCCCGATCTGGGTACGGCGATTCTGCTGACCATATCAGGCGGTGCGATCTTTTTTGCAGCGGGGCTCGCGTGGCGCTATTTCATCATCACAGGACTTGCTGTGCTTGGTGCCATTCCGATTATCTGGGAGCGGCTGCATGATTATCAGCGCGACCGTGTGTTCACGTTCCTTGATCCCGAGCGTGATCCGTTGGGGGCGGGCTATCACATTCTGCAATCGAAAATAGCACTCGGCTCCGGCGGACTTTTCGGCAAGGGCTTCATGCAAGGATCGCAGGCGCATCTGAATTTTCTGCCGGAAAAGCAAACCGACTTCATCTTCACCATGCTGGGTGAGGAGCTTGGCTTTATCGGCGGGGTTACGCTGCTGGCATTCTATTGTGTGGCGCTGGTGTTCTCGATCAATGTGTCGCTGCAATGCCGCAACCAGTTCGGGCGGCTGCTGTCGCTTGGCGTTTCGGTCAGCTTCTTCTTTTACGTCTTCATCAACACCGCGATGGTGATGGGCCTGCTACCTGTTGTGGGTGTGCCGTTGCCGCTGGTCTCCTATGGCGGCACGGCCATGCTGTCGCTGATGTTCGCCTTCGGGCTGCTGATGAGCTGCTATATCCATCGCAACCTCGAGATCGGGCGCGGTTCGTCCTCGTCGCTCTGGATGTAGGCGGGGGATGTAGGCGGAGCGACGATTCGGGCCTGTCAGGGAGCCGATTTTCTTCTGATTTCCTAATGAATCGCGACGGCCCGGATGCTTGCTGGACAGGCCCCCCATCCTTTGCTATTAGCAGCCCTCCCTTGATGGGATTGGTGGCTTCCCACCCGGCCTCGCCTGAATTTCAGGTGCGGGCCTCGGCGGGCGCATAGCTCAGTTGGTAGAGCAGCTGACTCTTAATCAGCGGGTCCCAGGTTCGAATCCTGGTGCGCCCACCAAATAACTCAATAAAATCAATGTATAACGATGATCGCCCTTCGGGGCGATTTCGTCGTTTGCGATTTTGGAAGCATTTTGGAAGAAGGCGGGGAAATTCGAAGGCCCTTGCGGTCGTGGGGGCTTTCGCTTGCAAATTCAGAACCTGTCAGTCGTCAGTCGGCTGGTTTAAATCCTGTTCCAATGAGTAAATGGACCCGTCGAGATCATTCGTAGACGACACAATTTAGAAATAAAAATTGTGTCGAGAGGCGCATTGGTAAATAGAGAAGATGTGATGCGTTGATTGTATCGATTGGAAATGAAAGCAGTTTGTCTTGATCATCCCAGACATAGCCTTCCGCAATATCCGTAAGCACCGTAGTTCTCAGAATGACGGTTTTGAAGAGCTCACACGTCAGATGGTGCTTGCTGAGCCTCCTGCAGATTATTTCTCAATCGAAAATCGCGGGCCCGGAGCTGATGGTGGCGTTGAGATACTTGTCAAATTTTCGGATGGACGTGTTTGGGGGTGGCAGAGCAAGTATTTTCCAGACTCATTTTCTACATCCGAAGTCTCGCAACTCAAGAAATCTTATAGAAGCGCGCTGACAAACTTCCCCAAGCTAGAGCGCTATTATGTTGCTGTTCCTAGAAATCTATCGGGGCACGCCGAGGGAGATAACGAGACTCAAACGAAAGCGTGGAATGGATTCAAGAAATGGTGCAGCGATGAAGCCGCCAAGCTCAACCGGTCAATTTCAATAGAGTTGTGGGATGAAAGCTATTTTGTAAGTAGATTGCAACGTAATGATACGATTTATGCAGGTATGCGTCTGTATTGGTTTAATGATCAAACATTAAGCGATGAGTGGTTTAAAAGTCAGCTGACTAGATCGTTCGCTTACATCGGAAAACGATATCGCCCGAGTGATCACGTTGCCGTTGGGATAGCGAATACAATTCAAGCATTGCGTCGGGACGAGGGTTTCAAGCGTCGTATGTCGCATGTTTCTCAATGTGTGACTGACGCCATAAGCGTTCTTCAGTCGCTGACGAAGGCTGTCGACAAAGTAGATCAGCTGACGGAGCACTTTATCAGTCTCTCTTTGCGTCTTGAGGAAATAAAGACTTCATTACTGAATTGTGATCGTGACAATTTATACGCGCCTTTATTGTCGGAAACCTTGAGTAAATGTGCATCAATCAGATATGACGACGAATCTTATCGAGCGTTGAATGATGCTCAGTATGAGCAAATAGAACCTGTCAGTGCAGACGCCGGAAAAAGTGAGTTCAAGTACGTATACTCTGACGGAATTCGAGGAAAAATAGACCGCTTTTTGTCAGAAATAGGAGCAGCTGGTTCAGAGTTCACCTCGCTCGAAATTAAATTGCTGCGGCAACCCACATTGCTTGTCGATGGGGCTGCAGGGGTCGGTAAATCACATTTACTAGCTAATGAAGTGGAAGCACACATAGATGGTGGTAACCCCGCACTATTTATACCAGCGAGGGTTCTGGATCATGGCGACCGACCGGAGCACGAATTGCTGCGTTATTTGGATATCGGCGACATTAGATTCGAGACTTTTTTATCCGCGCTCCATAGCGCAGCGCTCGCGAGTGGGAGTCCGGTTCTCTTAGCGATTGATGGAATAAATGAAAGTTATAATGCCAGCGGATGGGAAGCTGGCTTGCCAAGCCTCATTGCGCAGATTGGGAAATTCAATCGCATTGCACTGTGTGTTTCCATCCGCTCTTCCTACCGGAATCTCTGCATACGTGGTGGGTTGGAAATGCCCCAAATTTCGCATTACGGCTTTCAGGGGCATCTTGGGGAGGCCGCAAAAGAGTATCTCGACAGGAACGGAATTGAGCGCCCGTCTGCCCCAGTATTTGGTTTGAGTGAGATTCTTTACAATCCATTGTTTCTTTCAACGGCGGTTGACCACATGAAAGCTACGGGTCTGACCTCGTTCCCGCGCGGTATGGATTCCATTGCTACTCTGATGTCATTCTGGCTGGATGCTGTGGAGCAAAACCTTGTCGCGAAGGGGTTTGATCGCATTTCATTGAATGATGAGAAAATTCCTAAAATACTGAAAATGCTAGCACTTGAAATGGCGACGTCGGGAAGCGAATTCGTTGCATACGAACGAGTGCATAAAATTTGTGAAGACGTGGTCGATCTGGCACCACCGGCAAAACAGAGTGAGCGCCTTCTGCCGCGCCTCATAGACGAAGGCCTGCTACTTGATTTTCCTCATGCGGATTCGGATACCGGGAAACGTGTATCTTTTGGATTCCAAAAATTCAGCGACTATTTCTTTGCAGATGCAATTCTTAGTAGATGCAAGACCACCGAGGTTCTTGCAAAGGAACTTATGAGCGATGGTCAGTACGGTTATCTGTTTTCCAGCGAGCGCTTTAATGAATTTTCGGGCCCCCGCGTTGCACTTCTTGCTCTAACCCCAGTTCGCTTAGGCTGTGAAATCCCGCACTTGACAGACAATTTCACCCAAAAAGTTTCTATATCGGTGGATGAATTTTTAGATTCATTAGTTTGGCGACATGGGCACGCCATCACGGAAGAAACAGTAAAGTTGCTCGAGCGAGAACGTGAGTCCATCAACGATAAACAACCATCAATTGAGGATGAGCGCTGGTTTGACTTATTGTTGGTGATGGCGCCGTTATCGGATTGTCCTATCAACGCATCTTATTTGAAAAGAAAATTGGCATCATTAGATCTCGGTGTGCGAGATGCTACTTGGTCGGTCTATTTGGTTGGAAAAGCCGAAATTCATGGCGATGACTGGCCTGTAGTTCATCAGCTGATTGATTGGGCTTGGGTTGCCCCGAAATCTGAGATTGAAATGGAGAAAGTTCATCAGGTGGCGATAGCAATCGCTTTGATGACATCCACCACAGATAGGGAATTGCGAGATTGCGCGACAAAAGCATTGGCAAGCTTGCTTATTAAATTTCCTAGCGTGATTGAGTTTCTAATAAATGAGTTTGCCGATTGGGATGACTCCTACGTTCGCGAGCGAGTCTTGGCCGCTGCGTCGGCGGGCGTTCTTTATTGCGAAAATTTGGTTGTGCTGAAAGCTGCCGCACTTGCAGCCGATCGCATGGTTTTCCAAAAGCTACCGGTGGAGCGCCATGCATGGACGAGGCGCTATGCTCAAATCATCGTCAGTCACGCCGTATTCTACAAGGCCGGTATCGATGAGGATTTAGTGCTGAGGTCTACGCCCCCATATGCGTCAGCTCCGATATCCGATTGGCTGAGTTTGGAACAAATCGTAGGACACAGTGAGGACGCGAGGTCGATATTCAGTTCCGTTGTTGGCTATATCAGCATGCCCTTTGATGGCAAGAAGCCAGCGATGGCTGGTGACTTTGGGCGTTATGTCATGGGGGGAATTGATAATCATTTTTCGGATTCTGTTCGTGGTGATCGCCAGCCGATGCTCAGAAAGGACGAAGTGAGGCTATTCTGGGATAAGGTTGATGGCCTTGATGCAGAAGCTCAGAGGCTTCATTCTGAAATTCTCGAACTATCTGAGCTTCGGGAGACGGTGGGGCCTTCCAAATTATTGCAGTCCGTAAAAGAGGACGATGACTCTGAAGGCGGAAATGACGATCCGAATACGCCAGAGCTCTCACTTGAAGCTCGCTTCTTAGAGGTAGAACAATCGCTTTTTGAGTTGTTGCCTTTAGATTTGGAGCAGGAGTACAGGCGTCTTCAGCCATTAAACAAATTTCGAGGCGACGACATTCCAATGTTCTCTCTCGAGAGAGGGCAATTCTGGGTATTCAATCGAACGATAGAACTTGGTTGGCAACAATCGTTGCACGAAAATGTTGAAAAAAATCGTTTGGGAAGGTCTCGAAGTCGGCATGACCATCATGTTGAGAGAATTGGCAAAAAGTATCAGCACATCGCATTCGCGGAGTTAGTCGGATATCTAGCGGACCATCATTGGTATGTGGATTGGGGGCAGAGGCCGAGAGTTTTGACACGTCTCGAAGATTTCCAACGTGCCGACATTGATGCAACATATTTGAGTAGCTCGTTTAGCAAGCCGATCCTAATGCATAAACCGGACGCGATGTGTGTACCGGAGATGAAGTTTGTTCCCAAGCGTCCCGCCAGTAATATGGCTTGGACAAAAAATCTAAAAGATATTCCTGATCCGGTGCAAATTTTAATCCAATCGGATTCAGAGGGAGATCAATGGTGTTTGCAGAAATACTTTTGTAGAAGCGACGACTACATGAAAGGTTTTGAATCTGCCGACCCATTTAGAAGTGCACAGTTCGATATTGAATTGATCTTGGTCGCTCAAGCTGACTTAGAAAAAGTGAAATCTCTGACTTCCGAAAAGATCAAAAAAAATGGCAACGATGTATTTGAAAATAGTTGGTCTTCTGCGTCATTTTTTGGCCAGAGGAGCTTCCGTCATCAAGCTTCAGCGCAGACATTTCTGCTCTCTTATGAGGCAGCCGATTTCGAATTTGGCCGAATAACTGAGAGTTATTCACCTAAGTATAGTGAGTACGATAACAGCGGAGTTTCGGAAGATGTCGATTTCTCGACGCCACATCCCGCATTGCTGGCGGAACTAAATTTACGTCCACAAAGCGGATGGTCCAATGTCTTTCTGGCTCCTGATGGGACACTTGTTTTTTTCGATAGTCCGGCGTTCTTAGGTGGCATTGCTGTAATCCGACGTGACTTTATTGAGAAATTTGCGAGCGACCACAACCTGAAGGTTGTTTGGAGGGTGTGGGTCGAAAAAGATGGCGGATTGGGATCAGTTAATTTCGACGCGCAGCATAGGAAATTTGCTCGCAACGATTTTATTGGCTTCTACTTTGAGGAAGGCGGAGCGTGGTTCGGAAATTTGATTCCGTTTCGCGACTGACTGATTGATAGCTAGTTGCATTTCGTGCTCAAGATTTATCATTGTCTCATATTTTGGATGCTTCATCTGTGTAGGAGTGGCAGCTAGCCTTCTGACGATGCAGGCGATGGGCGCATTCTTTTGCTTGTGCGAAAAGAAAGGCGATGCCGTCAAAGATGATCACTAGTTCTTGAATGATGCTTGGACCGCAAAAGAAATTTGGATTTTGAGTAAACATCGTGCGCTTTGCTCAGGAAATTTTCTTCACCTAATTTAGCTTGATAGGTTGCGACGATGCTTCGAGCAAAGTGCGTGAAGTAGTTCGCGACTTTCTCGGGCGGTACGCCGTCCAGAATTATTGCATTGATGAGGTTTCCGCATCCTTGCTTGATCGCCATGTCTTGGCGTTCCTTGCGTAGTATTTCGAGGGCACGGGCTTCCATGAGTGGAGGTATGGAATTTGTTGAGAGGTTCGCCAATGTATCTTGAAGTAACGTCCATATGGCGTGAGACGGTATGCGCGAAATGTTCCTTTGGTCGCTCGAGCCGTCTAGGTAGCGGATTTCTTCGGTAGTTTTGATGAAAAAATCTTTGGCGACGGCCTCTATGGATTCAAAATTTCTTTTGATTGTGAGCTTGGCGAGGGCGTCGCGTCCGGCGCGGATTTCGATGCGCCAGACTTGAGCGACGGGATCGTTCTTGTCCAATCTCCATGCATCGAACCAATAGAGTTCGCGTTTGTCGAGTGAAGCGCGGCGTTTGTCATACACAATGACTTGGCGGTTCGGCATTGTGCCGATCGTAACGCTTTCAAATCTTCGTCCGCGTAAGACTGACTTTGGTGCATTGACCTCGTTTTCGATCCAATTTTCTTTGGACCAATAAGGTCGCGCCTTGGCTTGCGCAGGGGCGATGAAGTTCGCAATGTCGAGTTTGAAATTGGGAGCGAGAATATCGACGGCAAAGTCTATGCGGTTGACGCTGATTTCTGTGGTTCGAAAACCCATGGCCGCCATAGTTTCGTGCAGCCATTTTTTTGTGTCGGTATATTCAAGGGTTAGTAAGCGCAAAGCGCGGACGGAAACAAAGAGGTTCCATTCCTGCGGGTCGGTGTTTGCCTTGGCGGCGAATATTGCGCCGGTAGGTCCGTTGTCGAAGACATACCGATAACCGCCTCTGCGGCCATTGGGTTTGACGTGGACGTCCAAATTGTCGGGACCAATTCGGGTTAGTTGGTCTTTCTCAGATGCTTCAGCGTCGGCGCGGGCGGCTTCGAGCTTTTTGAGAACCGTGTCGGGAAATGCGCCTTTAAACGCAACGTCCAAAGTGTCGTAACCGGAATAGAGGACTTGATACATTGGGTGTACTCCTGTCTGCGCCATGTCATTGAAGAGGGGGGTGTTACAAGGACCCCCCTCTTGGAATTACGTTCAATTCTGAGAAGGAAGTTGATCTGTCTACTGATCGATATCTGTATTTTCGGGATCAGTTTTTCTCTCGTCGGTAAGTTCGATGCCGTCGAGGGAAATTTGACCAGAGGTTGCCGTGCACGGATTATTGCCCATGTCCTTTTTCCTATATTTTAAGAAAGGTTGCGCACTTCGTGCGCGGTAGCAGTTTGTTTTGGGGGCGGCTTAGCCCGCCTGAGCAGCGGGGGCGGTTTGGGGCCGAGGCTAACGCCCCGGCTCCGCCCCCAAAATCCCCTGCGGGGCTACCAACTCCCGCAGAGGCAAAACTAGATTAGTGCTGTTTCACTTCGGAAGAGTTCGAGCGGGTCCTGGTCTCAATCCACTGGATCAGGTCGCGGCGGCGATAACGGACAGAGCGAGCGGATACCTTGACGTAATGTGGCCCGCCGCCACGCAAACGCCAGTTCTGAAGGGCGCGCACGCTATAACTGAGGGACTTGGCCGCCTCCTGTTCATTCAAGAGCTGGTCAAGGTATTCGGGATTATGTTTTTGGTCTGCCATTGCACTGTCTCCGGTCTTTCCTTTCGAAGCAGTGGGACTGCGAAAGGTTGAATGCGATTTGGAGACGCTAGGAGGAGATCGGCGTGATGTCAGCCTAAAGCACTGGCATTAAAACGGCAGTGGAACATCGAATTTCTGCAAGCTCTTTTCCCATGCGGGTTTTTCAGTTCGGTACTTGCGGATCATTGTTGTGATTTGACTGTTCGAAATTTTGCCAAATTCTTTTTTGTCGAGGTGATTGATCGGCATAGCGCAATCTCGAATGAACCTGAAGGTTTCGGTGAGTCCTTCTCCTTTGTAGGTATCGAGAGTAACTGACCGATTGAGGTCTTCGTTCCAAAAATGGGCGAGTGTCGCAACAAAGCGGAAGTCACTGACATTGATCGGCCGTCCGCGTGTTGGCGATTTGTCTGACGTTGCGTAGTGCTCCGCGATGACTCTCATCTCGGCAATATCTTCGCGGAGCGTCGAGAGGCGCTTACGAAAATTCCACACTTCCGAGAGCGCGCGGTCTGTGTCTTGATGTTCCATTGCATTGAGCACGAGGCGCTCAAGTTTCAGGAGAGTCGGATTTTCTGGCGGTGATACTGGCCACGCTTCATAGTCGGGCTCTATGTCAAAGAGTTCGATAAATTCGTCTATGGCCCTAAGCTTTTCTTCTCGATGCTTTTGGGCTTCTCGTATTTGGCCGGTTTTGCGTTGGTGTCGGATGCGTGAGTTGCGGAGGAATGAGTTTGTAGCGGCAAATAGCGCGCGACGAATGAGGGTTGTGTTTGGGTCAAACGAATAGCGGTCGGCAATCTCTTTAATAAATTCACCTGGAAAAAGTTGCTTAAGAAACGCCTTTTGCTCAACCGTCAAAGACACCTGATATCTTTCGCGGTCGAAGAAGGCCCCGGACTCCAGATGTTTTGGCCAATGGCTGAATTCTGTAGGGAAGGGCATAAATCACTTACAACCTGATTTTATAAAGTTTCTCCGTAGCCGGAGAAGCGAGTGCCGCGACTTTAAAGAGATTCGGTCGTTTGTCTCCGAAGCTCAATTTTCGAACTGTACCTTGTCGGCATGCTGACTTGAGATGTGTGGAAAATGGCAAAGCTAAAACGTGAGGCATGGATTGTGTTTTCAGATTTGCCTGACCCTTTGCCCGTGACCAACGAGGAGCTCGCGCTTATCGAAACCTACCTACGGGATTTGGTACGGGAAATGGTCAAACCTGAGCCTTCGGACGGTGCCGCAACTCCTACGTCTGTAGAGGATTTTCTATCGTCCTAAATGCTCTTGCTGACCTTGGCCCTACATAGGGACGCGTTTCTTTTTCCCTACGTAGATAGGGAGCATATTCTATGGCTTCGTTATGAATTGGCGGCTTTAGGCGCGGCGGCTCCTAGGTACGAACTGGACTACGTTTTCCGGCCTCGAATTAGAGGCTTCCGCTTTAGAACCCTCCACAGGCAAATGAACCAAATTTTCCGGTGTGGGTTCGGGGGCTGCGGGGGCGTTCGTTTTCATCAGGGCCGCGCCGATGCCTTTGGCGACTTGGGCGGCTGCGTCATGCAAATGACTGTCTGCGAGATGCGCGTAACGCATTGTTGTCTGATACTGCGTATGGCCTAGGAGCTTGCCCACAACATCCAAGGGCACACCATTGGCATCCAAGGGCACACCATTGGCGAGCGCATTGGAGGCATAGGTGTGGCGCAGGTCATGGACGCGGACAGGGCCTATGCCTGCCTTCTCGCGGATCCGGCCCCAAGGGTGGCGTACGTCTGCCAGATATTGGCCTTCCTTAAAGCCGACAAGCACGTAAGGGTTGCCGGGGACGCGTTCGATGGTATCGAGCACGGCTTGAACCTCTTGGCTAAAGGGGATGCGCCTTGCGCCCGTTTTAGAGTCTGGCAGCATGAAGTAGGGCGGCTTCACATATTCCCATTTAAGTGTTTGGATTTCCCCGAGGCGGCACCCTGTGAGGATAAGCAGGCGGATAGCGTCACAGGCGGCTTTGGTTTCGCTTCCCTCTGCCTGCATTTTATCGAGGATGCGGCCAACAGTGGCGATTTCTTCAGGTGACAGGAAGCGCTCGCGCGGCGTCTCCCGGTACTTGGGGACAAGGCGACAGGGGTTGGACCCGTCGGGCCTCAAGCCCCATAGCTCGCACAGGTTGAACATTTTGGAGAGTAGGGCGAGAAGGCGGTTTGCCTGAAATGGCCTTTCCCGCATGTCATACTGCAACTTGGAGATATCGGGCCGGGTGACATCTGTGATGCGGCGCGAGCCGAAGAGGGGTTTCACCTCACGCTCTACCAAGCGGCGATATTCGGCGGCGGTGGAGGCTTTGCAGCGGATGGTGGCATGTTCCCTAAGGAAGCGGTCGCAGACATCGGCAACTGTCGGGGCTCTGCGGTCTTTGGCGATATCGTCGGCGGGATCGAGCCCATGAGCGACCTCGCCTAAAATGCGTCGAGCTTGGGCGCGGGCCTCGTCGGCGGTGAGGGTCCCATAGAGCCCGATTTTAACGCGGCGCGTTCTGCCCTTGGAGCGGTATTGCACAAGGAAGGTTTTGCGGCCTGAGGGGGAGATGCGAAGGCCAAAATTCTTGAGCTCATCATCCCAGACAAAAGTGTCTTTCTCCGCCTTGGGAAGGGCGTCTATTGTCCGCTTGCTGAGCTTTACCATTTCGTTCTCTTTCCACTTTTGGAAGCATATTGGAAGCAGGTGGAGGCGAAATATGGCGTCCTCCGTTGGTCGGTCAGCGTAGGGCGAAATCTATATTCGTCAAGAAAAACAATAACTTGAGTGGGTGTGGCGGGGTGTGGAGAAGGTCGGCGAAGCCCCCAAACCTATTCTCTTAATCAGCGGGTCCCAGGTTCGAATCCTGGTGCGCCCACCAAATAAATCCACGCGATCCGACGCCACCGGCCTTCGCTTCAGTAAGCGACGATGGGTGGTCGTTACTGCTGCGATGGGTCCACCGAGCGGTCGATGGCGCCTGAATCGATCAGTGGTGCGGCGTCGATGTCGGATGCGTCGAGCAATTCGGCAACGCGCTCCAGAGCCGACAGCAGCATGGCCTGCTCCCAGAGCGCCAGGCGATTGAACTTCCCCCGAAACTGCTCCTGCAAAAGGTCTGGCGCGATGTTCAGCATCTCGCGGCCCTGGTCCGTGATGTTGATGAGCATCTGGCGTTTATCGCGTTCGCTGCGCGTACGTGTGGCGAGGCCCGCTGCCTCGAGCCGGTCCACGAGGTTCGTTACCGTCGCCTGCCCGAACTGAAGTGTTGCAGCTATGGCGCTGGGGGTCGTCTCTCCGCTGCGGTCGAGCTGTTGCAACACAAGCATCTGGGAGGTGGTGAGGCCGGTCGCGACAGCGAGGCGGCGACCGCCCCGGTCTGCAGCCCGGAAAATGCGTCTGATCGTGCGCAAGGTTGCGTTGGTTATGTGCTCGTCCATGCGCAAGACCTAATGCTTTGTGGGGCGTCTGCCAAGGCCAGTTATTCTTCCGTAACCGAAGGATTTTATTGAGTTTTCTGAAGTTCAGGCATTTGGCATTTACAAAAAAATTGAAAAATACGTTGATAAACAAGCTAAATTAGCTAGGCTCCGCCCGGAGTTAAGACAAATGCCGCCTTGCGGCACCAGAAATAACTTCGAGGATAGAAGCAATTTCCAGCCACGACCGAGACAAAATCCGGGCTCGAGCCACTGGAATCAATCTGCCGGAAGCGCTGGACAAAGAGTCGGCTGTTTTTCGGGTGCCAGACGCGGAAGACGGGCCAGCCATTACGGCCCTGATCTGTGATTGTCCGCCGCTCGATACCAATTCTGCTTATTGCAACCTGCTTCAATGCACGCATTTCGCTGAGACCTGCGTCGTCGCGGAACTGAGCGGCGAGATCGTCGGGTGGATTTCGGCCTATAGGCCGCCTTCGGAACCTGATCGGCTTTTCGTCTGGCAGGTGGCTGTGGCGGCTTCCGCTCGCGGCCTCGGCCTTGGTGGCCGGATGCTTGACGAGTTGATGGCGCGCCCCGCTGCGCAAGGCATATGCGGCCTCACAACCACAGTCACGGAAACGAATGATGCCTCCTGGGCGATATTCGGTTCCTTCGCGCGGCGTCGCGGCGCCGCTTTCAGCAAACGTCCGATATTCGAGCGTGATCGCCACTTCGCGGGAGCGCATGACACCGAATTTCTGGTGTCGATCGGGCCGTTTGTTACGACCGCAAAGGAGACATCATGACTATCAAGCCTCAGCCGACGCGCGGCCTGCCTGACGTCGCGATCTATGATCGCATGGAGTCGCAGGTTCGCAGCTATGCCCGCTCCCTGCCGCGCCAGTTCTGCCGCGCCGAAGATGTCTGGATGCATGACGACGAAGGCGGGCGTTATCTCGATTTTCTCTCAGGCTGCTCGACGCTGAACTATGGGCACAATCATCCGGTGCTGAAGCAGGCATTGCTCGACTACATCGGCAAGGATGGCATCGCGCATGGCCTTGATCTGCACACAGAAGCCAAGGCCGAATTTCTCGAGACATTCGAGAGGCTGATCCTGAAGCCGCGCGAATTGCCTTATCGCGCAATGTTCACCGGCCCAACAGGCACCAATGCGGTGGAAGCGGCGCTGAAACTGGCGCGCAAGATCACCGGCCGCGAACTCGTCATCGCCTTCACCAACGGGTTTCACGGCATGACGCTGGGCGCGCTGGCCTGCACGGGCAATAGCGAGAAGCGTGGCGGCGCGGGCGTGCCGCTCTCCCATGTCAGCCACGAAGCCTATGATGGCTATTTCGGCCCCGACATCGATACGGCGAAGCTGCTCGATCAGCGTCTCGCCGATCCGTCCAGCGGTCTGGACAAGCCTGCCGCCATCCTCGTTGAGACGGTGCAAGGCGAGGGCGGTCTCAATGCCGCATCGGCGGAGTGGCTGCGCGCGGTCGCCGTCATCGCAAAGCGCCATGGGGCGCTGCTCATCATCGACGATATTCAGGCTGGCTGCGGGCGTACGGGAAGCTTCTTCAGCTTTGAGAAGATGGGCTTCACGCCCGACATCGTGACGATGGCGAAATCGCTTTCAGGCATGGGGCTTCCCTTTGCGCTGACGCTCTTCCGCCCCGAACTCGATCAATGGGCGCCGGGCGAGCATAACGGCACGTTCCGGGGCAACAATCATGCCTTCGTGACAGCGACGGCGGCGCTCAATCATTTTTGGAGCGACGGCGCTTTCGAGGCGCAGTTGAAAACGCGTGGCGATTATCTCGGAGCGCGGCTTCAGAAAATTGCCGATGAGTTTGGCCTCTCGACGAGAGGGCGGGGCATGATCCGCGGCCTCGATGTGGGCACCGGCGAAAAGGCCGACAGCATCACGACGGCGGCTTTCGAGCGCGGCCTGATCATCGAAACCAGCGGCGCGCATGGAGAGATCGTCAAGGTTCTCGCGCCGCTCATCATTGCCGACGATGTTTTTGCGCACGGGCTGGACATTCTTGAAAGCTGCGTCCGCCTGGCGCTGCGCGCCGCGCCGAGCCTCGCTGCCGAATAAGGAAACCAATCATGCTGATACGCAAACTGGATGAGGTGCGAGCCTCGACCGACAATATCGTCACGGCGCAATGGGAGAGCGCGCGGCTTCTGCTGAAGAATGCCGGCATGGGTTTCTCATTCCATATCACCACGCTCTATGCGGGGCAGGAAATCCGGATGCATTACAAAAATCATCTGGAGGCTGTCTTCGTTACGAGCGGGGAGGGCACGATCGAGGATCTGGGGACGGGTGAGACGCATGAGCTGCGTCCCGGCACGCTCTATGCGCTCAACGCGCATGATCGCCACATCGTGCGGCCCAGAACCGACATCGTGACCGTCTGCGTTTTCAATCCGCCGGTCACCGGCCGGGAGGTGCATGACGAAACTGGCGCTTATCCCGCCGAAGCGGACATGCCTGCGGCTGAGTGATTGCTGCCGCTGCCGGTTGTCAAATTTCTTCAAGGATAATTTCCATGCACGACCCTTATCCATCCCGCATAACTTCGGAGCCTCGATTGCTGCCGCGTGCGGACCCGGTTTTTTACGGCGAATGGACGCCAACTGCGCCGCTGACGCGCGAACAGACCAGACAATTCGACGAGCAGGGGTTCGTTGTTCTTGAAAATCTGTTTACGGAAGATGAACTGGCGCCTTTGTTGGACGAAATGCGGACGCTTCTCGCCGACCCATCGCGGCTCGAGCCGGATACGCTCATCACCGAGCCGGGGAGCGACGAGCTGCGCTCTATATTCAAGATCCACGATCAAAGCGTCGCCGTCGCGCGGCTTGCCGCAGACCAGCGCATGGCGGGCATTGCCAGATATTTGCTCGATGACGATGTTTATATTCACCAGTCGCGCCTCAATTATAAGCCTGGTTTCAAGGGCAAGGAGTTCTACTGGCATTCCGATTTTGAGACATGGCATGTGGAAGATGGGATGCCGCGCATGCGCGCCATTTCGATCTCGCTTCTGCTGGCACCCAATAATGCCAATAACGGTCCGTTGATGCTGATCCCCCGTTCGCATCAACAGTTCATTTCCTGTGTGGGCGATACGCCGGATAATCATTACCTGACTTCGCTCAAGAAGCAGGAATACGGCATTCCCGACGAGGATATTCTGGCCGAGCTTGCTCATGAGCATGGCATCGTTGCGCCGACCGGTCAGCCGGGCACCGTGATTATCTTCGACTGCAACACCATGCATGGCTCGAACGGCAATATCACGCCTTTCCCGCGCGCCAACGCCTTCATGGTCTTCAATGCCGTCTCGAACAGGCTAGGCGACCCCTTGTGTGCCAAGGCACCCCGCCCCGATTTCATTGCAGCGCGTGAGGTGAGGCCGATCCGCTCCGTTGAGGATAAAGTGGCGGCGCAAGCTCCATGATTGTTGGCAGCAAAGAAGTGGTGCCGGGATCGCCGGAGGCTGTACCGCCAGGCGTTCTAAAGCGCGCGATTGCGGCGTCCGCCATCGGCAATGCGACGGAATGGTTCGACTACGGCATTTATGCCTATGGCGTCACCTATATTTCCGCCGCTCTATTTCCCGGAAGCACGCAGGAGGCCACGCTGTTTGCGTTGGCGACTTTCGCCGTTTCGTTTCTGGTGCGCCCGTTCGGTGGTATTTTCTGGGGATCGCTCGGCGATACGCTAGGTCGGAAGTCAGTCCTTGCTCTGACGATATTGATGATGTCGGCCTCGACCGTTTGCATCGGTCTGATCCCGTCTTACGATCAAATCGGCTTCTGGGCACCGCTCCTGCTCGTCAGCTTGCGCATGGTGCAGGGTTTCTCGACGGGCGGGGAATACGGAGGTGCGGCGACCTTCATGGCGGAATATTCGCCCGACGAGAAACGCGGCCTCTGCGGCAGCTTTCTCGAATTCGGCACGTTGGGCGGGTTCTCGCTCGGGGCGCTGCTGATGCTCGGCTTCTCGGTTATGCTCGGCGATAGCGCGATGCACGACTGGGGCTGGCGTCTGCCGTTTCTCGTGGCCGCGCCGCTTGGTTTCATCGGCATATATCTGCGCTCGAAGATGCAGGACACGCCGGTCTTCCGGGAGATAGAAAGCGTCGGCGCGCAGGAGGTGGAGCCAAGGAGCGATCTGAAGGATTTGTTTACGAGCTATTGGCGGCCGCTTCTTTCGCTGGGCGGGCTGGTGGTGGCGCTGAATGTCGTCAACTACACGCTGCTGAGCTACATGCCGACCTATTTCGCGGTCAATCTGGGGTTGACGACGGAGCAGGCGCTTGTTGTTCCGATCGTCGGCATGCTTTTCATGATGCTGTTCCTGCCCTTTGTCGGCTGGCTTTCCGACAAGGTGGGGCGCAAGCCGCTCTGGTGGTTCTCGCTTGTTGGCATTTTCATCATGGCGGTGCCGCTCTATCACCTCATGGCCTATAGCCTTGCGGGTGCCGTTATCGGTTTCGCCTTGCTCGGCCTGCTCTATGTGCCGCAACTGGCGACCATATCGGCCACTTTCCCGGCGATGTTTCCGACGCATGTTCGCTTCGCGGGATTTGCCATTGCCTATAACGTCTCCACCTCGCTTTTCGGCGGCACGGCACCTGCTATCAACGCATGGCTGATCGACGTTACCGGCAGCAATATGGTGCCCGCATATTTCATGATGGGCGCTTGCGCGCTGGGTGGCGTCGCTCTGCTGTTCGTGGTGGAGACAGCGGGCCACTCGCTGCGAGGCACACAGATTCCGGGAACACGTGAATCGGTTCGTGAACTCGATCTTCTCGATGTCGAAGTCATGTCAGCGACAGTCGGAGATGCGTGATGCTCAACGCCATGCTTCCCGTGCGAAGTCTTCTTGTCGCCATCTTCATATTGATGACGGGCAGCGGGTTTCTCGCGACGCTGATCAGCCTCCGGCTGGCGGCGGCTGGCGTGACGCCGGTGCTGATCGGTCTTGTCGCGACCTGTTATTTTGTGGGCCTAACCATCGGCTCGCTGCGGGCTCCGGCGCTCATCGCGAAGGTCGGCCATATCAGGGCTTTCGCGGCTTTCGTTTCGATCTTCTCGGCAAGCACGCTCGCTTATGCGATTTATGAAGGCGCGACGGTCTGGGCGGTTTTGCGCTTCATCGATGGCGTCTGTATGGCGGGTGTTTTCGTCTGCCTGGAAAGCTGGCTCAACGAACGGGCGGAACCTGCAACGCGCGGTTCCGTGCTCGCCTTTTATATGATCGCACTTTATTCGGGGCAGGCGGCGGGGCAATTCCTGCTGAACCTCAGCCAGACAATGCCGTCACTGCCTTTCATGGCAGCGTCGATCCTGCTTTCGCTTGCCGTCATTCCGGTTGTGCTGACGCGCATGCAGAGTCCCGTGCTCACGGACAGGTCGCGTCTCACCATCCGGCGGCTTTATGAAGTCTCGCCGCTTGGCATTGCCGGAGCCGCTGTTACCGGCGTGATGCTCGGCGCTTTTTATGCGCTGGGCGCGATTCATGTCCGGCGGATCGGCCTCGACCTCTCCGACACCGCTATCTTCATGAGCGTCGTGATTTTCGGCGGCGTCGTTCTGCAGTGGCAAATAGGGCGGCTCTCCGATCTCTTCGATCGTCGCCGCATCATCACGGCGGCTTTCGGCGCGACAGCTATCGTCTGCCTTTGCATCGCCATTTTCGGCGCGCCCGGCCGTTGGCTTCTGGTGCTTGGCGGGTTGTTCGGTGGGCTCACCTTCGCGCTCTATCCGCTCTGCGTAGCCCATACCAATGACCGGCTGGAATCGGAAGATCGCGTTGCGGCGAGTGGGGCGCTGGTTCTTGTCTATTCAGCCGGTGCGGCCATGGGTCCGCTGGCGGGTGCTGCCGCTATGACGGCGATCGGTCCAGCGGGGCTCTATTTCTTTCTCGCCATTTGCGCGAGTGGTGCGTTTGCCTATGCGCTACGGCGACAGGGCATTGGCGTTCAAATTCCCAACGACCTTCAGCAGCCCTATCAGATCCTGCCGCGCACGACGCCCATGTCCGCCGAGCTTGATCCCCATGGGGCAGAGGAGATGCATTGAACTCGACTGAAATCATCCGGTGGGTCGGCGATCATTACGACGCATGGTCGAGCACCGTCTATACATTCGTCATTGTTCTGGGCGTGCTGATTTCCAACGCCCTCATCAATAAAGTGCTAGGGGCCTATGCCGCGCGGGCGAGCGCGAGCGGGCATATCTGGCGCTCGGTGTTTCTTGAATCGCTCATCCCGCCCTTGCGTGGGGCTGTGTGGATCATCGGCCTTACGGCGGCGGTGGGCCTGCTCACGCGTGACGGTGGTTTCACGCTGCTCTCGCAGTTCTTCTCCCCCATGCGCGATGTGGCAGTCATCGCGGTCGCCGTGTGGTTCATGCTGCGCGCTGTCGGCCGGATAGAGGCGGGCTTGCAGGCCGATGCCCGCAGCAAGGGCCGCGAACTCGACCCCACGGCCGCTGACGCCATCGGCAAGCTGGTGCGAGCGGCGATCATCATTACCGCGATCCTTGTCGCCATGCAGACGCTTGGTTTTTCGATTTCGGGTATTCTGGCTTTTGGTGGCATAGGTGGTATCGCCATCGGCTTTGCGGCGCAGGGGCTGGTCGCCAATCTATTCGGTGGGCTGACCATCTATGCGAGCAGGCCGTTCAAGGTGGGCGAGTGGATCATCATGCCCGGCACCGAGGTGATGGGCGAGGTGCAGAATATCGGCTGGCGCGCGACCCGCGTGATGGGCTTCGACCGCAGGCCGTTTTATGTGCCGAATGCGCTGTTCAATACGGCGGTGCTGATCAACCATTCCAGAATGACGAGCCGCCGGATTCAGGAACATCTGCATCTGCGCTATATCGATATCGGGAAGGTGCAGGCCATCGTTGCCGATACGAACAAGATGCTGTCGGAGCATCCCGGTATCCAGCATGATTTCTTCGTCTTCAATCTCGATACTTGCGGCGATTTTGCGCTGAAGCTCCTCCTCTACGCGTTCACCGTCAGCACCGATTATGTTGACTACATGAACGTCAAGGAAGACATATTGCTGAAGATCGCAGCCATCGTGCGCGAGCATGGCGGCGAGCTTGCCGTGCCGACATCGACGGTCCATATGCCTGATGGCGTCCGCTTCCAGCCGGAAGCGCCGCGCATTTTGCCGGAGCCGTTCGTCGCGGGCTTTGAGCGAAGCTGACCGGATATAGAAGTTTCAGAATTCCCGCGCTTCCTTGCAGATGGGCACGAGCTTTGCTGCGCAGCTCATTTTTGCCGGATAGGCATCGCTGATGTTCTTGTGATCGGCGATGGCCGTGCATTGCCGGGCGTCGGTGCGTTCGTAACAACTGACGATACGCTTCGCGCCGTCGCCCTGGCGATAGGTGCAGGCGACTTCGCATGTGTCGGGCGCGGGAGCGGGCGTATCGGCATGGGATAAGCTTGCGCACAGGGCGAGGGCGGCAGCCAATCCGACGAGGCGTTTCTGCATGGGCGTGTCCCAGATTGAGCGGTACGCCACTCTATTCGCAAAGCCGCGTCTGGAACAGCTATGCTGTCTGTTCGAGGATGTGGGCCGCGCAAAGGATGGCAATGAGCAAGGCATTCACCAAGGAAACCGACGCGGAAGACGACGACATCGAAGCGCCCGAGGCGCTGCCCGCAGGTGTGAAGAATTATATGACGCCGGCAGGTTTCACGCGCCTGCGCGATGAGTTGGTTCAGCTTCGCCGTGTCGAGCGGCCCAAGGTGGTCGAGACGGTTTCATGGGCGGCGGGCAATGGCGACCGTTCGGAAAATGGCGATTGCATCTATGGCAAGAAGCGGCTGCGCGAGATTGATCGGCGCATACGCTTTCTGACCAAACGGCTGGAGGTGGCCGAGGTCGTCGATCCGGCGCAGCAGAAAAATCGCGACAAGGTTTTCTTCGGCGCGACCGTGACCTATGTGAACGAGGCGGATGAAGAAAAGACGATCCGCATTGTCGGTGTCGATGAGGCCGATATCGACCGCGGCGAGGTGAGCTGGATTTCTCCCGTTGCGCGCGCTTTGCTGAAGGCGGAGGAAGGCGACGCAGTCGAGGTCAAAACGCCGAGCGGGCCGGAGACGATCGAGGTGGTGAAGATCGACTATCGCGACGCGTGATTAGCTGAGCGGCCAGAAATACATGATCGCCGGTACGGCGGTCACGACGACAAGAAGCGAGAGTGGCAGTCCGAGCCGGGAATAGTCGCTGAACTTGTAGCCGCCCGGCCCCATGACCAGCGTGTTGCATTGGTGCCCGATGGGGGTCAGGAAATCGCAGCCCGCGCCGATGGCGACGGCCATCAGGAAAGCGTCGGGGCGGAAGCCGAGCTCGCTGGCGAAACTCGCGGCGATGGGCGCCATGACGAGCACGGTGGCTGCATTGTTGAGGAAGGGCGTTACCGCCATCGCCGCCACCAGAATGAGACCAAGCGCGCCATAGGGCGGCAAATGCCGTGCGACGTTGGATAGCCAGTCGGCAATCAGCATCGTGCCGCCGGTGCTACTCAACGATTCACTGACCGGGATCAGGGCTGCCAGCATGACGAGGATCGGCCATTCGACAGAGTCATAAGCCTCGCGCAATGGCAGCGCCTTGAAGAGAACCATGGCGACGGCGGCGGCGAAGAAAGCGATGGCGACCGGCAGAATGCCGAAGGCGGTGAGGCCCATCGCGACGATGAGGATAAGCACCGGCACGATTGCCGTGCGCACATCGCCGAGGCGGATGGTGCGCTCGGCAAGCGGCAGGCAACCGAAGTCGCGCAGCCGATCGGGCAGACGCTTCATATCGCCCTGCAACACCAGCACGTCGCCGAAGCGCAGGATGACTTCGCTCAGTCTTTCGGTGATCCTTTGGCCGGTACGACTCACCGCAAGAAGGTTGACGCCGAAGCGCTCGGACATGGCGAGATTTTGCGCGGTCATGCCGATCAGCGGCGAGGTCTGGCCGATGACGGCTTCGATAGCGCCGATTTCATTACCGGGTTCGGCGTCTTCTTTTTGTTTTTTCTTGTCGCTATGCAGTTTGAGCTTACCGCCGGAGACGGCGCGATCGAGCGCCTGCGGATCGCCCTCGATGAGCAAGACGTCACCTCGCTGGAGAACCGCGTCGGGCAACGGTTTGCTCCGCCTGTCGCCACCACGCAGAATGGCGGTGATAAGTGCGCCGCCTTCGGAGAGGGCGTGGACGTCTGCAACCGTCTTGCCGAGTACGGCGGATTCCGATGTCACCTCGGCCTCAGTCGTGTAGTTGTCAATCTCCAACGCCTCGTCCATGGCGCCGGAAAGGCCGTGACGCTCGGGCAGCAGGC
The DNA here is from genome assembly GCA_964560165.1 of uncultured Parvibaculum sp. GTDB lineage: Bacteria > Pseudomonadota > Alphaproteobacteria > Parvibaculales > Parvibaculaceae > Parvibaculum. The sequence goes on along the minus strand of CAZLLB010000008.1, from coordinate 3,218 downwards.
GATAGAAGAGCGTGAGGAAGACCAGACCGACGACGGTGAGGATCAGGCCGACAGGCGTGAAGTCGAACATGGAGAAGGGCGTGCCGGTCATTTCGCCGCGCAGCCGCGAGACGATGATGTTGGGCGAGGTGCCGATCTGTGTCATCAGCCCGCCGAGCAGCGCGCCGAAGGCCATGGGCATCAGGAAACGCGAGGGCGAGATGTGCGAGCGCCGCGCCATCTGAATGGCGATGGGGATCATGATGGCCAGCGCGCCGATGTTCTTGACGAAAGCCGACAGCACGGCCACGGCGGCGACCAGCACGAACATCTGGGTTCGCACCGATGTAATGCCCGAGCCATAGCGCGTCAGCGCCGCCTCGACGACGCCGGAGCGCGCCACAGCCGCGCTGACGACGAGTGCGCTGCCAACGATGATGACGATGTCGTCGCTGAAGCCTGAGAACGCCTTGGCATATGGCACGATGCCGACAAGGACGGCGGCGAGCAGGGCGAGCGCTGCAACGATGTCGTAGCGCAACCTCCCCCACATAAAGAGGCCCATCATTGCGCAAATGATGCCGAAGGAGAGGCTTTGGTCGAGTGTCAAAAGGGGGCTCCTGATCGTCCGCCGGGGTGCTTCTGGGTAACGCACCAGGCAGCGTTTCGTCCAACGCGCCTTACATATTTATCGGATGGAGCCTGGATGGGATAGGCTGGGGGTTCGCTCACAGGAGATTGCCATGCAGGGAAAAACAGTCGTCATTACCGGCGCGACATCGGGGATCGGTGAGGTGGCGGCGCTGAAACTCGCCGAGAAGGGCGCGCGCATCGTGCTGATTGCGCGCGACAAGGGGCGGGCCGAGGCGATGCTGGATCGCCTGAGAGTGGTGGCGCCGAATGTTGAGCACCGGGTCCATTACGGCGACCTGTCGCGTCTTTCCGAGATGAAGCGGCTGGCGGCGGGCATTGCGCTGGCGGAGCCGAAGATCGACGTTCTGATCAACAATGCGGGCGCGCTTTTTAATATCCGCCAGCTTACCGAGGACGGGCTGGAATATACGTTCGCGACCAACCATGCCGCCTATCACGTACTGACGCTCGGTCTTGAGAAGAGCTTGCGGGCGGCGGGCAGGGCGCGGGTCGTCAGCACGGCGTCAGGCGCGCATCGTGGCGCCAGTCTCGACTTCGACGATCTGCAATCGGCTAAATCCTTTAGCGGCTTCAAGGTCTATAGCCGGTCGAAGCTCTGCAACATTCTGTGGACACGCGAGTTGGCAAAACGCTGGGCAGGCACTGGCATCACGGTGAATTGTCTGCATCCGGGCTTTGTCGCCACGCGCTTTGGAGATCAGAGCGGTGGGCTTCTGCAACCGCTATTTGGCGTCGCGAAGATTTTTGCGATTTCACCGGAAAAGGGTGCGGAGACGATCATCCATCTGGCCTCTGCGCCCGAGGTGGCAGATGTCAGCGGCAGCTATTATTACAAATGCCGCCCGGCGACGCCGACGCGCGAGGCGCAGGACGACGTATCTGCCAAGCGTCTCTGGGATGAGACGGCGAAGCTCACAGGTGTTGACCTATAGGGGGCGTGGCCCGCGTTTTGGTGCGACCTCGATGTTGAAGGCGATGGAGATACGCGTGTCATTGCTGCGGTTTGCCTGCACCGAATGAGAAAGCCATGAGGGGAAGATCAGCAGCAGGCCGTCGTGGCATTTGTATTCGACCTTCTTGCGTGTCACCGCCTCTGGCTTTGTGGGGAAGGCATACATGGCGCGCTCGCGAACCGGATCGTAGAACTCGATGTTGCCGCTTTCAGGCGGCACCTTGACGTAATAGGTGCCGGAGAGAAACGCATTCGGGTGGATATGCGACTTGTTGTAGTCGCCGGGGCCATTGCTATTTGCCCACATGCCCTGAAAGACCAGATCGGCCTTGTCGAAATCGAAGCCGAGATGGCGTGCGCAGCCAAGGGATGCCCGCTCGACGATACGCCGCAGCGGCGTGAAGTCCGCATAGCGATGAAGATCGGCGGTGCTGTGCCAGCCGCCGACATTGGAGCGGTGGATCGATGGCGTTTCGGATTCGAGCCGTACCACCGCCTCGAGGAGGCGCGCATTAAGGGCGGTGTGATCAATGACGGCACGCGACCAGACAGGCACGCCGAACCATGTTTCGGGTGCGTAGTTTTCTCTGGGCGCTGGCGATACCGGAGGCGCGAGATCTGGCTGTACGTTTGAACGGATCATGCCCGGAATGCTATTCGCAAACCGGGCATGAAATGTTCGACGATGACTCCAGATCGGAGTGAAGTGCTACTCAGCGCATGCCGCGGGCTTCACCAGCGATGCGCTTGCGGGCCGTGCTGCCCGGCCGGTTGCGGCTGATCGCGTCGGGGCGTCCGCCATCCTTCGCCGCGCCTTGCGCCGGACGGCCGCCGCCTTGCGGCTTGCGGTTGCCTTGCGGCTTGCCGTTGCGTTGGCCCTGCTTGGGACGACCGTTGTTCGAGCGGCGCTCTTCACGTGGCTCATTGGCAAAAGCGGCGGAGGGCGTGTCGCCGATCAGCGGCCTGACGTCATAGACGGCCAGCGAACGGCGCGTCAGCTTTTCGATCGCCTTGAGATAGGGGCGCTCTGTGCCATCGCAGAAGGAGAGCGCGATGCCACTCGCGCCCGCGCGCGCGGTGCGACCGATACGGTGCACGTAGCTTTCCGGTTCGTTCGGCAACTCGTAGTTGATGACGTGGGTGATGCCATCGACGTCGATGCCGCGCGCGGCGATGTCGGTGGCGACCAGCACACGGGCGGCACCTGTGCGGAAGGCTTCAAGTGCGCGCTGGCGAGCGCCTTGGGACTTGTTGCCGTGGATCGCCTCAGACGGCACGCCGCTTTTTTCGAGCTGTTCGCTCACGCGGTTGGCGCAATGTTTGGTGCGCGTGAAAATGATGACGCGCGAGAGATCGGCGTTTTCCAGCAGTTTGGCCAGCAGCTCGCGCTTGCGCTTCTGATCGACATAGAGGACGTGCTGTTCGATCTTATCGACGGTCACGACTTCCGGCGTCACTTCGACACGCGTGGGGTTGCGCAGGATTTCGGCGGCGAGCGCCTCGATGGAAGAGGGCATGGTCGCCGAGAAGAGCAGCGACTGGCGGCCCTGCTTGGGCATGGTGGCGATGATCTTCTTCACGTCGCGCGAGAAGCCCATGTCCAGCATGCGGTCGGCTGCGTCGAGAACGAGGA
>CAZLLB010000007.1:15870-29859 GCA_964560165.1 uncultured Parvibaculum sp. | reverse complement strand
CCGCGCCAATGATAATCGCATCATAGCTCGCGGTTTCATCTTTCCCGTCTATCACTGATTTCCGTTTCTCGGACATCGTCTCACCCTGTTCGTCTCTGCTTCAATTGCAGAAGATTTTGCCTTTGCGAACCTGATGCGTTTTGCATGGGTGGCATGACCGCAAGAGCTGGAGAGGCCGCGCTTCCGCCTCCTCTACCCCGCAATGCCATGCTTCTCCCTCGATCCTTCCGACAGGCTCGATAGGCAGGCGCATGGATCGTGCCAATAGGCAGGGATGCGGGCTTGTCGCCATTGATTCAATGGCTTAAGCGTTTCATCTGTTTTGAGAGAAGGCCTTTGCAATGTCCGCCGAACGGACATCGAACGATAGTCGTCCGATGCTCGGTCGCGACATAAATTCAGGCGTTGCTGGCATCTACGGAATTATAGGACGCCAGACGGAGATAGAGTGTGGAGCGGGCAATCCCCAGCTTCTTGGCCGCACGCGTGAGATTTCCATCGCAAGCACGCACGACTGTCTCGATGTTCACCCGTTCCACCGACTTCATATCTTGCCCCAGCATGACCGGCGTCGAAACCGCACAAGGCATATTCGTCTTCGTATGGAGACGAAGATCGGGATGAAGATCAGAAATCTGAATGCAGTCCTTGCCTGATAGAAGCAGCATATTCTCGATAGCATTGCGCAATTCACGCACGTTGCCGGGCCATGGATAGCGCAACAATGTAGCCTTGACCTCTTCGCTCAAACCCGGCGCCGCGCGGCCGAGACGTTGCGAGATAGTTTGTATGAAATGCTCCGCCAGCAGCAGGATATCCTCCCCTCGCTCACGCAGCGCTGGGATAGGCAATTGCAACACGGCAATCCGGTAGAAAAGATCCGCCCGGAACCGACCGGCCTCGACTTCTGCCCGCAAATCGCGATTGGTCATCGCCACAAGACGGATATTGACCTGACGCGGCTCGTTGCTCCCGACACGATAGATGATGCCGTCTTCAAGAACGCGCAAAAGATAGGTTTGCAACTCAAGCGGCAGTTCACCAATTTCATCGAGACAGAGGACACCATTGTTGGCTGCTTCAATCTTGCCGATGCCGCCCTCTTCCCGCGCACCGGTGAACGCCCCCTTGGCATAGCCGAAAAACTCGCTGGCGATGAGCTCGCGTGGTAGCCCACCGCAATTGACCGGCACGAATGGCCCCGTCGAGGCGCCGACACTATGAATGGCGCGAGCGAACAATTCCTTGCCGACACCCGTCTCACCCGTCAACAAAATCGGCGCGCCACTCGCGGCCATTTGGATGGTCCGTTGCTTGGCTTCTCTGATGGCCGAACTTTCGCCCCGAATCTCCGGCAGATCGACGATCTTTTCCCTTTCGAGATGAGAGGACCCCGTAACCAACTTGCGCCTGCGGTTGCGCAACACAAGCACAGCCCCCACACCATCGCCATTCTGCTCGACGAGCTCCACGTTGGCATTCGGCAGAACTTCACCCAGACGCGATCGCCAGGATGAAAAAGGCGCTGACTTGAGTACTGGCATAGCCCCCTTGAACACCACTTCGGAATTCTGTCGTTCGATATTTCGTAACGCGCGCTCCGTCGCATGGACGATCATGCCGCGCCTGTCCAGCATGACCAGCTCTTCGCTTGACCATTGCGCTCGCTTGCTCATGAAATGGCGAAGAAGAATCTCGTGGTCGCGCTGCGCCTCACGAGCAGCTTCCGCTGCGACCTGCTCGCTCGCAACAACAGCCAGTGCAAGGCTGTGTGGATTGAAATTCTCTACCGGCCCAGCGATCACGACAGACCCGATCACCTCGCCATCCACGGGGTGGAGAACGGGGCTTCCCGCACAAGTCCAACTCTGAAAACTCGGACAAAAATGCTCCGCACCATGAATCATGATCGGCCGCCCTAAAGCGAGCGTTGTGCCTACACCATTTGTGCCTGTGTCGGATTCCGTCCAGCGACCGCCTCGAACGGCATGGATTTCATGTCCGAAATCCATGATGCGCTGATCGCCTTCTGTCTCGATGATCACACCTGCCTTGTCCGTAAGGATCATCATGGATCCTGCTTCGGCAAGGAACTTGCGCGAGTTCTTCAGGGCCGAGCGCGATGCGTGCATGAAAGCGTTGTTTTCCGCCTGACGCCGGAAAAGCTCGGCCTCACCAACGACCTCCGCTTTGGTCTGCCCAAGATTGATTTTGTGGCTGTGAGATCGCTTCCACGATTCCACGACCTCATCTCTCACTCCCGGCTGCGGCTTTCCTCCTTCAACGAAGGACTCCCAAGCCTGCCTCACATTCCGAATATCCACTTGGCACGTCCTCCCACGCGTAAAGCAGCCCGGAGCGCCTATGCAGAAATTTTTTGCTCTAAGTTAGAATAAATCTTCTGCACAAACGGTGATCTTCGCATCTGCATCGGCGTTCACTATGTCCCACCGTCATTATGCGGTCTAGCAATTTGTAGGCACGGGTTTCGTCTGTTGATCGAGGCCGAAAATTCTCGCGCGTACAGAAAAAAATTCCGACAGCGCACTATTTTCGAAGCGCGGCGCGCCAAAAATTCGTGGCAAACCCATCGCGACATCAAGGTACAAAAACAATACCTGCCAACGTGAAAGCCAAATAGCACTCAATCATAATTGAAGACCCTCCTCACTTTCGTCCGGGGAGGATGGTGAGGAGGGTAGGTGGAGAAAGGGAATAAAAGCTCCACCGATATCAAGCCGTTGCGACATCCCCCGCGCCGCTGAATGCCATCCAGCCTCCATCCACCGTCAACGTGGTACCCGTTACATATGAGGCCCAATCCGAAGAGAGATAAGCAACTGCGCGTGCAACTTCCAATGGGTCGCCCATACGCGCCATCGGTGTGCGGCGCTCCACGCGATCAACGTCAATCTTGCCGCCATCGATAAGTGAGGCGACAAGGGGCGTGCGGATATAGGCCGGCGCAACACAATTAACCCGCACACCTGCATTGCCCCATTCGCAGGCAAGCGAGCGCGTCAACATGATGAGGCCCGCTTTGGACGCGCCATAAGCATTACGGCGGGGAAATCCACCAAGCCCGACCACTGATGCAATATTGACGATGGCACCACTACCCCGCGCCACCATATGAGCACCTGCGGCCTTGCACATGAGATAGGAGCCCGTGAGATCGACATCGACAATTCGCTGCCAACTCGACACGTCCTGATCAATCGTCGCCGTGATCGTGTCTGCAATTCCCGCACTGTTGACCAATATGTCGATCGTACCCATCCGCTCGATAGCCTCGGCGACCAGACGCTGCGTGTCTTGCTGCAAGGACACATCGCCTGAAAGCACGAGTTCATTGTTGCCGCGCGGTAGCTCGGTATTGCTGTCGGCGACACACACCGTTGCCCCCAACTCACGCAGAAGATTCACCACAGATGCGCCGATGCCGCTGGCGCCACCTGTAACCAGGGCCGTTTTTCCGTTCAGGCTGATACCACTCAACTCACATCCTCCCGTCTGTCCATTTGAAGATGTTGTTTCTCTGAACGGCTGACGAGCCGCCGATGATCGGCAAAAGCAACGCGTCGCGCACATAGCGTTCAGTGTCGAAATCTTTCACGTAACCATAGGCGCCGAAAATGGTTTGGCTTTCCAGCGCAACGGATTTTGCCACCTCCGTCGCAAAGAGTTTCGTCATTGACGTCTCGACACCCGCTCCCTGCTTATCGTTCGCCATCCATGCCGCATGATAAAGCATCAGACGAGCAGCATGGAGTTGCGTCTTCATATCCGCAAGCTTGTGCTGGATGGATTGATAGCTCTTGATTGCCTTGCCGAATTGCGACCGACCAGACGCATATTCCCAGGCATCATCAAGCGCAGCACGCGCTATGCCGACGGCAATGGCCGCGACTTCGAGTTTTTCGACATCAAGACCAGAGCCGACAATCATCTGCCAGCCCGCATCCCAACCCGCCTCGCCGCCGATCACATTTGCAAACGGCACTTCTACATTTTCAAAAATCACGTCGGTAGTGGCTGCACCCTTCATGCCCAAGCCTTCGATGGGCGTAATGGTGACACCTGGAGTGGTCGGCGGCACCATGACCAAGGAGAGATTCTTGTATCTTCCGCTCTCGGGGCCAGTGCGTACCAGCGTATAGATATAGTCCGCCATTGCTGCGCCCGAGCAAAAGCGCTTAGCTCCGTTGATGCGCACCATGTCGCCGACGCGCTCGCCACGTGTTTTGACACTGGCAAGATCCGCTCCGACATCGGGCTCTGTCCAGCCGTAAGCAAAAATGAGGGATCCATCAACGACCTTTGGCAGTAGCTCGCGTTTCTGTTGTTCCGTCGCACATTCCTCGATGTTCATCCCTGCATAGCAAGCCGCCATGATATAGGGCACCGAAACGGCGAGGCTGCGGCGCGACAGTTCTTCAATCACGACCATCGTCGCCAGGATATCGCGCCCGGTGCCGCCATATTCCTCAGGTATTGTGAGCCCCAATACGCCAAGCTCTGCAAGCTTCTGGAATACATCGCGCGGAAAATAGTTCGCCTTGTCCCATTGAGCTGCCGCGGAGCGCGGCATCTCTCTTTCGACGAAGCGGGTCAACGTGTTCCGCAAATGGCGCACGTGATCGGGTTCGGTGAAATCCATTCCGCTTATTTCGCCCCCCGACCAAAGACCGGCGCACGCTTTTCGCGAAAGGCGCTGACCGCCTCCTGATGATCGGGGCTGATGTTGGAAAGCGCCTCGAAGGCAAGGGAAGCATCCATGATGGAATGCGCAAGCTGCTTCAGGCCGATATTGGTGGAGACTTTGGTCCAACGGATCGCTTTTGTTGCTCCGCGAGCCAGTCGGTCGGCAAACTCATCGACACGCGCATCGAGCGTATCCGCAGGAACGGCATGATTGATGAGACCGATTTGAGCTGCCTGCGCCGCGCTCATCAAATCGCCAGTCATCAGATATTCCTTCGCGCGCGCATAACCGATCAATTGCGGCCAGATCACCGCGCCCCCATCGCCCGCGACAAAGCCGACGCTGACATGCGGGTCTCCTATCTTTGCATTCTCGGCAGCGAATATGACGTCGCAGAAGAGAGCGATGGTCGCCCCCAGGCCCGTAGCATGGCCATTCAGTTTGGCAATAACCGGCTTGTCGCAATCGAGAAGCGAGTAAACGATCTGCTTGCCTTCACGCGCCGTTTTTTCAAACAGCGCGGGTTCGTCGATCATGCTCTGCATCCAATCGATGTCACCACCTGACGAAAATGCACGACCCGCACCCGTCAGAACCACAACCTCGCTGTCGGGGTCATTGGCCACATCGACGAAAACACGCGCCAACTCCTCATGCATTTCAGCATCGACCGCATTGAGCTTTTCAGGGCGGTTCAAAGTGATGGTCAGCACACGTTCGCGGCGTTCAAACTGCAACGTCTGATAGTCGGTAAATCGCATGGGAATAACTCTCTTTAAGGACTCAGTTCCAGTTACCCCCGATAGTAGGCGTCGAAATAAATGAGTCAATAGTCAGTGACTGAGTATTCATTGTTTGGTTCACAGAAAGGCCCGCTCCCCATGCGTCAACCTTCGATGTTTTCGTATTCCTGAGAGCCCGTTGCGCACCACCAATGGCCGGATGCCAGGCATGGATGCCGACAAGCGAGCCAAGTCGTTCCCTCGCCTTGCTAAGCGGGCCTGCGTTTGTCTTTCGGCTACAAATCAGATGGAGCAAACGCGGCTAGTTCAGCCCGTCGCGCATTATCTTCATATAGGTTTTGACCACTTTTTCAGGCAGCTTGCGTTTCGCGCCGTTGCCTTTGACGTAACGCAAATAGAGATAGCTTCTGGCGGCCATCATTATATATGCGACAGCCTCAAGCTCGTCGTGATCAAACCGCTTGATTTCGCCATTCTTGGCCGCGCGATCCAGTGCCACGAGATAGCGATCGACTAATATTTTAAAGTGTTTGCGATGCGCCACCGGCGCGGCCGTTTCAGCTTCATTGAGAACGCGAATAAAGCCCGGATTTGCATCCAGATATTCAAAGAACGCTCTAAAACCACGTTCTTCGAGATCATAGACGTCTTTGGATCCCTGCACACGCTTGCTGATGAAATCCAGCATCTCCTTGCCCGCATGAGGCAATAACTCGTCGAATAATTCCTGCCGAGAACCGAAGTAGAGATAGAACGTTCCCTGAGCAAAGCCAGCAGCTTCCGTGATCCGGGAGATGGAGGCACCTTCATATCCATGCTGACGGATCACGCGTGTAGCCGCTGCAAATATAGCCTCGCGCACATCGGCCGAGCGTTCTTCGCGGGTCAATCGCTTGCGAGGCCGCGCTGGTGCGGCAGCGGGCTTCGCCTTCGTGGTCTTGGCGATATTTCTCACCTCTCCCCCTATCTCACCCGCGCTGCTTTTGGAATTCATCTAGCGGACATCTTGCGGTTTCGTACGAGGGCAGATGCAGCGTCGCCCTGCAATTCTATCATCCGGAGTACCTTGGTTCCTCCGGCCCATTGCGGCCACAGAAGTAGCACATGGTAGCAAACGCGTCTCATGCCACCTGCAATATTCGTCCATTCAAACCACAAAAAAAGAGATCGAGTGGGAGGCATTTCCCCCACTCGATCCCGATCAATCGCATGTTCTTCGCCCATGAAGTTTGAGGTAATCCCTGCATCAAACGAACACCTATACGGCGCGGAACAAATATTATGGGCTCGTCTTACTCGCTTAAAACGAAACCTTGATAGCCATTTTCTTTACACTGCTGGAATTTCTTCAGATACAGATCAAGGCCACCTGGATAGTTCAAAATTTCTCGTGTTTTACCCGGAATATTTGCGCCCATGTACCAGGAGTTGGCCAAGGGAAACAATGTGTGATCAACGGCCTCGAGATTATGGTCTCGCCATTCCGTCTCAGCATCTGCCGTCGCCTCGATCCGGCTTATGCTATTTTCGCGCAGATGAGTGAGACAATCGATGATGAGATCACCCTGCAATTCGGCACAGGTCGGGCCGTTGCAAAAACCTGATGGGCTTTGCGGACCATAAATGAAGAGAAGGTTGGGAAAGCCTTCGCTCGCCACACCCAAATGGCTCTTGACCCCTTCGGCCCATTTTTCCTTGAGCGTTTGCCCCTTTGTACCTTGAATATTGATGGCCGTGAGTCCGCCCGTCACTGCGTCGAATCCAGTAGCGACGATAAGCACGTCGAGGTCGTGCTGACCCGCGCTCGTTTTGACGCCGTTTTGTGTTATGCGCTCAATGGGCGTCTCCTTCAGGTCCACGAGCGCCACATTGTCTTCATTGAAGATCTCGAAATACCATTGCTCCAATGAAGGTCGTTTGCAGCCGAAGGGATGCGGCGCTTCAGTAGGTGCAAGCTTTTCAGCCAGGACCGGATCCTTGATCCGGGCCCGCGTCTTGTCGCGCCAGAATTCGTAGGCCGTCTTGTTGGCTTCCTTTTTCATCAGCACATCATTGAAGGTGCCGAGCCAGAAGGGAAAACCACCCTCCTCCCACAAATCTTCATAAGTCGCGATGCGCTCCGCGACAGGCGTCTCGAGCGCGCCGCGGGGGAAGAAGTCATAGTCGAAACCGCCGAAAGTTGCAGCGCGACGACCAAAACGGGCCGGATAATCCTTCTTCATCTCGCTCTGGCTTGCCTCATCCAACTTTCTTTGTCGCATGGGCAGCGCGAGAATAGGTGTGCGCTGAAATACGGTGAGATGTGCAGCTTCTCGGCTGGCCTCTTGAATCACCTGAACGGCGCTTGCGCCTGTTCCGATGACGCCGACGCGTTTGCCCTTGAAGTCGATGCCACCTTCCGGCCACAAGCCCGTGTGAGCCCATACGCCTTCAAAATCAGATAAACCATTGAGAGGCGGAATATATGGCTTGGCCGCAAAGCCCGTGCACAACACGATGAAACGGGGTTGAGCCGTCGTACCGTTGTCGGTTTCGACCAGCCAGCGGCGCTGGCCCTCGTCGAAACTGGCGCCCGTCACGCGCGTCTTGAAGTGCACATCGCGGCTGATGTCGAGCTTCTTGTCGACATATTTGAAGTATTGCCGAAGCTCTGCGCCGCCGGGATAAAGTTCAGTCCAATTCCAGTCCTTCCAAAGGCCTTCGTCGGAAAATTGATACATCGGTCCCGTCGTATCGACGCGAGCACCGGGATAGCGATTAGCGTTCCAGACACCGCCAAGCTCTCCACCAGCTTCAAAAATTTTGGCCGAGAAGCCGAGTTGGCGCAAACGATGAAGCTGATAGACGCCAGCAAAGCCTGCACCGACAACAAGTACATCAAACTCGCCGGCGGATTTGTTATGTTGAACACTGTCAGTTTTAGTCACAGCAATTATCTCCCCTAGACAACAAATTCAGTTGGCGCGCAGCTCAGGCAAGCCCGAGCCGAGGACGCAACCAACTCGCCATACGCCCGATGGCCTCATCCGCTTCAGGCGCAGTGCCAGCCAAAAATTCGAAGACATGCTGCATTTCGGGGAAGATATCGATCCGCACTTCAGCACCCGCTCGCTTTGCGCTTTCGGCAATTCGGCGACTGTCGTCGAGAAGAGTTTCGTCTCCCCCGACCTGAATATAGATAGGCGGATAACCTGAGTAATCCGTATAAAGCGGATTTGCCAAAGGATCGCTCGGGTTGCCATTTTCGCCGATGAAGAGCGAGGCAAGCGCCATCGTAGTGTCGCGCGAGACCAGTGCGTCCTTGTCCTTGTTGGTATCGTAAGTCTCGCCGGAAGTGTCGAGGCCAGCCCAAGGCGACATCGGCATGGTAGCCACCGGCAACGGCAACCCTTGGTTGCGGGCATTGGCGATCGTCGTGAGCGCAAGGGCACCTCCGGCGGAATCGCCCGTCAGTGCAATGTGCGCGGGCTTGAACCCTTCACGTTCCAACAGCCAGCGATAGGCCGTAACCATGTCGTTGACCGGACCAGGATGCGGGTTTTCAGGAGCCAGGCCGTAGTTCACGATCAGTGCGCGGCAACCGACAGCTTTGGCAATATGGCCGAAGAGCTTGCGATGGCTGTACATCGAGCCCACCACATACCCGCCGCCATGCGAACAGAGAAGTGCTCTGTCTGCAGCACTGCCATGCGGGATAGCCCACATAGCCTCAACGCCCCCGGCATCGACCTCGATATAGTCAACACCTGTCGGATCGGCAGTCACGTCGCCCCAATGTCCGAACAAACGCCTGAGTTCATTTACCGACATATCGGGCTTGGCGGCCATCGCAGCAACCCAGCCCTTGTAGAGATTCTTGAGCTCATCTGACGCGATGCTCGCCATGTCCGTCTCCCCAAAGATGAAAAATCATTTCCCTCGCCTCTCGCTTGAATGTTAGGTTGCATAAGAATGATGAGTCAACAGTCAGTGACTAATAATTCATGAAATATCCCACGCGGTCCCACCTATTGCGACATCGCGCTCCGGGCACAGCGCCAACCGGGCGGGAAAAGCATCGCCCTTACGAAGGTTGGGTGGTCACTGGATATTTGCATCACGTCAGCCGGAAGACCTGTGACGGACGTGGAGAAGATTTAACAGACGCGGCAACACTCGAACGCAAACAACGAGGAGCTAGAAAATGGCTACATCCGTTAATCGAATTGTCACCGGCCATAACGATGAAGGCAGATCAATCATCCTCTATGCGGATCAGGGAAAGAACGTCACGAACATTCCCTCCTGGCCCGGCCTTATCGTCAGCGAACTGTGGGTAACGAATGAGAGCCCTGCCGACAATTCAGGATCCGCCGACCGATCACTGCGTCCCATGAAGCACGATCCAGATCCACACGGCAGCATCTTTCGGCTAATCGAGATTCCACCGGAATCCGAGACGAGCTTCAATCCGCTGGGCATTTTCAGTGAGCTTGGCAGCGTCAACAAACCGACATCGCAAGACAGCGCCCTCCATCCCACAATGCATAAAACCAACTCCATCGACTATCTCGTCGTTATCAGCGGCGAAGTAATCATGGGCATGGAAGAGGGAGAGATTACGGTTCGTCAGGGCGACTGCATCGTGCAACGCGGCACGAACCACGCGTGGATCAACAAGACCGACAAGCCCTGCCTCATCGCCGTCATACTCATCGACGCCGCGCCGGCTGGATAAAACGGCAAGAGAAGAAACAGATGAAACTCGTCACAGTCGTATCAGATGCAGATGGACGCGAATGGATCGGCGCGGTGCGCGAAGGTGCGGATGGTCGCATCGTCGATTTTGCCAGAGGAGCCGAAGCCACTTCCGGCACAGCCGCACCATTTTTCTCGTCAATGTTGGCATTGATCGAAGCAGGGGAGCCGGGGCTTGAAGCAGCCCACGCGCTCCTCACACGCGCCCAGAGCGGGGATGGTGGAGACTGGGGTGCGATTGATCCGGCCACCTTGCGCTTGCGAAGCCCGCTGCCTACGCCGCCGCAAATACGTGATTGCCTGATCTTTGAAGAGCATCTCAAAAACTCGTTTGCAGCACTTCGCCAGAAGGCTGCCGCCAATATGCCCGACCCCGTCGCTGCCTTGCGTGACTTTGAAGAAAGGGGCCTCTACGGCGTTCCACAAGTTTGGTACCAAATTCCCTTGTACTACAAAGCAAACCGCCACTCGGTGATCGGCAGTGATGAAGACATCGTTTGGCCCGGCTATTCGAACCTTCTCGATTTCGAGCTGGAGTTCGGCTGCTTCCTCAACGCACGCACCAAGAACGTCGATGCAGAAGAAGCCGAAAGACGCATCTTTGGCTATTCGATCTTCAATGATGTGAGTGCTCGCGACACCCAAAGCATCGAAATGCAAGGCATGCTCGGGCCGACCAAGAGCAAGGATTTCGACACGGGGAATATCATTGGCCCATGCATCGTCACCGCGGATTCGATTGATCGCGATAATCTGACAATGATCGCCAGAGTGAACGGCGAAGAATGGTCACGGGGCAATACCGGCTCGGCCCACTGGTCTTTTGGGCAGATCATCTCACATATGTCGCAGTCGGAGACACTGGTGGCTGGCGAATTCATCGGCTCCGGCACCGTAGGTGGCGGTTGCGGGCTGGAACTCGGGCGTTTCCTTCAAGCAGGTGATGTGATCGAGCTGGAAGTCGAAGGTATAGGTATTTTGCGCAACCGGGTGACGCGCGAAACTTTGATCTGAAGCATCATAAAAATGGCGAGGGCGCGATTGATAGACCGCGCCCTCGTCACAAGCTTATCCCACTGTGCGATCAGACCCCTTCAACGATGATGGCGCGATATTCCGCGCCCTTGAAGCGATGCTCGCAAGCTTGTTTATAGGCCGGGCTATTGTACCAGGCTTGCGCTTCCTCAAAAGTCGGGAAGGACAGCACGACCGTTCCCTGTGTCTCTGGTCCTTCAAGCACCTGCTGGCGGCCATAAGCCGCGAGCCGCGTCACGGGATGGCCCTCCATGGAGGCTTTCGCCATGGGCGAATAGACCTCAAGCTGTGATGCATCTACGGTTTTCTCGCGCGTGAAAATGACATAGGTGGTCATACTTTCTCTCCCTGTTTGAATCGCGGTGAATCTGGGAACTTCGCCCAACGGCACTCAAGGCGCTACGCACGCCCAAGCATGTAAAATTCGTCATTCGGCCTTATGCTCAGAACATTCGCCAGCCGATTTGACATGCCGAAAAAGGCGACAATGGCAGCAATATCCCAAACATCTTCCTCGTTGAATCCGTGGACGCCGAGCTTCTTTATGTCCTCGTCATCTACTTCATAGGCGCGCGTTGAAACCTTCATCGCAAAATCGAGCATGGCCTTCTGGCGCGGCGTAATATCCGCCTTTCGATAATTCGTCGCCACCTGTTCAGCAATGAGCGGATCTTTGGTGCGTACACGTAGTATCGCACCATGCGCGACGACACAGTACTGGCATTGATTGGCATTGCTCGTCGCAACCACGATCATTTCGCGTTCAGCCTTGGTCACATTGCCCTGCTTTTCCATCAAAGCATCGTGATAGGCGAAGAAAGCACGAAATTCATCAGGGCGATGAGCGAGCGCAAGAAACACATTCGGCACAAAGCCGGATTTCTCCTGCACCGCCTTGATGCGTGCGACTATATCCTCTGGTAACACCGCCAGATCGGGAACAGGAAACCTGCTGATCGAATAACTGGTCATATTCCTCTCCTCCACTTCACTCGTTTTTCCATCTATGCGAAAAGCCCCCGCTAGTGAGGGACACTAGCGGGGAAGTCGGGAGGGATGCCTTTGCAGGCGGGTTTGCGGCGATTGTCGTTCAATCTTTGCCGCATCTCGGGGGGCGCTTTCAGCCCAATCAATTGAAATATACGAACAGCTTTTACGGCCTTGCACTTTCCGAAATCATTGCCGGTCTGCCGCATCACGGCAGCGTGCTCGCAGCACATGCTTCAACACTTTTCCAGATGCCGTCCTTGGCATTTCGTCAACGACGAAAAGATGCTCAGGAAATTTCTGGCGCGCGAGCTTTGCAGTCTCGAAATAGGTAGAAAGCTCTTCGAGCGTCAACGACTCCATAGGCCGCAACACGACATAGGCAGCCGCCGTCTCACCCATACGAGGATGAGGCATAGCCACCACTGCCGCTTCGATGATGAGTGGATGGCTGTGCAAAACGTCCTCGATCTCCTTGGCGCTGATATTCTCGCCGCCCCGGATGATCAGATCCTTTTTGCGCCCGCTGATGGTGAGGTAGTGGCCGTGGCTGACGAAGCCAATATCTCCGGTTCTGAAAAAGCCATCTTCGTCGAAGGCATCAAGCGTATCTTCCCAACGTGTATAGCCAAGCATCAGCTCGGGGCCGCGTGTCAGGATTTCGCCTTCTTCCCCCTCAGGCAGAAGGCGACCATCATCAAGGCTGACGATACGGACCTCATGATTGGCGATGCAACCGTCTGTGGTGGCGCCAAGCTCGGCGGGATCACCCGGTGAGACACCGAGAGAGATCGTCGGCGCCTCGCTACTGCCATAAACCCGGAAGGTCAGACAGTTGGGCAGCATTTTGTCGGCACGGCGCACAACATCTGGCGGCACTGGAGCGCCGCCACAAGCGAAAAGCCGAAGCGAGGGGAGAACACGACCCTGATTTTCAAGCGCCGCGACCAATTCCACGAGAAATGGCGTTGCGCCAATACTGAATGTCGCCCCATGAGTGGAGATGAGATCGACCGCATCGGCGGCGTTCCATTTATCCATCAGCACCAGCTTGATGCCCATGGCGAAGCAAATTTCAATCGCATAGAGGTAGCCGGTGATATGCGTCACTGGCGACGGCATCAAAACGACATCCGAGGGTTTTAATGCCCAAAACTTCGTAACCGCCTCAATTTCAGATTGAAGTGTATTGTGGCTATGAAGAACGCCCTTGGGATTTCCGGTAGTTCCCGATGTGTAAAGCAGAAGCTTCACTGCATTGGGGTCAGGATTGACCACATCGAATTTTGCGGCACCGTCTCCTTCCGGGGCAGATACCCAAGATGCGAATGACGGATAGTCGCTCCGGTCCGAACGCAACAGCACTACATCCTGTAAATCAGGAAGATCGGCGCGCAGGCGCTCCACCATCTCCACATAGTTGATGCTCCGGAATTCTTCGGGAACAAACAGTATCCGCGTGCGTGAGCTTCTAAGAATGAAACCAACTTCCGCATCACGATAGATCGGCACGATCGGGTTTACGACGAACCTGCCAAGGCTCGCGGCTAGATTGATGATCATCGTCTCATGCCAGTTGGGTAGCTGAAAACTGATGACGTCGCCCGGTTTTAGCCCACGTTCATGCAGCGCCGCGCAAAGCGTAAGCGCGTTGTTATAAAGCTGACGAAAGGTCAGTGCCTCATCACCGTCAATGACGGCAACCTGGTCTGGCATCTCGCGTGCACGCGCTTCGGCGCTATGCGTCAGCGTGACGCCGCTCCATTCACCACTGGCCGTGAA
>CAZLLB010000007.1:0-15860 GCA_964560165.1 uncultured Parvibaculum sp. | reverse complement strand
TTTCAGCGGTCAGTCTCGTTTCCCACCCGCCCACATCACGTCGCATCCCGGCTGTTCCCTCGGACATTTGTTTAGCTTCCCTGAAAAGCAGCGCCGGGAACGCTGACGCGGAGCATCTCAATGGCTCCCGCGCGTTTACGATTGTGGATGTCTTCAAGTTCGCCGGCGAAGGTGCAACAGAAAAGGGTCCGCCCGTCCTCCCCACCGAGTTGGCAAGCAATGGCGCGTTTGTTTTCATAAAACACCCGGTCGGTCACCAGGCCGCCATCCAGAACGCGTATGAATTCGCCCGTGTTGAAGCACGAAACCCAGATGGCGCCCTCGCTATCAAGGCAAATGCCATCGGGCGACCGTTCGCCAAGCTCCGCATAAACCCGACGATTGGACAGGCTGCCATCTTGATGCCTGTCGAAGGCAGTCAAGCGGTTCGACCATGTTTCCGCTACAACCAGGGTGCGGCCGCTGTCCTTAATGACCGCGCCGTTGGGAAAATCAAGCTCATCGGCAACAACATGCGCTGAACCGTCTGTATCTACCCGGATCAAATTTCCGAGCGCATGCTCCGCACCGCCAAAGAGGTCGTAGCCAAAGTTGCCGGCATAAACACGCCCTTCATCATCTACCACCAGATCATTGAGATCGGCGCTCGCCAGTTGCTTCAGGTCAGCGTACTCAACCAGTTGGGCGCCAGAAATTTTCATCAACTTGCGGTCGATCATCGAGACAACGACAGGCGCTCCATCCTTCAGGAAGCCAAGTCCTGACGGTCTGTGCGGCACATCGCACACCCGTTCGTAAATCCCATCCATGCCGATGCGGTAGACACAAAAATCCCACATGTCGGAAACCCAGAGTTGGCCTTCATGCCAACGAGGACCTTCGGGAAACACGAGCCCGTCAACGAGTATTCTGGTTTCATGTTGGTTCATGGTTTCAACCTTCGACATCTGTTGGTGCGCCGCCTTCCGATGGGGGCGCGGCCATAAATCGGGGCGGCGGCACTATGTCCGCCGCCCCGGATGATGTTTAGCCGTTCTTATTTCGCGGCGGCCTCGAGTTGTCCGAGGGTCACATCCTTCTCGGTGACGCCCGCCCGGTTGGCGACTGCATTCAGGTGCTGAAGATAGACCCAGGCTTCCTGGCGTTTGATGTCGAAGCAGAGGCCCTGGCGCGGCGTCATCGCGACGATGCCGTCTTCGCCCTTGATCGGCGTCGTCATGACGAAGGAAATCTTCGCGAAATCACCAGCTTTGTCGTAGTGCTCGACATTGTAGATACGCGGGAACTTCGTCTCCATGTAGAGAACGCGGCGGCTATAGGGATGCTCCTGCGGCATCTTCAAGTCGATCTCATAGACCTCACGCGGTTCCCATTCGACATTGGTGGTCGGCATGGAGAAGGGCTTGTTGGTCGTATCAACCGTCGGGAACTTCGTTGCATTGTCCGACGCCTTCTCATCGACAAGCGTCATCGGAAGATGGGCAACCGCCAGAACCCAACGCTTACGGACGATCTTGGAGTCCGGATACCAGCTCGGACGACCGGCAAAGCCGTCATACTCGTCGTTAAGCTGCACGCTGCCTGCGAGATTATCCATCCACGAGCTGCCTGAGAGCTGGCGAACACGACGAACCGACTTCACATAGGCCCAGTTGTCTTCAAGTTGCGGGCTGTCGTAGCGCTGGGTATAGATGCCGATACCCTTGATGTCATAAGGCTCTTTGGCAAAAAGGAGCTGTTTCTTGACCATTTTGCCGTCACCGATAACCGGCTCGCCTGTCTGGCGACCCTTCATCTTGAGTGAGAAGGTGTACCACTTCTGCAGGCGATCAAGGCCGCGGTTGGAATCGACGAACAGGAAGGAGTAGTCGCCTTCGAAGCTGTTGCCATAGGTGTTCTGGTAATAATAGTTGGTAAGCGCCTTATGGCCTGCGAGCGGATCGGTGATGTCGATCTCCGGGAAGGGCGTTCCCGAAATATAGCCGGTCACTTCCTTGGTCGCAGGGTCCATCTTCACATCCGCCGAATATTTGCGGGTGTTCTCGATATCTTCCTGCGGCACCGGAATTTCTTCCGAGGCGCGCAGCGGAATCTGCAGATTGTGGTTCTTGATCAGAAACTCGACCCGCTCGGTGATCAGCTCTCGAACGGCATGACCCTCGAACGTGTCATTGACGACCTGATCGAAATTGGCCGCGTTGATGACATCGCCCGCTTTCAGCTCGGCCGCCTCCGCCGAATAGATAACCAGCACTGACGCAAGCGCAAACAGCGTCGCTGGGAGTCGTTTGAACAGGATATTCATTTTCATAACTCCTTATGGTTTGAACAAACGCCGCAGCTCAGAACTGGCGCGTCACGCGGAACATCAACTGGTTGTGGTTGGCGAAATAGCCAAAGAGGTGGGACTTGTCTTCCGAGAGACCGCTCACCGAAGTCAGGCTTGGCTGACGCTCATTGGCGGAGAAGAAAAGATCCGCTTCGATCTTCAAACGCCAGCTGTCGCCGATCACGAAATCGACAGACGGAATGACAAAGCCGCCGTTGTTCCAAGGGTCAATACCCACTGCGAGCGTTGGGTTGATCGTGTTACCGGCAAAATTCAAAGCGAGGATGCCGGTGATCACTGTCGAGTGCTCGGCCTTGGGCGCGTTGTAGCCCGCAAGATCAACGATCTCGTCGGCTCTGTCGTAGTCAAGGATCCACTTGTCGAAAATCTGGAATGACAGAAACGAGTCACCACTGGTATTCAGCGTGGATTTCAGGTTGAGCGGCTTGTCGAGGCGGAACATCGACATGATCGTTTTCTTTTTGAT
Source organism: uncultured Parvibaculum sp. (assembly GCA_964560165.1). Classification (GTDB taxonomy): domain Bacteria; phylum Pseudomonadota; class Alphaproteobacteria; order Parvibaculales; family Parvibaculaceae; genus Parvibaculum. The sequence continues at coordinate 13,044 of CAZLLB010000007.1, read as the reverse complement.
AACACCGCCAAAGCCCGGAACCGTATTTCCGGTGCCATAAGGTGCAGGCATGAACTTGCTGCCTGGCGTTCCCAGACCGACGTTGTAGGGAGCGTCCTTGAAGAAGACGATTTCAGTGCTGAGAACAGAGTCGATTGCCGGGACCTGTCCACTCGCCGTCGCGCCAACGATATTGATCTCCGGGTAAATCCAGTCGCCGAATGGATTGCCTGGAGCTCTCTGGTAGGGGGCGAAAGCTGAGTTGACGATGGGATCTGGATTGAAAGTGCGTAGATAGGCGAGCGAGTAAGTGACCGGACCCGCATTACCCTTCCAGCGCAAGCCGCCGGTTACATCATCCGCATCACCGCTCGGATGATGGAAGTCATAGGCCATCGTGACGCCGCCATTCAGGAAGTCGGCACCGGGAAAAGATTGTGGCGTCCAGCGACCGCCAAAAAGGTCGTATGTGTTGCCAATGTCTCTGTCGCGATCGAGGCCGGGGCGAACGATGACCTGCAAGGCACCATCGGCCTCAGGGACCTGGACCATCGCGTTTATGAGTACGAGCGGCTTCCGCAGCTCTTCGTTTTCAGGCTCGAGGAAAGAGCGCCAGCGATAGTCATAGCCATGGATAAGGTCCATCGCGCGAAAGAAATCACTTTCGCCCCAAACAACTTGCTGCTTGCCCAGACGCAGTTTCAGACGATCCCCGAGATCGATATCGCCGTAAAACTCGCGCAATTCGATCTGGTTGTACTGGTCCATGACGTGACTGCCCGGGCCGCCCGGTGTTTTCGTCCGCGTCAGGTTTTCAAGCCGCTTGATGAAAGATGTTTTGTACTCCCGATCGCCGCGCGCAATGGCTTTCCATGCGATCGGCCCTGTCGTCATATCGGCATCGACGAGCAGAGAGCCGCGCATCATCGAAATATCGCCGCGATCATTTTCGGGTGTATCAGGAAGGTCTTGCAGGTTGAAGGATGTCCATCCGCGCAAGTACCCACCGATCCTGATGCTATCGATGATGTCGTCGGCAAAGGCTGGTGCTGACAAGGTGAGCGCCATGCTGGCGACCATCGTCATTGCAAGTGGGCGGCGTAGATATCCAGATTTCCTTATCGTGGTCATGGACAGGTCTCCCCCTATCGTTGAGTTGCGGCAGCCCAGGTCGGGTACTACCAAATAACTTTCGAGATTTTCTGAGGCCAATCAGTCAGCGCCGACGAGTGCCGCGTTCGGCACCCGTTGTGTTTTTGAATTGCCCACAACAAAAGCGGGCTTGAACACATAGACCAGCGCCGGCATCAGGATCAGCGCCGCGATAGCCGAGATGGTCAGCCAGATCGCAATCAGTGCGGCCATTTCAGCTTGCAAGCGCAGCGACGACATCGACCAGAGGCTCACGCTGACAACAAGCGTCAGCACCGTGGTCAACACACCAAGTCCGGCGCTGTGCAGAGCATCAACAATGGCTTTCTTGAGATCGCTGTGCCGTTGCATTTCCTCACGGATGGCATCGACCACATAGAACGAGTAATCGACGCCAAGGCCGATACCCAACGCCACCACCGGGAGCGTGTTGATGTTCATACCGATCCCGAAATACGCCATGTAGCTGAAGGTCAGCGTGTTCGAGAGGATGACCGGGATCATGAAGAATGTGCCAGCGGCCAGCGAACGGTAGGTAACGGCAGCAAGGAAGACGAGGATCAGCAGTGCAAAGGCAATCGCCTCGATTTGCCCGGCAAGGATCACGTCATTGACTGCGGCAAGCACGCCGGCAAGGCCACCCGCGAGGAGATACTCGCCTTGCGGCAGCGGATTCTCGGCGACGAACTCGTTGATGCGCGCAACCGTGCTGCGGATCGTGTCGCCCTGATGATCGCGCAGGAACAATGTGATTGAGCCGTTGCGATAGTCTGGCGAGACATAGCGTCCCATGTCGCCCGGATCGGAACCCGATACGAAGAGATAGCCAAGCTCACCGTTCACACCCGCATCCGACCCAGTCTCGAGATAATGCGGATTACCTTCATGCAGCATCCGGTTTACAGCCGGAAGCACATCAACGATTGAAAGACTGCCACCGACTTCCGGCTGAGCTTCCATATAGCGTTGGAATTTTTCCATGTTGTCGAGCATGTCGGGCTGCTTGATGGCATCGCCCTTTTCGCCCTGCACAACCACAAACATGCGGTCGGCACCCTGGAACGTGGAGTTCAATTCCTTGGCATCGAGATTGTAGGTTGAATCAGCTCTCAGGATTGGCGAGCCGGGGTTGGCGTCGCCGACCTTCAGATTCGTGGCATAGATGCCGGAGCCGACAAGAATGAGCGCGGAGGCAGAGATAACCACATAACGCAACCTCGACGTCGCAGCATAGGCACAGCCGTTTAGCAGAAAATGCATTGCGGGTTTCAGGTTGACGGGGTGAACGAATTTCCGCGCGCCGGTCGTCCAGGTGGCAGCGATAGCGGGAAGCAGAACCGCGCAAAATGCGAGGCTGAGCACCCAGAAGCCGCCGATAAAAGCCACCTTCTGCAAAACTGGAATGGGTGTCATTGCAACGACGATCATGCAACCGGCGTCGGCGACGACGGCAAGCATTCCCGGACGGAAGAGCTTTTTCAAAGAAGCGCGTCCAGCGTCAAACGGAGTGTTTTCGATACCCGCCGCCAGCTTGTAATCAAAACGCTGAACGATCTGGATGGAATTGGATATGGCGAGCGCCGTTATCAGAAAGGCGACCACGACAACCAGCGGATCCATGTTGTAACCAAGCACACCCGCAAAGCCGATGGCCCAAACAGCGCTCATACCCGCCGCAAGCAGCGGAATGAGCGTTCCGTGCCAGGTGCGCGCGATCAGGAACAGGATTACGAAGAGGGCTGCGATGGTGCCGAGGAACAACCGTTCGGTCTCTCCGAAATAGTGGATCACCCATCCGTAAAGCATCGGCTCGCCGACGACATGAATGTTGACGCCCGGTGCTTTGCTCTCTTCGACGATGCGCGTAATGCTGTCGAAGAACACGCCGTAGTCGAGCAGATGATCATAGAAATCGACCGTGATGAGCGCCGCTTTGAAGTCCTGCGAAACATAGGCGCCATAGACGAGCGGATTGTTCGTGATGGCGCGCCGAAGGTCTGCCATCTCGGTATCGCTGTTCGGAAGATTCGGCCACATCAAGGGCCGCGTAACGATGCCTTCGGTGGAAGAGGAAATTTCCTTGAGTTTCTTGGACGCAAGCGACGTCACTTGAAACGGATCCGCTCCGGGAATTTGTGCGACCGCTTCTGTAATTTTCTTGATTCGCGCCAGCGTGTTCTGGTTGAGGATGTCACCCTCTTCAACCGCAACCATGATGCTGACAATGTTCGAGCCGCCATAAGCCTGCTTGAACTGATCGTTCACTTTGACGAAAGGGTGGTTCTGCGGAAGCAGATCACCGAAAACAGTCTTGATTTCCACTCGCGAGGCAAAAACGCCCATCACCACGGTCACGAGAAGCATGACGCCAATGAACGCTTTGCGATGCAGGCAGCACCAGTCCAATACTTTGCTAATCACTTGTCTGCTCCGCTGTGCGAGGCCTCGTCGGGCACTTCGATAATCGAGATACCGCGGCCAGCAAGCGCGTAACGCCCGCCGCGCGCAGCAGTCTGGGTATGCCAGCCTGAATCAGTGAGACTCGATCGATCGACAAAGGTTTGCGCATCGGCAGAGCCGACCAGCAGCAATCCCTTGTCGCCTGTCAGCAACCAGCGGCTGCCATCCCACACCACATCGAAAATGTGCTGGTGGGTCATCTGCGGTGCCTGCATCCAGGTCGCACCACCATCGCGCGTCGCAATGATGACGCCTTCCGTTCCGACGGCCACACCATTTTGCGAATCGCGGAAGTAAACCGAGTTCAAGCTCGATTGCACCGGACTTTCCGCTTGCGTCCAGTTAGCGCCGCCATCCATCGTGATCTGGATGCGCCCGAATTCGCCGACCACAATCGCGCTATTCGCATCTGTCGGAGCGACATCGTTCCAGGAAACGTCTTCTCCGGGAGAAGCGGTACGCCACGTTTCGCCGAAATCATCTGACATCAGCACCGTACCGAACTCACCGACGGCGCTGGCGTGTCCGCCAGGCAGAACGCGAACGCGCATCAGCTTGTTGGCGCCTTCCGTGCCAGTCGGCACGCTCGCCTTGTGCCATGTCTTGCCAGCATCATCAGTATGAAGAACCGTGAGGGCATTACCGACGGCTACTGCACGTTCACCATCCCAGGCGGCGATGCTTTGCAGATGACTACCGACGCCTGACGATTGCGAAGTCCAGCTCGCGCCGCCATCCTTGCTGCGAATGATCTTTCCCTGACCACCCACCGCCCAGATGGCGTCGTCCTCGGGCATTGCGACGCTGAACAGAAGATCCCGACGCTCAATTACCGGCGGTACGGAACCAACGGTTTGCACACTGGGCTTGATAAAGAAGGCCGCATATAGAAGCCCCGCGACGATGGCTACGGGAATGGCACCACCAAGAACCGCAGCCGTGCGTGACGATAAGGAAGAAGATTGTCCACTAGCCTGGACCATTGTTTTTTGCATCTGGATGCCTGGAATTATCGTTCGAGGAACTGGATCGCCCCGGCTCGGATTCTCGAAACCCGTCGATAGGATCGATCTTGCTTGTTCAGAAATTTCCGACTAACGTGCCCGCTCAGGCGCCGGCGACCGCTATCGGTGCTCGCTCATGCGTTTCGTCATGCGAGGAGACGGCGCTCCCCGAACCTCCCGCAGAAGTCGTCAGCACAAAATCCTGATAACCGCTCGCCGCCGCTTCAGCACAAAGCCTGCGATAATTGGCAATACCGCCGAAGTAAGAAAGGCCCGTGCTTGATTTGCCCGGCACGTTTCGGCCGACATACCAACTGTCGGTCATAGGGAACAATGTGCTTTCGACAGCTTCTGTGCACATTCTGCCCCAGCCATCTTCGGCTGCAGGTGTCGGCTCGAGCGCATCGAAATTGTATTTGTCGAGAAACTTCACGCAGTCGCCAACCCAGTCGATCTGTTCTTCACAGAGCAGCATCGGCTGGAAGAGCGGCGCGGGGCTACCTGCGGCGGCAATGATGTACATGTTCGGAAATCCGCTGCTCATCAGCCCGAGATGAGTGCGCGCACCACCATCCCAATGTTCCTTGATCGTGATGCCGCCTCGCCCGCGAATATCCATCCGCGTCAGCGCGCCTGTCAGCGCGTCAAAACCTGTGGCGAAGACGATGCAATCGAACTCGTATTCTTGTCCGCCAACCTTGATACCGTTCGGGGTAACTTCCTCGATGGGTGTGCTTTTGATGTCCACAAGCGTGACATTGTCGCGGTTGAAGGCCTCATAATAACCGTTATCGGCGATGAGGCGCTTCGTCAGAACCGGAATGCTGGGCATCATCAAATCGGCAATGGCCGGATTCTTGATACGCTCGCGAATTTTCTCGCGCAGGAAGTCAGCCAGCGTGTCGTTGGCTTCCTTGTTTGAATAAATGTCTGGATAGACATTGTAGAAAGCCAGCCCGCCGTTTTTCCAGCGCGCCTCATAATAAGCCCGCCTCTCTTCGGGCGAAGCGTCAAGCGCCGACCCCATGGTGAGATCCACGGGCTCATAGTTGAGCGCCACCCAACCGCCGAATGACTGGTACCGCTCCTTGTATCGCCACTGCCCGTAGTTGGCCTTCACCTTGGCCTGATACTCCGGCGGCATCGGATGATTGCGAAGGGGAACGGCAAAGGTCGGCGTTCGCTGGAACACGTGAAGGTGCTCGGCTTGCTCGGCGACAATCGGCGTCATCTGCACAGATGAGGATCCCGTGCCGACAATACCGACACGCTTGCCGCTGAAATCAACACCGCCCTGTGGCCACTCCGCGGTATGGTAGAGATCGCCCTTGAACGTCTCCATTCCCTTGAAGTCGGGCTTGTTGGGAGCAGAAAGAAAACCCGTGGTCATCACGCAGTGTTTTGCGCTGATACGCTCGCCCACGTTCGTTTCCAGCATCCAGCGGTTGGTGGTCTCATTGAAAACTGCCGAGGTGATGCGCGTGTTGAACTGGATGCTTTCGCGCAAGCTCAGGCGATCGACGATGAAATTGAAATAATTCAGAAGCTCCGGCTGCGACGCATAGCGCTCCGACCAATTCCACTCCTGTTGAACAACGTCGGAAAAAGCGAGTGAGTACTCCATGCTTTCAATATCGACGCGCGCGCCGGGATAACGGTTCCAGTACCACGTGCCGCCAACACCGCTGCCTGCTTCATACAGGCGCGTCGAGACGCCCATCTCCTTGAAGTGATGAATGGCATAAAGGCCGGCGCATCCGGCTCCGATGATTGCAACGTCAAGTTCGGTCGCGCCCGTCGCATCGCGGCTGATCGTTGAAGCCATGTCCAACCCTCCCTGGTTTCGAGCCCGGCGCTCCCACCGGAATACGCCACTCCCCGTGGCGGTTGTTCTGTTGGGCGTCATCGCGCCCTTCTTATTTCCACGAATATTAGAGTGCAAAAAAAATGAGTCAACAGTCAGTGACTGAAAATTCATAATTATGCATCTGCAATTTCTATCGTGCGGCAGACACCGAAAATGCGACGGCACAAATAGGAAGAGACTCTCCGCGGAGACTTGTGTAGTCCACGCTCGCTCGCCGCAGATCAAACTGCACGGCGATATGATGCCGGGCTGTCTTTTCCGTCGAACGCCACACTCACCCTCCAGCGCTCTTCCAAGCCATCTGGATAATCGAGACGCATGGAGCGTGCCATCACCTGCCCGATATCTCTTCGAACCAATGATTCAATGGCTTAGGTATTTTGGGGAAAGTCCGACCGAAGATTCCACCGTCCGCGGATCAGACATATGAGGCATAATCGTCCGAAGCTCAGGCGATTAGAAGCTTGTGACGCAGAGTTCTTTCACTCGTAGCGCAAGGCCTCGATGGGATCGAGACGGGCCGCTCGGCGCGCCGGGAAGAAACCAAACACAAGCCCGATCGCGCCGGAAAAGACGAAGGCGATGGCGACGATCGCGGGATTGAAGACGAATGGAATGCCGAGTTTAGGCGCGGCAGCGGCTGATATGCCGAGGCCGAGCGAAATGCCGATGACGCCGCCCAGCAACGACAGCGCCGCCGCCTCGACAAGAAATTGCGTCAGCACTTCGCGCTCCAATGCGCCGATGGCAAGGCGAATGCCGATCTCGCGCGTCCGCTCCGTCACCGAGACGAGCATGATGTTCATGATGCCGATGCCGCCAACGATGAGGCTGATCGCGGCGATGGCGCCGAGCAACGCCGTCAGCACCAGCGTCGTACCCTCAACCAGCTTGGCAATTTCGCGCATGTCCTGCACCCGGAAATCGTCGGACTGACCTTCGGCGATGTGGCGGCGCTGGCGCATCAAGGTAATGATGTTGTTCTGCACCGTCGTCGTTGCCTGATCGCTATGCGCCGAGACATAGACGACTGTGACGTCCTCATTGCCCGCCACACGTCGCTGAAAAGCCTCGAGCGGCACGATGATCAGATTGTCTTGATCGTTGCCGAAACTCGATTGCCCTTTCGAGGCAAGTACGCCAATGACCGGACAAGCGGCGCGGCCAAGGCGAACAGTTGTGCCGATTGGATCCTGAGCGCCGAAAAGCTCGCGCGCGACCGTCGCGCCGATGACGCAGACCATGCGGCCCGACCGTTCCTCGCCTTCATCGAAAGCACGGCCTCGCTCAACGCCCCATTCGCGCGCCGTGAAGAAGGCTCCCGTTGCGCCGGTCACGCTGGTCTGCCAGTTGGCATTGCCATAAACGGCAAGCTCGGTCTTGGTCGCGCTGGGGGCAACCGCATCTATGCCAGCGACACTGCGCTCTATCGCCAGCGCATCGGCGATCTTGAACGCCGTGCCGCCGATGGCCCCCGGCCCTCGCTGCTCAGCACCGGGAATGAGGATCAGCAGATTGCGCCCCAGGCTCGCTATGTCCTTCGTCACTTTTTCCTGCGCGCCGCCGCCCAGCGTCACCATGGCGATAACGGCTGCGACGCCGATGACGATGCCGAGCGTCGTCAACGCCGAGCGCATGACGTTGCGGCGGATTTCGCGGATGGCGAGATGGAGCGTTTCGATAAACATCAAGCTCCTCCGCCCGTATCAGGCACAAGGCCGGACTGGCGCTGGTCGGACTCGACATGCCCATCAAGGAAACGCACCGCGCGCCGCGCATAGGCCGCCATGTCTGGCTCATGCGTCACCAGCGCCACGGTGATGCCGCGGTCGCGATTGAGTGAGGTGAGAAGCTCCATGATCTCACGCGAGCGCTGTGAATCGAGATTGCCGGTGGGCTCGTCGGCCAGAAGCAGGGCCGGATCGGTGACGATAGCGCGCGCAATGGCGACGCGCTGCTGCTGCCCGCCAGAAAGCTCTGACGCCGTATGCCGCTCGCGATTGGCAAGACCAACTGCATCAAGCGCCTTGCGCACGAGCGGCCCGCGCAGAGATTTTGCGATGCCGCGATAGATGAGCGGCAATTCGACATTCTCGAATGCGGTCGTGCGCTTGAGAAGATTGAAGCCCTGAAAGACGAAGCCGAGATAATTCCGCCGCAATAGTGCTCGCTGGTCGCGCGTCAATCCGCCAATATCAACGCCGCGAAAATAGTAATGCCCCGCGCTCGGCGTATCGAGACAGCCGAGAATATTCATGGTCGTCGATTTGCCCGAGCCGCTCGGCCCCATGACCGCGACGAATTCGCCATCATCAATATCAAGGTCGATACCATCAAGCGCGCGCACCTCCGCTTCGCCCTCACCGTAAATCTTCGAGACGGCGCGAAGAGAGATCAGCTCGGAGGAAGGTGCGGCGGCTGTCACGGTTTCTTCGCTGCTCCGGCGACATCGACGAGAAGCTTTGTGCCGGGATCGACCTCGCCGGAAATCACTTCAGTCTGCTGCCCATCGGTGAGACCGGCCCGGATGGCGATGGGCCTTGGCGTGTGCCCATCAAGCGTCCAGACAGTCTTCATGATATCGCCTGCCTTGCCGGTCGAAGAGGCGGGGGCCTTTTCGCCGGGCGGCGTGAAGCGCAGCGCCCCGTTGGGCACCAATAGAACGTCGGACTTGGCAGCGGTGACGATGTCGGCGGTGGCGGTCATGCCGGGACGAAGCGCCAGATCGGAATTATCGACGGTCAGGATCGCCGTGTAGCTGACGACGCCGTTCTTGGTCTGCGAGGCAAAACGAACACTTTCGATCTGCGCCTCGAAACGGCGGTTGGGATAGGCATCGACCGTGAAAGTCGCATGCTGGCCCGCTTTCACCTCGCCGACATCGGCTTCATCAACATCGACCTGAAGCTGCATCCGGCGCAGATCCTCAGCAAGCGTGAAAAGCTTGGGCGTTTGAAACGTGGCGGCAACCGTCTGGCCGGGATCGACATCGCGCGAAATGACCACACCGTCGATGGGCGAGGTGATCTCGGCTTTTCCGAGGGTCGTCTTTTCGGAAGCAAGTTCGGCTTCGGCGACGGTGACGCGCGCTTTGGCGCTGGCGAGATCAGCGGCGGCGCGTTCGGCGGTCGCAATCGCCGTTTCAAGCACTTCACGCGAGATGGACCCGCTAGGCGCAAGCTCGCGGGCGCGTTTGGATTTTGCCGCCGTTTCGCGCAGCGTCGCCTCGCTGGTCAGCACGGCGGCGCGAGCAGCGGCGAGGTTTGCCTCTGCCTTGGCGACATTGGCGGCAAGCTGCACCGTGTCGATGCGCGCAAGAAGCTGACCCTTCTTGACCTCATCGTTGAAATCCACATCGACGCTGACGAGGCGGCCCGAAATCTCGCTGCCGACATCGACGGTTGTGACCGGCGCCAGCGAACCCGTGGCGCTGACGGTGACGGTCAGCGCACCGCGCGTGGCTTCCTCCATTACATAGGGCGATGCCGTCTCGCCCCCGAAAGAGCGCATGACCAGAAAAATCAGCAGGAGAATGGCGGCGGCACCCGAAAGCATGACCCAGCGTGGAAATCGGTTGAAGAAGGTGCGAGGACCGCTCCCCTCGCCCAATCCGAGCTTCCGAGCCACGTCTTCGCGCGTCTCGCCCGTGCGCTTGTCCATACCTGCCTCACAGCCAATCGAAAAACGCTCAATATCACGATCAGGGATGATCACTATTCGTATATGCGGCATATAGCAGAAAGCCGCATAAAATATGCGCATGACGCGCGCCAACATATTGCATAATGACCGTTCCGCCACTATGCCGGCTGTGACATGATCGCGAAACTGCCCAGGCAGAAGCTGGCGCAAGACGGAACGCCCCACGGAGATGTGGGAGCATGAGGACCAAGCAGCAATGACCTTTCCACCCGCATTTCCGGGCAACATCTGAATGCGCCGTATCCTGATCATCAAGCATGGCGCGTTCGGCGACGTCATTCAATCGGAAGGCGCATTGCGAGACATTCGTGAGAATTTTCCGGGCGACGAAATCACCGTACTGACGACGCCGCCTTATCGCCGCATTTTCGAGCGCTGCCCATGGATCGACCACGTGATCGTCGATCCGCGCAATCCTCGCTGGCGCATCGACCTGATGTGGAAGCTCGGCAAGCAGTTGAAGGCCGGGCAATTCGATATGGTCTATGACCTGCAAAACTCGCCGCGCACGGCATCCTATTTCCGCTGGTTTTTTCAGAACACCAATTGGTCGGGCACCGCGCCGGGTGTCAGCCATCCCCATTCGGTCAAAAACCCCAAGAAGATGCGCTCGCTCGACCGCATGGCGAGCCAGCTAAAGGATGCGGGCCTCACCATCCGCCACACACGCCACCCCAATGTCTCCTGGCTCGCTGACGACGCCACAGGATTGCTTGCGGCAGAAGGCGTCAAAGAGCCTTTCATCCTGCTTATTCCCGGCTCGTCGGCCCGCCACCCCGAAAAGCGCTGGCCCTATTATGCCGAACTGGCCAAGCGCCTCGCCGGTGACGGCTACCAGATCGTCACAGCGCCAGGACCGGACGAACTCACCCTCGCCGCTGAAATTCCCGGCACGGCGCTGAGAGGTCCGCGCGGCTTCATAAACTGGTTCGAACTCGCCGGGGTGATGAAGCAGGCCGCTTTCGTGATCGGCAACGACACAGGCCCGAGCCACCTCGCTGCCCATCTCGGCGTGCCGGGCATTGCGCTCTTCGGATCGCACACGACGGCGGAGCGCACCGGCATCGAGCGCGAAAACTTCACGGCAATCGAGGTCACGCATCTTTCGGCGCTCCCCGTCGAGCGCGTACTCGACGAGGTGCATCTGCGCGTCGAGCCTATTCAAATTCCGTATAAGACTTCTCTTCAATGATCGTCGAGCCGGTGAGAAGGTTGATATCTTTCTTCAAGGCGGCGCGCTTGTCGTTCTGCTTATAGACCGAGCGGGCAAGCTCAATGAATTTCGGGCCGAAATCCTTATCCGCCTCGCATTGACGAATATCGTCCTCGATCACCCAGAGCGCCTCGTTAACGGATTTAAGCCCCGCTTCGAGCCTTGTCAGCTCCGCGCTCGCCGGGATATGGGCGCGCCGCGCCGCATCAAGCACAGCAAGCTCGTGACGCACATTCCTGAGCTTGCCTTCGTCGCTCATACGCTCCGACTTGATGGCGAGGATGGTGATCTTGTCGATCAATTCGCCGGGGCCGACCTCAATGAAGATCGCCTTGGGCTCCGTGGTCTTTGTCATCTGATCCTCTTCGAACCCTTTCGGGACTGCTTTACGACGCGCATTTATAGCCAAGGCGGGCGGGCCCGTGCCACAATGTTTTCGGGGAGATAATTCGGGTGGGTAAATGTCGCTGATATCGCGCCTTGTCGAAAGGGTTCGAGGTAAATTGGCCGAGCCTGAACGCCGGGTTGCGGCGCGCTCCAGCGAGCCTTGGCTTTTTGTCTGCATCGGCGGCTATGACCACCGCGCGCGCGATTGGTCGGCGGGCGGCGCCTGCATAGAAGGCTTTTCGGGCGATATCGCCATAGGCGACATCGTCAGCGGCTCGCTGCGATGGCACAAGCGCGAGAGCGGCCGCCAGTTCACCGCCGAGATCATGCGGATCGAGCCCGGCGGTGTCCTGGCATTGCGATGGCTGGCGCTCCCCGACGCGATTCTCGCCGAGATGGAACCCGACGAAGGCTGACGCTGCGGAATTATGCACGCTCTCGCGCCTGCCAGCCTCACCGGCTAGGCTCCCTGTCAAAGACATTGAAACTGCGACCAGGGAGGACCGGATATGGCCGAAGCCGCCGCGACAAAATACGAAACCCTCATCATCCGCAAAGAAGGCCCCGTCGATTGGGTGACGCTCAATCGCCCCGATGCTCTCAATTCGATCAATCCTACGCTAAGCGCCGAGATGCAGGATTATTTCGGCAAGCTCTATACCGACCAGAGCGTCCGCATCGTGGTGCTGAAAGGCGCGGGCCGCTGCTTTAGCGCCGGTCTCGATCTGAAACATCGCGAAACATCGAACGAGAACAGCTCGGGCGGCGTCGTCGCCGGATTGCGCAGCCAGCGCGCGATCAGCGAAATCGTGATGAAGATGCGCCGCTGCCCGCAGCCCATCGTGAGCCTGGTGCACGGCCCGGCCTGCGGCGGCGGCTTTGCCTTCGCGCTCGCCTCCGACATTCGCATTGCCGGTGAAAGCGCGCGCATGAATGCCGCTTTCATCCGCATCGGCCTTTCGGCCTGCGACATCGGCGTCTCCTATTTCCTGCCGCGTCTCGTCGGGGTTTCGCTGGCATCTGAACTGATGCTGACCGGACGCTTCATCAACGCCGAACGGGCGCTCAAAACGGGCCTCGTCTCCGAGGTCGTGCCTGACGACAAGCTCGAAGAGGCGGCGCGCGCCTATATCGACGAAATGCTGGCGACCTCGCCCATCGGCCTCCGGCTGACGAAGGAATGCCTCAATATGTCCGTCGACGCGGGCAGCCTTGAAGCAGCGGTGGCGATGGAAGATCGCAACCAGATTCTGGCGGCGCAGACCAATGATTTCCGAGAA
>CAZLLB010000006.1:27074-30926 GCA_964560165.1 uncultured Parvibaculum sp. | reverse complement strand
GAAGCCCGTCTTGTAGGGCGAGGTCGAGAACTTCACATCGTCGAAGATGAAGAATGCAGCTTCCGGTCCGATGACGACCGAGTCACCGAAACCGCCGGATTTCACATAGGCTTCGGCGCGCTTTGCAGTCGAGCGCGGATCGCGGCCATAAAGCTCACCCGTCGAGGGCTCAACGATATCGCAGAAAATCGCCAGCGTGTTCTGAGCGTAGAACGGGTCCATGACCGCCGTGCTCAAATCCGGCAACAGAACCATGTCGGACTCGTTGATCGCCTTCCAGCCCGCAATCGACGAGCCGTCGAACATCGTGCCTTCAGCGAAAAAATCCTCATCGCAAAACCCGATGTCGAACGTCACATGCTGCATCTTGCCGCGCGGATCGGTGAACCGCAGGTCGATGTATTTGACGTCCTTTTCCTTGATGGTCTGCTGAATGGAGGCGTAATCAGCCATTTCGTCATTCCCCGTGCTGGATGAACTTGTGATGGAGTGTTTTGCGGCGCCGTCTTGTAACGGGCGCGCGCGCCTTTAGATAGCCTCGACGCCGGTTTCCCCGGTGCGAATGCGGATTGCTTCCTCGACGGTGGAAATGAAGATTTTGCCGTCGCCGATGCGGCCTGTGCGCGCCGCCGCCTGAATGGCCTCGACCGCTTTGGCCACCATGCCGTCATCAAGCACGATTTCGATTTTCACTTTGGGCAGAAAATCGACGACATATTCCGCGCCGCGATAAAGCTCGGTATGTCCCTTCTGCCGCCCAAAGCCTTTGGCTTCCGTAACCGTGATGCCTTGCAGCCCGACTTCCTGAAGCGCTTCCTTCACCTCATCGAGCTTGAACGGCTTGATGATCGCTTCGATCTTCTTCATCCCTGACGTCCTCTGAACTTTGGCCGCAAGCAGCCGTTTGAGAAGTTAGTTAGCATGGGTCGTGCCACTCGCGAGCGGCGGAAATTTCGAGTTATTTCAATGCGTTGTGGATTGTCGCCAAATATTGCACGGATCATGTGCAACGCATATGCACACAAAATGGGCATATCGTTCATAAAACAGGCAGCGTTCTATCAGCGCAGCCCGGGCCGCGCCAGTCTTGGCGCTGCGGCTTGACAGCCGGGCCGCCCTCCGGCGAAGAGGGGCGCAGGCAAGATAATGGGGGAGTGAGCGTTCATGCGTCCGGCCAATCGGGTTTTCGCCAATCTCGGCACGACGATCTTCACCGTCATGTCTTCGCTGGCCGTCGAGCACGGCGCCATCAATCTGGGGCAGGGCTTTCCCGATGATGAAGGCCCCGACGATGTGCGCGCCGTCGCCGCCAAGGCACTGATCGACGGACCCAACCAATATCCGCCCATGCCGGGTCTGCCTGCGCTCCGTCAGGCCGTCGCCGCCACCAACAAGCGTTTCTACGGCCTTGATGTCGATTGGCAAAAGCAGGTGCTCGTCACATCAGGCGCAACCGAGGCGCTGAACGATTGTCTGATCGAGCGGCTCAAGCCCGGCGACGAGGCGATCATTCTCGCACCCGCTTATGACAGTTACGGGCGGATCATCGAGGCGGCGGGCGCGAGCTGCATTAGCGTCTCGCTGGAGCCGCCGCTCTGGTCGCTCCCGCTGGACAAGCTCGCCGCCGCTTTCAGCGACAAGACGAAGCTGATCCTTTTGAACACGCCGATGAACCCGACCGGCAAGGTCTTCACGCGTGATGAGCTGCAAGCCATCGCCGATCTCGTCCTCAAGCACGATGCCTATGCCGTCTGCGATGAAGTCTATGAGCATCTGGTCTTTTCCGGCCACAAGCACATCCCGCTGATGACGCTTCCCGGCATGGCCGAGCGCTGCGTCCGCATCGGCTCGGCAGGCAAGACCTTCTCGCTGACCGGTTGGAAGATCGGCTACATCACCGGCCCGGAAAACCTGATGACACCGATCATGAAGGCGCATCAGTTCGTCACCTTCACCACCGCGCCCGCCACGCAAACCGCCATCGCTTTCGGCCTCGCAAAAGACGACAGCTATTTTCAAAGCCTCGCCGATACGCTCGAAGCCAAGCGCGACCTGATGGCCAGCGGCTTGAAGCAAGCGGGCTTCGACGTCTTGCCCGGCGACGGCACCTATTTCATCTCAGCCGACTTCCGCCCCCTCGGCTTCAACGGCACCGACGAAGAGTTCTGTCGCGACATCACCATAAAGGCCAAGGTCGCGGCGATCCCGATCTCGGCCTTCTACGCCAACCCCGCCACCGCCCCGCGCCACCTCGCGCGCTTCTGCTTCTGCAAACAGGATGCGATTTTGACGGAGAGCAGCGCGCGCCTGCTGGCCTACGCAAACCGATAGAGCAGGGCCTCGCCCTTCGAGACGCCGCTTTGCGGCTCCTCAGGGTGAGGAGCGATTCAAAAAACCAACCCTCACCCTGAGGAGCGATGCGGAGCATCGCGTCTCGAAGGGCGAGGCCCCGCAACCACCGAAAAAGAATCCCGCCTCTGCCTTGACCTGAAGGCTTAACCCCGCACACTACCTCACGCCCTCGATTGCCAACTCCACCTCGGCAATGACAAAAAGGGAAACCCGATGCTCACCACCCTCCGCCGCACCCCCGCGCAATCCGAATGGCTCGTCGTCTTCCTCCACGGCTACGGTTCGTCGGGCGCCGATCTCATGGCCTTTGCTGATTATTGGCAGACCTCCATGCCCACCGTCGCCTTCGCCTCGCCCGATGGCCCGACGCCCACAAAAGATGGCGGCTTCCAATGGGTCGGCAAGCGTCCCGGCAGCGATCCGCGCCTTTATGACGATGCCGTTGCGGTTCAACCGACCATCGACGCCTTCATAGACGCCGAACTCGCCAGCCTCGGCCTTGATGCCTCGCGCCTCGCTGTGGTCGGCTTTAGCCAGGGCACGTTGATGGCGCTCCACATAGGCCTCCGCCGCGCCGTCACTCCGGCCGCTATCCTTGGCTATGCGGGCGGCCTTGTCGGGCGCGATCACCTTGCCGCCGGCATCACCTCCCGCCCGCCCGTCATGCTGGTCAATGGCGAGCTTGATGAAATGGCTCCCGTCTATGGCATGCACGTCGCATTGAAGGCCCTCACCGAAGCGGGCGTCGTCGCGGCGGGGCAGGCGCTTCCCGGTCTCGGCCATGCCGTAGATGCTGATGCGCTGATCATCGGCGGGCGTTTTCTGCTCTCGGCCTTCGCCTATCGCGCCAAACACGGCGTTTAAAGCAGCCGGTGAGGAAAAAACCCAGGGGGCCTTGTAAAACTTACCCCATGCCCCCATCTCCTATCCAACGCGCAAGGCGTGCATCGCAGCTTCCCCCCGAGCCGCTTGATGCCGCCGTGAGAGTACACAGGCCGGATGTACGCCGTGTCGCTCTCAGCGCGTTACCCCTTTCCCCGAATTTCGGGCTTTCCGGTTCCTGTCCGTCAGGATACCTCTATGCCTTGCCGCCCCTCGCGTCCCCGAACATGATGGCGGCTGGCATGGCGCGAACGGGTGCGGAGACGGTGAGTTAATTGCAGGAACACCTCGGCCCCGCACTGGACCCTGTGGAGGGTGCGGCGCGCTTGTCGCCACGCGCCCTCGTGCCGCTCATCCCTCCAGCGCCGCCGCCCACGCGCCGCGAGCGCTGGCAGAATGCGCTTGAGCTTGCTCTGGCGCTGCTGCTCAACGTCATTTTTCTGATCGCGCTTTTCTATCGTCCGCACTGGGAAACTAAGGTGCAGACCAAGGAACCCCCTGCGATCTCCGTCCAGCTTGTGCCCCCCGCGCAAGCGCCCCCCAGGCCCGAACCTCAGCCAAAACCCGAAGAGCAGCCGAAGCCCGAGCAGCCGAAGCCCGAGGAAAAAAAGCCCCCTG
>CAZLLB010000006.1:0-26974 GCA_964560165.1 uncultured Parvibaculum sp. | reverse complement strand
CCCGAAGAGCAGCCGAAGCCCGAGCAGCCGAAGCCCGAGGAAAAAAAGCCCCCTGAGCAATTCACGCTCAAAGGCTCCGGCGATCTGACGAAAGAAAAGCCGGGCAGGATGCCAAAAGTCGAAGCCGACAAGTCGCCTGAAAAGCCGCAAGTCGCAGCCAAGAAGCCCAAGCCCGAAGCGCCCAAGCAAACCGAGGCGGAAGTTCCCGACTGGGCGAAAAACCTGGCAAGCGGCTACGATTTGCCCGCGCAGAAGGAATCCTCGGTCAAAAAATCGAAAGGGTCGAACAAGAACACCTCGCTCGATGCGCGCGAAGGCGAGGGCGGCGGCGATCTTTGGTCCAACCAGTTGCGCGAGCAGATTCTGGCGCATACCCGCATCCCCGCGAGCATGATCGGACGGGCGGAAACAGCTATCGTTGCGATTGCCGTGGATCGGCTCGGCAATTTGCGCGGCATGCGCCTGCTTCAGTCGTCGGGCAACAGGGATTTCGACATCATCGTCATGCAGGGCATTCGCGACTCAGAGCCGTTCCGTCCCTTGCCTTCCGGCCTGCCGGAAATAGTCGTGATGAATTGGGAAGTCAGGCCCGAAGCAGCGCATTAAATCCCTTACGCCGTCGCCACCAATATCTCCCGATACCTGTCCGAGCGTTTCGGGTCTTTCACCGGTGTCGTCGTCACAAGCCGCAGGTTCGGCCAGCGGTCCATCACCGTTTCAATCGCGATCCGCGCCTCAAAGCGCGCCAGCGCCGCGCCGATGCAGAAATGCGGACCCGTGCCGAAGGAGAGGGGCGAGGCCCCCATCTTGCGGCGAATGTCAAAGCGATCGGGATCAGCAAACACCGCCGGATCGCGATTGGCCGCGCCGAGCCCCACGCGAATAGTGTCGCCCGCGCGGATGATCTTGTTGCCCAGCGGCGTGTCCACCGTGCAGCGCCGATTGGTCGAGGTCGATTGCGTCGGATGGTGATAGCGCAATAATTCCTCAATCGCTCCGCCGAGCAGCGCGCGATCCGCCACCACGTCGCGCCACTGGTCTGCATGCGACAGCAGAATATAAATCCCGCTCGAAATGAAACGCTCGGTCGTCGTGCCCGCCGCCGTATAGATGGTGCTGATAGCGGATGACAATTCCGCCTCGCTTAAGCGGTCGCCCTGTTCCTCGGCGCGGATCAACCCGCTGATGAGATCGTCCTGCGGATGCGCGCGCCGTTCTGCAATCAGCCCCTTCATATAGGTACCGATCCATTTTGCCGCCGCCACGGCTTCGGCCCAGCTCTCTTCCGATTTCTTCGGCTGCATCAGCGCCGCCGTACGCTCGAATGCCTGGCGGAAGTGCTCGCGATCGCTCGTCGGAATGCCGATGATCTCGCTTGCCACGATGATCGGCACATGAAATGCAAAATCCTCGACGAGATCGAACGTGCCCTTGGCCGCCGCCGCATCAAGCAACCCGTTGACGACCTCCAGAATACGTGGCCGCCGCTCCTCGACGGTGCGCCGCGAGAAGGCGGTATGCACCAGCGAGCGGATGCGTGTGTGGTCCGGCGCGTCCATCTGGTTGAACGATGTCGCGAAGGATTTGTTGAGCTTGCTTTTGGTGTCCGCGCCCTCTTTGGCCAGCGGGTTTGTCGTGCCCCATCCCGCCGCCGCGCTGGAAAACCGAACCGGGTCTTGCAGCACCGTCACCACATCTGCATAGCGCGTCAGGAACCAGAAGCCGTGCTGCGACCAATGCACGGGGTCTTCGGCGCGCAGTCGGTTCAACACCTCCACCGGCGCATTCTCGAATTCATAATCATAGAGATCAGGCTGAAATTCCGCCGCTTCCCTCACGCTCATCAAAACCCCCGGGACAATATATTTTGTCACAGTGAAGCACGCGACGGCGCGAAAACCAATCGTGCTCCGCTCAGGCGATCCTGCGCGGGGCAATCAGTCTGGCTATCGCCACGGAAAGCTCTCCCAACTGGAACGGTTTGGCGATGAACGGAAACTCGAGAATATTGGTATAGGTCTCGCTGAAGCCGCTGGTCAGCAGAATCGGCAATTCCGGCAGATGCTTGCGTATCTTGCGCGCCAGCTCCAGTCCGCTCAGCCCGCCCGGCATAACAATGTCGGAAAACACCGCATCCACCTTCTGTGTCGCCAGCAGGTCCAGCGCCTCGCGCGCATTGCTCGCAAGGAGCACGCGATAGCCGAGTTCGGCCACAAGCTGTTCGGTAATCCCGGCCACCACCGGGTCGTCTTCCACCACCAGCACACTCGCTATGCAAGATTGCGCCGGCTCTTCCTCGCTTGCCTGTTGTATGGTCGGTTTGGCCACGGGCAGGAATATGGTGGCCGTCGTGCCTTCATGGAGCGTCGAGGCGAACTTGATCGTGCCATTCGATTGCCGCACAAAACCATAGATGCGGCTAAGCGCCAGCCCCGTTCCTTCGCCGAAGCGTTTGGTGGTGAAGAACGGGTCGAAAACGCGGTCGAGTGTCTCGGGCGTCATGCCGATGCCGGTATCGCTGACCGAAAGGGCGACGAAAGGCCCATGCAGATCATCGCCCTCATCATCAAGCATCACATTGCGCGCGCCAATGCGGATCGTTCCGCCTTGAGGCATCGCATCGCGCGCATTGAGCCCCAGATTGAACAAGGCCATTTCAAGCTGGTTGGGGTCAATTTCGATCGGCGAGAGCTGGTCTGAAATGTCGAGAATTAATTCCATGCCCGCAGGGAGCGAATGACGCAGCAGCTCCGCTGCAATCGCGACCTGCTCCTTGGTGTCGATAAGCGTGGCTTCCAACTGTTGCCGCCGCGAGAAGGCCAGCAATTGCTTGATCAGCCCCGCGCCGCGCTGCGCCGTGTCGCGAATGCCGTTGAGAAGTGTGATCTGTCGGTCCCTGTCTGCGGGGTTGCGCAACGCGAGGTCGGCACCGCCGATGATCGCCGCCAGCAGATTGTTGAAGTCATGTGCTATGCCGCCCGTGAGTTGGCCCAGCGCTTCCATCTTTTGCGATTTCATCGAGCGCAGCCGCGCTTCGCTGAGCCGCTCCTGAGCGTCGCGTCGCTCGGTTATGTCGCGTGTGATCTTGGCAAAGCCGATCAGTTTGCCTTCGGCATTGTGAATGGCGTCCACCACGACCAGAGCCCAGAAGCGGCAGCCGTCCTTGCGCACCCGCCAGCCCTCATCCTCAAACCGCCCGGTAGTTCTCGCCGTTTCCAGCGCGCGCGCCGGCTTGCCCGTGCCTATATCCTCGGGCGTATAAAATTGGCTGAAATGGGACCCTATGATTTCGTTCGCCGTATAGCCCTTGATGCGCTCGGCCCCCGCGTTCCAGCTTTTAACGCGGCCGTTCAGATCAAGCATGTAGATGGCGTAGTCAACAACCACTTGCACGAGCAGATTGAGTTCTGCCTGTTCGGATGGAAATTCGTTCGTCATCTTGGCTGTCTTGCCCCAAGCGCTTACCTATTGGTCCACCCCATAAGGTCAACGCCGCCCCTGCGGCCCGGTTCCACACCGAAGTCAAAAAATAAATCCTCGCCTTGATCAGGGTTTTTGTCCGCCGAAGCGGGCGCGCTTCAAGGTTTTATGCCGTACCAGATCGTCTTGCGCTTTTCGTCGCGTTCGATCCGCGAAAACCCGTAAGCCTCATAAAACCGGATGGCCCGCGCATTGACCGTTGCAACCCCAAGATGCACCCCGCGCGATCCCATCGCCCACATTGCCTCAAGCCAGCGATCCATCAGCCGCCGCCCGAAATCCTGCCCCTGCAAGCGCGGCAGCAGGTTGATATGCAGATGCGAGGGGTGATCGGCAACGATCCTGTCCGGCGTCCGGTGTGGGTGATGTATCGAAAACGCCCGCAACTGGTCTGCCGTCCAGTTCTCATGTGACGTCCCCGCCGGATCGGCATAAAGCGGCCGAAGCTGCGGCCACCACTTCTCTTCCACCAGCGCCTCAAACGCCCGCGTATCCAGCGCCCCGACAATATAGGCGGCAACGCCGTCGCCATCCTCAACGACAAACGCTGTCTCCGGCGCGAGCACGGCATATGGCGCGGAATAGACATGCCCGACAAGTTTAGGGTCTTCATAGAGCGCGGTTGAATCCTGCCCCGCATCACCCGTCTTCAGCGCGATATGATAAAGCGCGCCGAGATCATCCGCGCGCAAGGTCCTGATCGTTGCCATTCCATCCCGCACAATTTTCAATCCTCACGATTGTTGCTCAACCGTCTCCGCCAGCGACTTCAGCAATCTCCCCCACGCCGCATCCATCTCCGCCGTCCAATCCCCGCCCAGCACCTCGCGAAATGTCTCCATCACGACCGCAAAAAATGTGGCGAACACATCAGGCGGCACGCCAAGCCCTTCATGATTGACGATCTCGCTGCGGATGAGATTGTCGGAATAGGCCCGCGCGCCCACGAAGTCGATGATCCCCTCCAGCGCTTCCGACAGCATGTGCCCGCGCACCTGCCCATCCGTATCCATGATGAACAGCGCTTCCATTTCCGGCTGCTGCGCGAAAAGCCGCGCATAGACCAGCGGCGTCGGATCGTCGCACCGTTCTGAAACTCGCTCCAGACTTTCCACGATCAGCGCCGCATCGCGGCTCCCCGCCTTCAATTCCGCTTCACTCATAGTCACTCCCCGCGCTTTTTTGTCAGCCTGCCCGCGCGCATGGAACCGCGCAATAACGAAACTGCTTATACTTTTCCTTTATACCCTCTAAACTTCCCGCCATGGATGACCCTTACGAAACACTGGGTGTCAAACGCGATGCGTCGTCGGACGAAATCCGCTCCGCCTATCGCAAGCTCGCCAAGCTTCATCACCCCGACCTCAACCCCGGCAAGAAAGAAGCCGAGGGCCGCTTCCAAGCCGTCTCCGCGGCTTACGATCTTCTCTCCAATGCCGACAAGCGCGCCCGTTTCGATCGCGGCGAGATCGACGCTTCGGGCGCCGAGAAGCCACCGGAGCGCCATTTCTATCACGACTTCGGCGACGCTCCCGGTGGCCGCAAATATCAATCCAGCGCGAATTTCGATCCCGACGATCTCTCCAGCATCTTCGGCGAAGCCTTCGGCCGCCGCAGTGGCTTTGGCGGCGGGCAGGGCTTTAATGCGCGCGGTGCTGACGCGCAGTACACATTGCGCGTCGCCTTCCTCGACGCCGCCAACGGCGCAAAGCGCCGCCTGACCTTGCCCGATGGCAACACGCTCGACGTGAACATTCCGGCAGGCGTGCAGTCGGGCCAGATCCTTCGCCTTGCGGGCAAGGGCATGCCGGGTTTCGGCGATGGTCCGCCCGGCGATGCGCTCATCGAAATCGACATCGAGCCCCACGCCTTCTTCCGCCGCGAGGGCAGGGACGTGCATCTCGAATTGCCGGTCACATTGCAGGAGGCCGTCCTCGGCGCAAAAGTCGAAGTGCCGACCGTGAAAGGACCTGTCGCGCTGAAAATTCCGCCCAACTCCACCGGCGGCACGAAGCTGCGCCTCAAGGGCAGGGGTATCGGCGGCGGCGATCAATATGTCGAATTGAAAATCGCGCTGCCGACCGACAGCGAGCCCGAGCTTGAGACCTTCCTGAAATCATGGACGCCGCACCACGCCTTCAACCCGCGCAAACATATGGGAGGCAAGTGATGCGCATCGAAGCCGTCATCGCGCTCTTCCCCGATCTCGAGGCGGTCGAGCTGACCGCATGGATCGAACACCGCTGGGTCCGTCCGCAAACGGAGGAGGATGGCGTCTGGATTTTTCAGGACATCGACATTGCCCGCGTGAGGCTCATCTACGACCTCCGCCACCATCTCGACACATCGGAAGAAACGCTCCCCGTCCTGCTCTCACTGATGGATCAGGTATACGACCTCCGTCGCAAATTGAACGCCATGAACCGCGCACTGGAAAGCCAGCCGCCAGAAGTGCGCGCCGCACTCCTCACCATCCTGCGCGACGCGGAATAACGCAATTCACTACCCCCCACCCTGATGAGCGGCGTAGCCGCGTCTCGAAGGGCGAGGCCCCCGCGCCCTCAATCCCCGATCCGCTCCACCAGTTCCACCAGCAGCGGCCCGCTGCGCCGCAGTTCCGCCAGATGCGCCACCGAAAGCGCCGCGAGGATTTTCTCCGCCTTTGCCGTCAGCGCCAGCGTCACGCGCCGCCTGTCTTCCTTATCAGCGACCCGCGTCACGAGCCGCGCCCGCACCAGCCGGTTCACCAGTTCCACCGCGCTATTGTGGCGCACCAGCAGGTGCTCGGCGAGATCGCCCACCGACATCGCTTCGCCCGACGCATGCCCTTTGATCGCCAATATCGCCTGATGTTGCTGCGGCGGCAGGCCCGCCGCCCGCGCAGCTTCCTCGCTGAAGGCCAGAAACTGTCGCAAGCCATGCCTGAACGCCGCCAGCGTCCTGTAGCCCTCGTCGTTAACGACAGGCTTCTTCTTGGCCCCGGCTGTCGCGCGCTTCATTCCCGCCCCCTTGATATATGTCGTAACACGATGTAAATGCTGCCGCTCGATTTCCGGCAACCCTTATAGACGGTAAAATCATGCGGCTGATACCGCACAAGGCCTCAGGCCGCCATTTGCCGCGCCTCGGCGATTTCACCACCGATCGGCGCGTCCTCATTCTGCTTGCCATGGCGCTTTTCGTCGGCGCGGGCGGGGCAGGCGGTGCCTGGGTTCTCGTCAAGCTCATCGCCCTTGTGCGCAATGTCTTCTGGTTCGGGAGCTTCAGCACAGCGGCCTCCTATATGGCGGACGTCAAGCCGAGCCTCTGGATGGTTTTCGCCCCCGCCGTTGGCGGCCTCATCATCGGCCTCATGGCGCGTTTCGGCTCCGAGAAAATTCGCGGCCACGGCATCCCCGAAGCCATCGAGGCGATCCTCATCGGCGGCAGCCGCCTCAACCTGAAAGTAGCAATCCTCAAGCCCCTCTCATCAGCCATCTCCATCGGCTCGGGCGGTCCCTTCGGCGCAGAAGGCCCCATCATCATGACGGGCGGGGCCATCGGCTCGCTCTTTGCTCAATGCTTCAATCTCTCTGCCGCCGAGCGCAAGACGCTGCTTGTTGCCGGCGCCGCGTCGGGCATGACGGCAATTTTCGGCACGCCCGTCGCCGCCGTCTTCCTCGCCGTCGAACTTCTGCTGTTTGAATGGAAGCCGCGCAGCCTCATCCCCGTCGTCGCCGCCGTTGTCGTCTCTGCCGCTGTGCGCCCCTTGCTCTTTGGCACCGGCGCGCTCTTTCCCTATGACGGCAATCCCGTTCTCCCCTGGTGGGGCCTCATCGCCTGCGCCTGTGCGGGCGTCGTCGCCGGTCTTCAATCCGGCCTGATGACCCGCCTCCTATACGCTGCTGAAGATTTCTTCGAGCATCTGCCCGTGCATTGGATGTGGTGGCCCATGCTCGGCGGCCTGCTCGTCGGCCTCGGTGGCGTGATCGAACCCCGCGCGCTGGGCGTCGGCTATGACATTATCGGCGATCTTCTCGCCGGCCACCTTACCTCGCATGAAGTGCTGGTGCTGATGCTGGTCAAAACCGCCGTCTGGATCGTCGCACTTTCCTCCGGCACATCGGGCGGCATCCTCGCACCCTTGCTCATCATCGGCGGCACATTGGGCTGGCTCGAAGGCATGGTCCTGCCGGGCGGCACCGGCTTCTGGGCCTTGCTTGGCATGGCGGGAATGATGGGCGGCACCATGCGCGCGCCGCTCACCGCGCTCGCCTTCGCCATCGAACTCACCGGCAATGTCCACATGCTCCTGCCGCTGCTCACCGCCACCAGCGCCGCTTATGCCGTCACCGTGCTTCTCCTCAAGCGCTCCATCCTCACCGAAAAAATCGCCCGCCGCGGCCAGCACCTCACGCGAGAATACAGCGTCGATCCTTTCGAGCTGATGCGCGTTTCCGAAGTCATGGTGAGAGAGGTGGATACCTTGCCCGCCACCATGCCTGTCGCGGAAGCGGTTGCCTTCTTCACCACCGACGAACGTCGCCACAAATCCTACCCCGTCATCGACGAAAAAGGCTGCGCCGTCGGCATGGCGACCCGCTCCGACGTGCTGCGCTGGCGTACCGAGAACCGCGACGACGACGCGACTCTCTACGATGTAGCCTCTGACACCTCGCTCACGGTGAGCTATCCCGACGAAATCATCGGCCGTCTCGCCGACCTGATGGTCACCTCCAACCTCGGTCGCATCCCCATCGTGGAGCGCGGCACGCGCAAACTCATCGGCCTCGTCGCCCGCAAAGACCTTCTGCGCATCCGCGTCGTCACCAAAGCGGAAGAACAGGACAGAGCCTCCTTCTTCGGCCCCGGAAAGGGCTGAAACCATAGGCCATTCTGCCCCTTTGACACCCCATCCCCCTCGGGCTATCTTCCGCGCCATGACGCAGATGCTGAAAAAACAGAAAGCCACCACGACCACCCGCAAGGGGGCGTCGGGAGCTTGCGTCTGAATTGATTTCAGCATCGCGAACCTGGACAGGCCCCGCCGAATTGGACGGGGCCTTTCGCATTTCAAACCCCCGCCATCGGCCAGATGAAAGAGAGAAAATGAGCGCGAATTTGTCATCTCCCGTGGTCGCTATTGTTGGCGCGACGGGTGCCGTCGGCATCGAAATGATCCACTGCCTCGAAAGCCGCAACTTTCCGCTGTCGCGTCTGAAGCTGCTCGCTTCGCCACGCTCTGCCGGCCGCAAGCTGAAATACCGCGATCAGGAAATCGAGGTTGAGCCGCTCGGCGAAACGAGCTTCAAGGGCGTGGACATCGCGCTCTTTTCCGCTTCCGGCTCCGTCTCGCGCAAGTTTGCTCCCATCGCGGTGGGCGAGGGCGCTATCGTCGTCGATAATTCGTCGGCCTTCCGCATGGACCCCGCCGTGCCGCTTGTCGTGCCGGAAATTAACGCCGATGCCATCGCCACCCACAAGGGCATCATCGCCAATCCGAATTGCGCCGCCATCATCTCGATCACGCCGCTCTGGCCGATCCACAAGCGCAACCGTATCAAGCGTCTGATCGTCGCCACCTATCAGTCGGCCTCAGGCGCGGGCGCGGCGGCGATGGAAGAACTTGCCGAAGCAACGCGCGCGCATCTCGATGGTCGCGACTTCGAGCACAAGGTCCTCCCGCATCCCTACGCCTTCAATCTCTTCAGCCACAACACGGCAATCGATCCCGACACCGGCTATAACGACGAAGAGATGAAGGTGATCGCCGAGACGAAGAAAATCTTCGCCGACCCTGACATCGCGGTCAGCGCCACCTGCGTTCGCGTCCCCGTGCTGCGCGCCCATTCGGTGGCCTTGACCTTCGAATGCGAACGCCCGATCAGTGCCGCCGAAGTCCGCGAGGCGATGAAGACCGCGCCGGGCGTCAAGCTCGTCGATGACTGGCAGAACAATTATTTCCCGATGCCCAAGGATGCATCAGGTCATGACGAAATCCTCGTTGGCCGCATCCGTCAGGATCTGAGCGACCCATCGGGCCGCTCCGTCACGCTCTTCACTTCAGGCGACCAGCTCCTGAAGGGCGCGGCCTTGAACACCGTCCAGATCGCCGAATGTCTGGTGAGGGTTCCCGCTCTGGCGTGATGCCACTCCTTAAAAGCCCTCCCCCTTCGAGGGGAGGGTTCTTTCTTCCCCAGCGTCAACCATTCCCCCGCTGGACATCGCAGGCGCACACCTTATTCTCCGGCGATAAACTAATTAGCGCGCCGAACCAAACGGCGAAGCCTCGCAGGGAGCAAGAAGCATGGCCGTCACACCCGAAGATCGTACACCCGTCCTCGTCGGCGTCGGTCAACTCGTGCAAAAGGAAAAAGATGTCGAGAAGGCGAAGTCGCCGCTCCATCTTCTCGAAGACGCAGCCCGTCTCGCCGCCAAGGATGCCGGCATTGGCGACAAGCTCTGGCCGCTCGTGGACAACATCACAGTCGTCCGCTTCATCACCGACAGCCCGGATTCGCGCCGCCTGCCTTTCGGTCGCTATGGAAACGCGCCGAAGTCGCTCGGCAACATGCTCGGCGCCAATGCGTCCAAAAACTGCTACGGCCCCACGGGCGGCAACACGCCGCAAATGCTGGTCAACCACACAGCCGAATTGATCGCCAATGGCGAAACCGACATCGCGCTGGTCGCGGGCGCCGAAGCCTTCGCCACCATGATGCGCGCGCTGGGGCAGGGCAAGGTGCTTCCCTGGCACGATGAGCCGGGCGGCGAGCGCATCGACATCGGCTATGAGCGCGAAGGCGTTACGCCGGTTGAGAAGGCGCATAAACTCCAATACCCGGTCAACATCTATCCGCTTTTTGAAAACGGCATTCGCGGCCAGACGGGCCGCAACGTGCGCGACCACCAGCTCGCCATCGGCAAGCTCATGGCACCCTTCACGCAAGTTGCGGCGCAGCATCCCCAGGCCTGGTTCCCCATCGCCCGCACGCCCGAGGAAATTGCCACGCCGAGCGACAGCAACCGCTATATCGGCTTTCCGTACACGAAGTATATGAACGCCATCATGCAGGTCGATCAGGCTGCCGCCGTCATCATGATGTCGGTCGCCAAAGCGCGCGAGCTTGGCGTTCCGCAGGATAAATGGGTCTTCCTGCATGGCTGCGCCGACGCCAACGACATCTGGTTCCCCACAGAGCGCGTGAACTATTATTCCTCGCCCGCCATCAAGATGATGGGCGAAAAAGCCTTCGCAATGTCCGGCTGGAACATCAACGACATCGACCTCTTCGATCTCTATTCCTGCTTCCCTTCCGCCGTGCAGATCGGCCGCGACGCCTTGGGCATCCCCGAAGACGACAAGCGCCCGCTCACCGTCACCGGCGGTCTTCCTTATTTTGGCGGCGCGGGTAACGCTTACGTCATGCTCTCCATCGCCACCATGATCGAGAAGCTGCGTGCCAAACGCGGTGCCAAGGGCCTCGTCACCTCCAATGGCTGGTACGTGACGAAGCACGGCCTCGGCCTCTATTCCACCGATCCCGTCGCGGGCACATGGAAGCGCGAGCAGCCCTCGACCTATCAGACCATCATCGACAATCAGGCTCACCCGAAAGTGAACGAGCAGCCCAAGGGCAAGGCGAAGATCGAGACATACGCGGTCGTCAACGGCCATGACGGCCCGGATTTCGCAGTCCTCTTCGGTCGTCTTGATGACACCGGCGCGCGCTTCGTCGCCCACACGCCTGCCGACAAGCCGACGCTCGACGAGATGATGACGAACGATCAACTCGGCCGCTCCGGCACCGTCGCGCCCGCCGCCGAGCCGGGCAGGGATGTGAATATCTTCACGCCGCAGTGAGCAATCGCGGGAAAAGTCCTGAAGCAATCATTGCCATGCCCCTCCCGGACCAAATCCGGAAGGGGCATGACGACTTTCCAAATAGCCTCTAAGCTGCCTCTCATAATCCGCGGGAGGACGCTTTGGAACAGAACAGCCGCCTGAACGGGCGCAATCTGGAATCACATATTCCGTCATCGTCAGTCGCTTCTTATCCCGTAAGAGGCGGCAACACCGTCACGCCGCTCATCGACGGCGTTCACGCCTTCCGGCGCATTTGCGAAGCGATAGAGGCGGCCCGGCATAGTGTCTGGGGCACGGTCGCCTTCATGGATCCCGATTTTGAAATGCCGGACGGGCGCGGCAGTTTGTTCGATGTTCTTGATCGCGCCAAAGCGCGTGGGCTCGATGTCCGCGTGATCTTCTGGCGTATGAACGATGATATCGGCTTTTCGATGGAAACGGTTTTCTCAGGCACGCCCGAGCATCGCAAGGTGCTGTCCGAGCGGGGCTCGAATTTTCACATTCGTTGGGACCGCGCCCACAAGGCATATTGCCAGCATCAAAAATCATGGCTCATGGATGCGGGGCAATCCAGCGAGACCGTATTTGTCGGCGGTATAAATCTCGACACGTCATCCGTCGTTTTGCCGGGGCATGATCAGGGCAACACTCCTGAGACCCATGATATTTATCTCGAATTGCGCGGCCCCTCGGCGAGCGATGTGCATCACAATTTCGTTCAGCGATGGAACGAGGCCAGCGAGCGAGCGGTTGCCGGGGGCTTCTGGCCGGATCACGCCGTCGAAACCGATCTGAAATTTCCGGTAGCTGCATCCACCGCTGCGGGCGAGGCGTTTGTTCAGATCCAGCGAACCGTCCGGGCCGGCCATTACACGGATATGTCAGCCACGCCGGGCGGGAGCGAATTTCCGATCCATCAGGGCGAGTTCAGTATCTTCGATCAGTATCTGAAAGCTATCGACGCGGCGAAGCGCACGATCTACATCGAAGACCAGTCCATCGGAGCGCCGGAATTTGTCGAGAAGCTGGCGGCGGCGCTGTCTCGCGGGGTCGATGTTGTCTTCCTCATGCCCGCGCAAGCCAATGGGCTTATGCGCGAGTGGCGTCTCCTGCCAAAGAGCAAGCCGTTTTTCGATCAGCTTGCCGCGCTCGGCCAATATGAAAACTTCACGCTCGCAGGCATCGCGGCAACTGGCTCGGATGGCGTTTCCCGCGATATTTATGTCCATGCGAAAATTGCATTGATCGACGATCATTGGGCGACCATCGGCTCATGCAATATCGGCGCTCGTTCCTTCTTCGGCGATACTGAACTCAATGCGTCCTTCTGGGCGCCCGATGTCGTGCGCGCATTGCGATGCGATCTCTTCGCCGAACATCTAGGCGTCGATACATCGGCGCTCGACGACCGCAAGGCGCTGGGTATTTACAGGCAAACCGCGCGAGCAAACTTCGATCGCCGCCAGCAGGGGCAGAAGATGGAAGGGTCGGCCTTCAGTATCGACCCCGCCACCTACGCGATGTAATCCGCCTTACCAGAGCCAGCTATCGACATTCTCGATCGCGCGCCCTTCGCCCGCCGCGATGAAGCCCTTGATCGAGCGCACAAGAAACCAGATCGCCGTGGCCAGAAGGATCAGCCAGCCGACCAGAATGAACATCGAGACAATGCCGAGGACCGAATAAAGAAAGCCGATCCAGAACGAGCGGATTTGCCATGTGTAATGCGATGCAGCCACCACGCTCGCATCGCCACGTTTCAGATAGGCCACGACCAGCCCGGCAATGCTGGTGATGCCAACGGCAAAGCTGATGAAATAAAGAATATAAACGAGTTTCGCCCCGTCGAGATCGCTTGAAGGTCGAACGGCTGGCGGTGTCGATGTGTCAGTCATGCTGGGTTCCCCTCACAGTGAATCGCGCCGCTTAAGGCTAGCGTCTTGACGGGCTCAGTGCCACCCGCCTCCTGCGCCCTTCCGTTTGCGGTCTCTCCGGGGCAAACTGCCGCCCGTTGAGTTTTCCGAGGGAGAGTTTCATGCGCTTCGAGGGCAAGGTCGTCATCATCACCGGCGCGGCCTCCGGCATAGGTCTTGCCGCCGCCCGGCGCTTGGGTGGCGAAGGCGCGTTGCTCAGCCTCGCCGACGTCAACGCCGATTTGCTGAAAGCCGAAGTTGAAAAACTCGATATCGAGAAAAAGCGCGTCACCGCCCATCGCGTCGATGTCAGCGTCGAACAGGAAATCAACGAGCTTGTCGCCGCCACGGTCGAGCGCTTCGGGCGCATCGATGTGCTCATCAACAATGCAGGTATTGGCTCCTTCGGTCACGTCACCGAAGTCACGCCTGAAGATTGGCGTCGCGTTTTCGCGGTCGATGTCGACGCGATCTATTTCGCCTGCCGCGCCGCCATTCCGCATCTGGCGAAAGTGGGCGGCAATATCGTCAACACCGCCTCCATCTCCGGCCTGTTCGGCGATTACGGCTTCGCGGCGTACAACGCGGCCAAGGCTGCCGTCATTAATCTGACGCGCGCGATGGCGCTCGATCACGCGCCGCACGGCATCCGCGTCAACGCCGTCTCGCCCGGCCTCATCGCCACGCCGCTCGCCGCGGCCTTGCATCAGGACAATCGCATCATGGGCGAATATGCCCGCCTTGTGCCCATGGCGCGGGCAGGGCGCGCAGACGAGATCGCGGCCGCCATGGCCTTCCTCGCCTCCGCCGACGCTTCCTATATCACCGGCTTCAACCTCGTTGTCGATGGCGGCCTCACCGCCGCCACCGGCCAGCCAAATTTCAACCGCCTCCTGCGTGAAAGCGTTTAGTCACATGCCCATTCTCTACATGATCCGCCATGGCGAAGCCGCATCCGGCTGGGACGCCGACATGGACCCCGGCCTCAGCGAAAAAGGCCGCGCCCAAGCGCAAGCCGTCGCCCGCGAAATCGAAAAACGCGCTGGTCGAAAACTTCCCCTCATTTCCTCGCCTCTGCGCCGCTGCCGTGAAACCGGCGACCCGCTCGCGCGCCTATGGGCCGCCACGCCCCGCATCGAGCCGCGCATCGGCGAGATCCCGTCCCCCATCGAAGACCTGACAGCGCGCGGCGAATGGCTCCGCACCTTCATGTCCGGCACATGGGCGCAGGGGCTTACGGCGCAAGGCCCTCTCGACCTTGCCAAATGGCGCACTGACGTCGCCGCCGCGCTCATTGAGCTTGAGGAAGACACGGTGATCTTCAGCCACTTCGTCGCCCTCAATGCCGCCGCAGGCATCGCCACCAATGACGAGCGCGTCATCTCCTTCCGCCCCGACAATTGTTCGGTCACGATCTTCGAGACGAACGGCAAGACCTTGACGCTGAAAGAACGCGGACACGAGGCCGAAACAAAAGTGAACTGACGGGCAGGGGCCTCACCCTTCGAGACGGCGCAAGCGCGCCTTCTCAGGGTGAGGGTTTATCTCCGCGAAACCCTCACCCATGATCCTTACCACCTATGACACTCACCCACTCACGACCCTCACCCTGAGAAGCGATGCCGCGCATCGCGTCTCGAAGGGCGAGGCCCCAACCCCTCAACCCACCCCAAATTCCGCTCCACGAAACACCCCCAAATCCCTCTTTCCCCCTTCCCGATCCCCGTCTAATGTAATCCATTACTTTAACCGGGGAGACGCGACCATGAGCAGCAAGCAACCGTCCGGCGAGGAATTCGAAGGCGTCATCGGCCGCACGGTCTATGAATCGACCCCCTGGTGGCCTGAGTCGAAAATCCGCGAGGGCGCACCAAATGTCGTCCTCGTCGTCCTTGACGACACCGGCTTTTCCCATCTCGGCTGCTACGGCTCCACCATCGCCACGCCCAATATCGACGCGCTGGCGGCGGGCGGCGTCCGCTTCACCGGTTTCCATACCACGGCGCTCTGTTCGCCCACGCGCGCGTGCGTGCTGACGGGCCGCAATCCCCATGCGGTCGGCATGCGCGGCGTCTCCAATTTCGACACCGGGTTCCCCAACATGCGCGGCGCGGTTCCTAAAAGTGCGGGCACGCTCGCTGAAATCCTGCGCGACAATGGCTATGCCACCTTCGCCACCGGCAAGTGGCACCTCGCGCCCATGTCCGAATGTTCCGCCGCTGGCCCCTACAACAACTGGCCGCTGCAAAAAGGTTTCGATCGCTATTACGGTTTCCTGCAAGGCGAGACCGATCAGTTTTATCCCGAACTCACCAGCGACAATCACTTCGTCCCCGTGCCCGGCACGCCGGAGGAGGGCTACCACGTATCCGAGGACATCGTCGATAAATCCGCCAACATGATCCGTGATCTGACGTCTCTGGTCCCTGAGAAACCCTTTTTCCTCTACATGGCTTTCGGCGCCATGCACGCGCCCCATCAGGCGCCCCAGAGCTACCTCGACAAATGGCGCGGAAAATTCGACGCCGGTTGGGATGTTGCCCGCGCCGAATGGTTCGAGCGCCAGAAGAAGATGGGCGTCATTCCCGAAGGCACAAAACTCGCCCCGCTCAATCCCGGCGTGAAGCCCTGGGCGGAATTGTCCCCCAACGAACAGAAATTCGCCGCCCGGCTTCAGGAAGCCTTCGCCGCGATGCTCGAACACACCGACGCACAGATTGGCCGCATGGTCGAATTCCTGAAGAGCATCGACCAGTGGGACAACACCGTCTTCATCCTCATGTCGGACAATGGCGCGAGCCAGGAAGGCGGCGCCACCGGCGTCTTCGATGAGATGAAATGGTTCAACGGCATCCGCGAGGATGTCGATGCCGCCGTCGCCCGCCTCGACGATATCGGCACGCCCAACAGCCATTCCAACATTCCCTGGGGCTGGGCGCAGGTCGGCAACACGCCGCTCAAATGGTACAAGCAGAACACGCATGGCGGCGGCGTCCGCGATCCGCTCATCATGCACTTTCCCGGCAAGCTCGCCGAGCCGGGCAGCATCCGCCCGCAATTCTGCCACGCCATCGATCTTACGCCGACCGTCCTCGACATCATCGGCATCGGCCAGCCCGATATCGTCGGCGGCGTTCCGCAAATGCCGATTCACGGCGTCAGCCTCAAGCCGGTTTTCGCCGACCCCAAGGCGAAACTCCCGCGCGGCCCCCAATATTTTGAAATGCTCGGCCATCGCGGCATCTGGAAAGACGGCTGGAAAGCCGTCACCCATCACGATCAGGGCAAGCCCTTCGACGATGACAAATGGGAGCTATATTGCCTCGATGATGATTTCTCGGAGTTTACCGACCTCTCCGAAAAAGAGCCCGCGCGCTTGAAAGAGATGGTGGATCTCTGGTGGTCTGAAGCCGAGAAACACGGCGTGTTACCGCTCGATGATCGCGCCGCCTTCGCGCTCTTTGCCGCCTCGCGCCGTCCGGGCATGCCCACAAGCCGCGCCCGCTTCACCTATCGTCCGCCCGTCTCGCATATCGTCTCCGATGCCTGCCCGCCTGTCGCGCGCGGCTGGACCATGGCGGTCGATCTGGAACATCCCAAGGAGAATGGCGACGGCGCTCTCATAGCGCGCGGCAGTCTCAACAGCGGCTTCGTCCTCTATATCAAGAACGGCAAGCTGCATTTCGACTACAACGCCTTCCACGAGCACACGCTGCTGTCGTCGCCCGCCGCCCTCACGCCGGGCCGCCACACCGTCGGCGCCAAAGTCACCCGTCGCCCTGATGGCGGCGGCGACATTGCCCTCATCATCGACGGCAACGAGGTCGCCACCGGCTCCGTCCGTACACTGTTGTTCATGATCTCAAGCATCGGCATGGATATCGGCATGAGCTACGCGCCGATCAACAACGCCTATCGCGAGCCCTTCACCTATCCAGGCAAAATCCACACCGCCACTTTCGAGATCCCCGACCTCTCCGCTTTGCGCGGCGAAGCCATCTCGAAAGTCCGCGCAGCCGAAGCGCAACAGTAAAGCCCGCGTTAAAATCCCTCTCCCCCTCGGGGGAGAGGGAAGGATCTGCGCAAAGCACGAGAGGGTGAGGGTCTTGCTTGCGTAATTTGAATCCCGCACCCAAATAGCGCCCGTCATTCCGGCCTCCACCGTCATTGCGAGCGCAGCGAAGCAATCCAGCCGCGCCCCCGAGCCGCGCCTCACCCCGGCGAGTGCACGAACCCGCTCACCCCCGGATAGTCGAGCGAAATAACCGCATGCGTCACGCCTGCGCCCACCGTAACCGCCGCATCGTCGAAGGACGGCGCGCTGAAAAAACCCGTGGCATTGTTGCTGAAACCATAACCCTCGGTCGGAATGCCGAGCATGCTCTTGTCGAGCCGCCCGTCATCATTCTCGTCATGAAAAACGATGATGCCATAGCGCCCCGGCGGCAACTCAAAGCCAATCCCCTGATCGCCCGTGTGCGCCCTTATGGTCGCGCCGACCAGCCGGTCCTTGTCGGTCAAGCGCCCGGCGTTCGCAGCCTTCGCAATGGCTTCGTGGAACTTCGCCGCACTATCATAGAGCCCGACCATCACGGCACCCTCATCGGAGCGCACACCAACAATCTTCAAATTCAACTCGCCCGCCCAAGCCGGAACGGTCACGCAAGCCGACAGCAAAACCCCCGCCGCGATCTTCCCAATCATCCTTGAGCCTTCCTCGAAATAGCCGCGAGCCTCCCCGGGACATAATCATAACACCGAAGAGAGCCGTTGCGTTCCGCCTTCCATCATATTCCCTCCACGCATCACTTGCGGAATCTCCCCTCAGGCGAGATATGCATGGCCGGCTCCGCCGGATCACCCACCTCTTTTCGTCAATACGAGCCTCAGCGAAGCAATCCAGACGCATCCTTGCCCCATCCACAAACCGTCATCCGACGGTTGCCCGAGCACAGCCGCGCGAGCGCGCTTTCACAAGAATATTTTCTTCTCAAGGGTGGAAAATCATATGTCGTTGATAAAAATCAGTACACGTAATAAAATTAATAATTGGGCCGGGGGGGGGAGATCTTGGCGTTTTCTGTTCGTAAGTCGATATCGGCTGGACCTTTTCGATTCAATCTATCGAAATCGGGTCTAGGCTTATCCGTTAGCGTTAAGGGGCTGCGCTTTGGTGCTACGCCTCGCGGCCATTATATTCATGCAGGGGTTGCCGGATTTCGATATCGAGCGGGCGTCAGTCGCGGAGTTGAGCAAGCAAAAAACAAAAAATATTCATCTCATCCACTTGTTGGAACGGCGCAAATGGAATCCGTTGATGGCGTTCTTATGGTTGAGATAGACAGCGGTGACATTCTGGAAATGCACGACGAAGGGTTCCAAGACCTGATTGATGAGATAAACGAAAAATACAACCGGATGCCGATGTCGCTATTGCTGGGAGTTGTGGGAATAATTTTGAGTTCGTTTGTTTTTTTGGAACTCGACATAAGGTTCTTGCCAATCGCCTTTTTATTTGTCGTGGGCATGTGTGTTTTTGGGCATTGGCTGGATTCCTTCAGGCGTGCCGCGATTTTATTTTATAATTTTGAGGCGGGCGCCACGGAAAAATTTAGAGCACTAGTGAGTGCTTTCGAGGGGCTGGGTGGGGCGCATATAGCTTGGCATATTCCGGCTCGCGGAGAAGTCAATGATCTGACGGCATGGAAAAGAAATGCCGGTGCGGATCGTCTATTGAGGAGGGTGGCGATCACGCTTCAACTTAGATTGCCCAAGGTGGTCAGGTGCAACATTGATGTCCCATGCGTCCCCGTCGGCGTTCAGAATTTGTATTTCTTCCCCGACTTTCTTTTGGTGCAGTCGAGGCAACGATTTGGCGCGATCGGCTATGATAAATTGGAGATACACACAGAGCCGACCAATTTCATTGAAGAGGAGCAGGTACCTAGGGACACTCGTGTTTTGTATGAAACATGGAAACATCCTAACAAGCGCGGTGGTCCCGACCGACGCTTTAAGTACAATAGGCAAATACCTGTTTGTCGATACGAGGCTATACATTTCTCCAGTGGTTCTGGCGTAAATGAGTTGGTCCAAGTTTCTCGTTTTGGACATGGCGTCGCTTTTGCCCAAGCGATTGCCGTCCTTGGAAAAATTCCGCGCACTGCGCCAGCGGCGCTAATTAGTGATCAGGGCGCGGGCAAATGATCAAAGACAATTTTTGATAGGGAGGCTCAGGACAGGATTGGATGCCTAACTCCTTGGATGCCGATCACTACGCATGACGATGCTAGCGTTGTCGAGCGACGAGATGAAGTGAGCGAATGGCAGAAAACGCCAATACCCATTCCCCCTTTGCACCTGCCCCCGCATCGCTATGATGCCACCCCATGGCCACTCCCTACGACACACCTCAGGCGCTTCTCACCGCCGATGAAATGTCCCGCGCTGATCGCATCACGATTGAGCGTGGCATTCCCGGCATCGTTCTTATGGAAAACGCAGGCCGTCTCGTTGCCGAGGCCGCCGCCGCGCGGTTTCCGCGCGGGCCGGTCGATGTGTTTTGCGGCCCCGGCAGTAATGGTGGCGATGGTTTCATTGCCGCGCGTTTGCTGCGTGATTGGGGTTGGTCCGTCACCGTGCATTTGCTGGGCGAGCGCGAGGCGCTCAGCGGCGATGCGGCGGAAGCGGCGCAGCGTTGGGGTGGCTCGGTTCATGCGCTTCAGCCGGAGGCGGGCGAGGGCGCTCTCTTCATCATCGACGCTTTGTTCGGCGCGGGCCTCTCGCGCGATGTTGGCGGCATCGCGGGCGAGCTGATCCGCCGTTTCAATGAGCGCCCGCGCGACAAGCGTGTGCACGTCATCGCTGTCGATGTGCCAAGCGGCGTCTCGAGCGACACAGGCGAAGTGCGCGGCCAGGCTTTCGAGGCAGCGCTCACCGTCACCTTCTTCCGCAAGAAGCCGGGGCACGTTTTGCTGCCGGGCCGTGTGCTTTGCGGCGAACTTCTCGTCGCCGACATCGGCATAGACGACGATGTTCTGGCCGAAATCGCTCCGACGACCTTCGAGAACACGCCCGCGCTCTGGGCCGCCTCGTTTCCGCGTCCGCGTCTTGATGCTCATAAATACACGCGCGGTCACGCCGTCGCCGTCTCCGGCGGTCCGTCGCATACCGGCGCGGCGCGTCTTGCCGCGCGCGGCGCGGCGCGGGTGGGCGCGGGCCTCGTCACCGTCGCCTCGCCGCCCAACGCGCTTCAAGTCAATGCCGCGCATCTCACCTCGATCATGCTGACGGGCTTTGCAGGCGCCGACGCGCTGACCTCGATCCTCGAAGACAAACGCAAGAACGCCTGCCTCATCGGGCCGGGCGCTGGTGTCGGGCAAGCGACGCGCGAGAACGTGCTGGCCGCTCTCCTTTCCGGCGCGGCCATGGTGCTCGATGCCGACGCGCTGACTTCCTTTGCCGAAATCCCGCGCGACCTCTTCATCGCCATCAAGGGCTATTTCGCCGGTCCCGCCGTGCTCACGCCCCATGAGGGCGAGTTCAAGCGCCTCTTCCCGGCATTGGCCTCCCCAAGCGCCAGCGGCAAACTCGCCCGCGCCCGTGCGGCGGCCGCCGAGGCTGGGGCCATTCTGGTTCTCAAGGGGCCCGACACGGTCATCGCCGCGCCGGAGGGCAGGGCGATCATCAATTCCAATGCCGGGCCCGAACTTGCCACCGCCGGAAGCGGCGATGTTCTGGCAGGCATTATATTGGGGCTGCTCGCTCAAGGTGTCCCCGCTTTCGAGGCGGCGGCGGCTGGCGTCTGGCTTCACGGAGAAGCGGGGAAATCTTTCGGCCCCGGTCTCATCGCGGAGGATCTGCCGGACCTCCTGCCAAGCGTCTTGCATGACTTGTCGAGGCAACTGGCTTGAAGGCGTCTGGTTCGACAACGCCGACAACGCGACGACAACAAAGGCAACAGCAGGCAACTGCTGTTTCGCTGGTATTCGCTTGTCGCCCTTGCTATAGAGTGCGCCACTTTTACGAGCGGCTGGGCGGCTTATGCCCCGTCGCGCCGGTCTCGCGGGCGTGGCGGAATTGGTAGACGCGCTGGATTTAGGTTCCAGTGCCGCAAGGCGTGGGGGTTCGAGTCCCTCCGCCCGCACCAGGCCGGAAAGCCCTTTATTTGTAATGGATTGGAAGATGCAGGTCACGGTAACGAGCACAGATGGGTTGAAGCGCGAACTCAAGGTTCAGGTGCCTGCTGGCGACCTTGCCGAGCGCGTCGGCGCGAAGCTGGACGAGATGAAAAACACCATTCGTCTCAAGGGCTTCCGCCCCGGAAAGGTGCCCGTCGCGCATCTGAAAAAGACCTTCGGCAAGCAGGTCATGTCCGAGGTCATTCAGGACGCCGTTAGCGCTTCGAGCCAAAAAGCCCTTGAAGAACAGTCGCTTAGGCCCGCTCTTCAGCCGCAGATCGACCTTGATGGCGAGATCGAACCGGTGCTCGAAGGTAAGGCCGACCTCACCTACAAGATGAGCTTCGAGATCATTCCGAGCTTCGAAGTCACTGATTTCTCCAAGATTTCCGTCGAGCGCCCTGTTGCTGAAGCGACCGAGGCCGACATCGACGACGCCCTGAACCGCCTTGCCGAAAACCAGAAGAATTTCGCTCCGAAGGCGGACGGTTCGGCAGCGGACGAAGGCGATCTTCTGACCATCGACTTCCTCGGCAAGATCGACGACGTCGCCTTCGATGGCGGCACCGCCGAAGACGCCAAGCTCGAAATCGGCTCCGGCCGGTTCATTCCGGGCTTCGAAGAGCAGCTCAAAGGCGCCAAGGTTGGCGACGCGATTGACGTGAAGGTGACGTTCCCGGCCGAATACGGCGCGGAAAACCTCGCCGGTAAAGACGCTGTTTTCGCTGTCACCGTGAAGGCGATCGAGGCGCCCGCGCCGGTATCGCTCGACGACGAATTTGCCAAGCGCTTCGGCTTCGACGAACTTGCCAAGCTGCGCGAAGCGTTGACGACACAGATCAAG
The DNA here is from genome assembly GCA_964560165.1 of uncultured Parvibaculum sp. Lineage (GTDB taxonomy): Bacteria > Pseudomonadota > Alphaproteobacteria > Parvibaculales > Parvibaculaceae > Parvibaculum. Next base: position 4,711 of record CAZLLB010000006.1, on the reverse strand, counting down.
GGCGACTACACGCGCATGTCGCGCATGCACTTGAAGCGCGCGCTTCTCGACGCGCTGGACGCTGCGCATAGCTTCGAGCTTCCGCCGTCAATGGTTGAGCAGGAGTTCAACCAGATCTGGTCGCAATTCGAGCACGAGCTTCAGAGCCAGGGCAAGACGGCCACCGATCTCGACGAACCGGAAGAGCAGATCCGCGGCGAATACCGCAAGATCGCCGAGCGCCGCGTTCGCCTCGGCCTGCTCCTTGCCGAAGTCGGCGAGAAGAACAAGATCACCGTCGCTGAGCAGGAGTTGAGCGGAGCGCTTGCCGAGCGCGCGCGCCAGTTCCCCGGTCAGGAACGTCAGGTCTATGAGTTCTATCAGAAGAACCCGCAGGCCATCGCCGAGCTCCGCGCGCCGCTCTTTGAAGACAAGGTCGTCGATTTCATCTCCGAGCTGGCCAAGATCACCGACAAGACCGTGACCCGCGACGAACTCTTCGCCGATCCGGACGCTGACGAGCATGACCATGCTCACCACGACCACGATCATGGCCACGTCCACGACGAGAACTGCGACCACGACCACGATCATGGCGACGAGAAGCCGGCAGAGGCCAAAAAGCCCGCTGCCAAGAAGGCCGCGCCGAAGAAGAAAAAAGAAGACTGAGCTTACTCTCGCAACGACTCTTTCAAAGGCCCGGAGCAACCCTCCGGGCCTTTTGCATTTGCCTTGCGCCATTGTGACGAAAGCAGGGCGGCGACATTAAGTTTTTGTCAGCAAAAAACTTTGATCTGTGCCCAAAAAACTCTTGCGCGGACTCGGTGTTGCCCATATCTCTCCCGCCACGACGCACACGCACGTGCCGCTGGCCCCTGGTGGTTTATGCAACGACGGAAGCGTCCTTTTTGATCACGCCGGCATTGCCGGGTCTTAAAGGGTGTTGACGATGTTCGCTTCCGAGCCGGGCCGCCGTGCCCGTTCGCGCCTCTCCACGAAGCAAGTTCCAAGCAAGGTTCTCGACGCGCCTCTGAGCGCGCGCAAGCCTGCCGCCCCTCGCCGCAAGGCGAAGCTTGCCATTGTTGCTCCCAAGGCAGAGATGCCCGCCGAGCGCGGCGGCTTGCCGCCAAAAATCGCGCGCTATCTCGAGACGGCGGAGCTTCCCTCGCCGTGCCTCGTGGTCGATGTCGATATCGTCGCGCACAACTTTCGTGAGCTTGCTGGTTCGCTGCCTGCGGCGCGCATCTTCTATGCGGTGAAGGCGAACCCGGCCGACGAGATCGTCTCTCGCCTGGCAGATCTTGGCTCGGCTTTCGACACCGCAAGCATGGGCGAGATTGATCTTTGCCTGCGCCACGGCGTCACGCCCGATCGCATCTCTTTCGGCAACACGATCAAAAAAGAGCGCGACATTGCCTCGGCCTACGAGAAGGGCGTGCGCATGTTCGCCTTTGACAGCGACGCCGAACTCGAAAAGATCGCCCGCGTCGCGCCCGGCGCGAAGGTCTATTGCCGCGTGCTGATGGAATGCGAAGGCGCCGAATGGCCGCTGTCGCGCAAGTTCGGTTGCGAGCCCGATATGGCCGCCGACCTGCTCGTGCGCGCCCGCGACATGGGCCTCGATGCTTATGGCGTCTCGTTCCATGTCGGCTCGCAGCAGACCGATCTCACGCAATACGACAAGGCGCTCGCCCAGACCGTCACGCTCTTTGCCGAGGTGGCAAAGCGCGGCATCAATCTGCGCATGGTCAATATGGGCGGCGGCTTCCCGTCGCGCTATCGCACCGACGTGCCTTCGATCGCGGCTTACGGCGAAGCGATCCGCAACGCGCTCGCAGCGCGCTTCGGGGTCAACCAGCCCGAAGTGATCGTGGAGCCGGGTCGTGGCATCGTCGGCGATGCAGGCGTCATTCAGGCCGAAGTCGTGCTCGTTTCACAGAAGGGCGGCAACGACCAGCGACGATGGGTCTATCTCGACGTCGGCAAGTTCCATGGTCTTGCCGAGACGATGGACGAAGCCATCAAATACCGTCTCACGACATCGCATGACGGCGAAGCGACCTCTCCGGTCGTTCTCGCCGGTCCGACCTGTGACAGCGCCGACATCCTTTACGAGAAGGCCGACTACCGCCTCCCCGTATCGCTCGTCGCTGGCGACAAGGTCTGGATTCTGGCAACGGGTGCCTACACGACGACTTATTCGGCCGTCGCGTTCAATGGCTTCCCGCCGCTCGCCAGCGTCTGCATCTAAGAGACGGACTTAGCAAATAAGAACCTTGAAGGCAGGACGCGCAGATTTGCGCGCGCTGGATGGAGTCGCTCATGAAGATCATTGCTGAGACATCGGCCCACGAAGCTGCGGTTGATAAAATGGTTGCCGACGCTTTCGGTCCCGATCGTTTTGCAAAGACGGTTTATCGTCTGCGCGACGATGTTGCGCCCGTCGCATCGCTATCGCTCGTCATGCTCGACGGCGAAGAGGTCGTCGGCACATTGCGCTTCTGGCCGATCCTCATCGGCGGCCTTACGCCCGCACTTCTGCTCGGCCCGCTCGTCGCAGCGGCTGATCGGCAAGGGCAGGGCATCGGCACGAGCTTGATGAAAGAAGGTCTCGCCCGTGCTACCGCGCAAGGCCATCGCATTGTCGTCCTCGTCGGCGATGAACCCTATTACCGCCGCTTCGGTTTCACCCGGGCGCTCGCCCGTTCATTGAAACTGCCGGGCTGGGTTGATCAGAAGCGCTTCCTCGCCTGTGAACTCGTTGCGGGCTCAATGGCTGGAGCGAGCGGAATAATCAGCAAGTCCCGGAATGCCCTCGCGGATCGCGCGGTCATTGCGGCCTGAGCGTTCAAATATCCTACTCGCCGAAGGGATATTACAGGTGATGAAAATTGCCCGTTACTATCCTATATGGTTCCTGCGCCCGGATGATGCACCGTCCATTTACCGAATCGTTCTATGCCGTTATGGCAGGTTAAAGCCATGACGCGGCTTGATATTGCGGTGTACCTTTCGTCAAATGCCGGCTCGATGCGCTGACGCTCAGGAGAGAGAATGAACGACCCTCTGGCTACTTACATGAATCTCGTCCCGATGGTGGTCGAACAGACCAACCGTGGCGAACGCGCCTACGACATTTTCTCGCGTCTGCTGAAAGAGCGCATCATTTTCATTGCTGGTCCCTTCGAGGATGGCATGGCAACGGTTGTGACGGCCCAGCTTCTGTTTCTCGAAGCCGAGAATCCGAAGAAGGAAATTTACATGTACATCAACTCGCCGGGCGGCGTGGTGACGTCGGGTCTGGCGATTTACGACACGATGCAGCACATCCGCCCTCCCGTTGCGACGGTATGTCTCGGCCAGGCCGCTTCGATGGGTTCGCTGATTCTCGCCGCCGGTGAAAAGGGCATGCGCCACGCCTTGCCGCATTCGCGCATCATGGTTCACCAGCCCTCGGGCGGGTTCCAGGGCCAGGCGACGGACATCGAAATCCATGCGCGCGAGACGCTCGCGATCCGCGAAAAACTGAACCAGATTTACGTAAAGCACACGGGCAAGGACATCAAAACGGTCCAGGAAGCCCTTGAGCGCGACAACTTCATGAGCCCGGAAAAGGCTATGGAGTTCGGCATTGTCGATCATGTCGGGGTTGCGCGTAGCGACGATACGCCCAAATAAGCTGTCGGGCGGAACTCGAATCAACGCCCGCCGCAGGGCGCCGCGCTGGTTAAACTTTTGGTAGGACTAGTCCAAAAGCCAAGCCAATACGGCGCTTTTTCTGCGAAAAAGGGTGAATGAGCAAACCGGCGAATTGTAATGAAATCTTGATCCCTCGCCGAATAACATGCTCGAATGTCGAGAAGGTGACGGACGGCTGATCCATCTGAGTCTTTCAAGCGTTGAAGGACGAGGCTTTTCGGTTCGGCGCCTGCGACAAACCTGACCTGGTTTGCCAGCAGATGCCCAAGGAGTTTCTATGAGCAAGGTCAGCGGCGGTGACTCCAAGAATACGCTTTACTGCTCTTTCTGCGGCAAGAGTCAGCATGAAGTGCGTAAACTTATTGCGGGTCCAACCGTCTTTATCTGTGACGAATGCGTCGAACTGTGCATGGACATCATTCGCGAGGAAAACAAATCCTCGCTGGTGAAGTCGCGCGACGGGATTCCGACGCCGAAGGAGATCTGCAAGGTTCTCGACGACTATGTGATCGGTCAGATGCATGCCAAGCGCGTGCTCTCGGTCGCCGTGCACAATCACTACAAGCGCCTCAATCACCAGGCCAAGCACAACGACGTCGAGCTGGCGAAGTCGAACATCCTGCTGATCGGCCCGACCGGTTCGGGCAAGACGCTGCTTGCGCAGACGCTGGCCCGCATCCTCGACGTGCCGTTTGCGATGGCCGACGCGACGACGCTGACCGAAGCCGGTTACGTCGGCGAGGATGTCGAGAACATCATCCTGAAGCTGCTGCAGGCGGCCGACTACAACGTCGAGCGCGCGCAGCGCGGCATCGTCTACATTGACGAGATCGACAAGATTTCGCGCAAGTCGGACAATCCCTCGATCACCCGGGACGTCTCGGGCGAGGGCGTGCAGCAGGCCCTGCTGAAGATCATGGAAGGCACGGTCGCCTCCGTGCCCCCGCAGGGCGGCCGCAAGCATCCGCAGCAGGAGTTCCTGCAGGTCGACACCCGCAACATCCTGTTCATCGTCGGCGGCGCGTTCGCCGGC
>CAZLLB010000005.1:9673-32931 GCA_964560165.1 uncultured Parvibaculum sp. | reverse complement strand
ACACGCCGCCATTGGGCGTGAAGTGATGGAGGTGGATGTGCAGCAGCGTCGCCTTGGACACCTCGACGCAGCGGCGCAGCGCCGTCTCGATATGTTCGAGATCGTCGAGATGGCTCGCGCCGACGAGATCAATGATGAGGTGCGTTCCGGCGAAACGCTCGCCGTCGCGCTCGATAAAGAAATCCGTGCGCTCGTCAGTCGTCGTGAACTGACCGGGCGCGGACGCCTTCACTTCATGCGTGTCGATAGGAAACTCAAGCACATCGGCCTGAAGAAGGGCATTGGACTTGGGCATTTTTGCCACTCCCCAACCAGTAGATAAACTGACTTGCCGATCGGTCGCGCGCAGGCGGACAGATCGGGGCCATAACTAAAGCTGTTGCGGAGAACCGCATTCGCTTGGTGAAATTTTGTGGTGCCGAGTGCGGGGCGATCTCGCCCGGCCTGCCTGCTCACACGAAGCGCGGCGGTCGGCGTCATCCGGGGCGTTAGCCCCTCAGACTATAATCCGGCATATGCATTCTCCCCAGAACCAGCGGTCTCGCCGCGTATGGCTACCGCAAAACATTCCAAAAGAGACGCGTACGTCGTTACGTAACCAGAGGGCCAGAGGCACGTGCGATTGCGTTCTGTGCGCTGTTTAGCGAGAGGGGTCCAGTCTGTCAATTAAAACCTGGGAAACCCGCCGAAATGTCACATGATGACGATGCGCGGATGCCACAGTTATCTCAACGGCGAGCGATGATTTCGGCGGCGGCGCGGATGCCTGATTGTAACGCGCCATCCATATAGCCGGTCCATTCGGTTGCCGTTTCGGTTCCAGCCCAATGAAGCCTGCCGACGGGTTCCCTGATCTGGTCGCCGAAGAGCGTCATGACGCCCGGCGCCATGTGGCCGACATAGCAGCCACGGCTCCATTCTTCCGCCGTCCAGTCCTGATCATCGTAACCGATGGGTTCGGCGGCTTGCGACCCGAAATAATCGACGAGTGCGGCGATGACGCTCTGGCGGCGGGCATTGTCGCCCTGCGCGCTCATCTCGATGGCGTGTGCGCCATCTATAAAGCCGACAAGGATGCCGATGCGCTCGTCTTCCGGCGTCTGGTCGAAGACGACGTTGAAGGCATGAGCATCGCTGGCCGCCTGACCCGAAAGGCCCGCCTTGCGCCAAAAGGGCGTTTTGTAGGCGACGTGAACCTTGATGACGGAGCCCATGGGCATACGCTGCAAAAGCCCGTCGCGCTTTGACGGCAAGGGCGCGTCGTAATGGATGCGGCCCGCAAGCGCCGGGGGCGCGGCGATGATCGCGTGGGCCGCTTCGAAGGTTCCCTTGTCGGTGCGGATGCTGACGCCGGTTTCGGTCTGATGAATGGCGCGGGCGGGCGCTTCAAAGATAACCGGCGATTTCAGGCTTTCGGCGAGGCGGCGCGAGATCGAATGCGCGCCGCCTTTGAACTTCGCTTCCTGCGCGCCGCCCTTGACGCCGATGAAGTGCTCCAGTCCGCGACCGGAGCGCAGATATTCGAGGAAGAAGAGATAGGACATTTGCTGCGGCTCGGCGCAGAAGACAGCGCGAGCGACGATGCGCGCGAAGGTGCGCGCGCCTTTGGTGCGGATGTTGCGGAGGATCCAGCTTTCGAGCGTCTGCGCGTCCCAGTCGAGTGCCTGCAGCGCGGTCCAGGGCGCGTCTTGTGGCAAGGTCGCCGCCTCGCGGTCCCAGCGTTTGACGATGCGATCAAGTTCGAGCAGAGCGAGGAGCGGCAGTTTCGGAATGTCGCCTGTGTAGCTGCGCCGCGTGCCCTCGTAATGGAGGACCTGCTCGCCCTTGTCATATTGATCGTAGGTTTCGATGCCGAGGCGCGCGGCTTCGGCGAGCAGCAGCGTCTGGTCGGGGCCAACCCATTGGCCGCCACGGTCGATCACCTCGCCCGCGATCTCGCCAGCCTTGGTGCGCCCGCCGACACGGTCGCGCGCTTCGATGACCGTGACGGAGTGGCCTTTCGCTTCAAGTTCTGCAGCAGCCTTCAGGCCCGCAAGACCCGCACCGACAACAATCACATCCACTTTCGCCGTCATCACGCCTCCAGACGCTCAATTATTATGTCGTTGTAGAACTTCGCCTGCGGCGCGCGCACCGGAGCGCATCGCGCCTTCGATATAGCCCGCCCATTCGGTCGAGGTTTCCGTGCCCGCCCAATGGATACGGCCGACGGGTTCGCGCAACGCATGGCCGTAGCGCGTCATCACGCCGGGCGGCATCACGCCGACATAACCATGCGTGAAAGGTTCCACCGACCAGTCGTTGTCATTGTAGTCGATGGGGTTCGCCGCTTCCGGCCCGAAGAAGCGAACGAGCGAGGCGACGGTCTTCGCGCGACGCTCCTGCTTGCTCGCGCCGCTCATCTCAAGCGCGCGGCGGCCTTCAATGAAGCAGATGAGGATGGCGGGGCCGCTCTCTTGCACATCGTCCATCACGATGCCGAGCGCATCGTCGTCGGTTGCAACCTGACCGGTAAAACCGAGCCTGCGCCAGAAGGCATCCTTGTAGGCAATATTGATCTTGATGATGTTGCCCATCGGCATCCGCTGATGCAGCCCGTCGCGGGCGGCAGGCAGATGCGGTTCGAACTCGATGCGCGCCAAAGGTCCAGGCGGCGCGGCGACGATCAGGAAGCGGCCTTCAAACTCGCCCTTATCCGTCACCACGCGGACGCCCGTTTCATCTTGCGCGATCTTGCGGGCGGGCGCGGAGAGGACAATGCGATCACCAAGATCTGCAGCCATAGCGCGGGCGACCCCGTGCATCCCGTCCTTGAACTTCGCGTCGAGGATGCCGTCTTTCACCGCCATCAGATGTTCAAGACCGTCGCCGCTGCGGAGCGCGTCGAGAAACCAGAGATAGGAAACCTGCTGCGCTTCAACCGCCCATGCGCCGCGCGGCACGAGGCATGCGAACTGGCGGGCGGCGGCGGTGTGGACGTGTTTGACGATCCAGCTATCGAGCGTCATCGCGTCCCATTCGGCAGCGCGCGGCGCTTTCCATGGTGCATCCTTCGGCACCATTTTCATCTCGCGGTCCCAGCGTTTCTGGAGCAGGTAGAACTCAAGCAGCGACAGAAGCGGGATTTTCGGAATGTTGCCGGTGAATTGCGATATCTCGCCGAAAAGTTCGAGAACTGTCTTGCCAGTTTCATATTGCTTGTAGGTTTCGATGCCGTGGCGTTTTGCTTCATCAAGCAGCATGGAGTGGCGCGCGCCGACCCATTGACCGCCGAAATCGACGATGCGTCCGCCGACTTCACCGGGCATCAGCCGCCCGCCAACGCGGTCTTTCGCTTCAAGCAGAATGACCGGGCGGCCTTGCGCGACAAGATCGCTCGCGGCCTTGAGGCCAGCCATGCCAGCACCGATGACAATCACCTCAGCCTTGTGTTCCATGACATCCCCCACGCTACTCGCTCATCTTGCAGACCGGGTCGCGTGAGGGGTATTAATGTGAACGTGTTCAAATAAATCAAGCAAGAAGATGGGCGAGCAACCAAAAAAACAAATACCGGCACGGCGGGGACGGCCCAAACGCAGCGCGGAAGCGGCAAGCGCAGACCGGCAGCGCATCCTTGAAGCGGCCGAAAGACTTTTCGCACAAGGCGGCTATGAAGGCGTGTCGATGCGGGGGGTGGCCAAAGAGGCAGGATGTTCGCCTGCCGCGCTCTACACGCTCTTTCCGCACAAGCGGGCGTTGCTTCGCAATATCTGGGAAGAGGCATTCTCGGCGCTGGATGATGCGCTGGAGAAAGCAGCGCGCGGCAAGCGGCGTCCGGTTGAAACACTGAAAAGATTGGGCAGGGCTTTTGTCGACTTCTGGCTCGCGCATCCGGACCATTTCCGCGCGATCTTTCTGATCGAAGACAGGGTGGTTGAGCCGGGTGAACTTTATTTCATCGACACCTCCCAGAGCCTCGAAAAGCTGGTGGGCCTTTTCCGTAAAGCCGTCGTAGAGGCGATCGCGGCGGGTGAAATCGCCAGAGACGACCCGAAGATGACGGTCGAGCTGATCTTCTGCGCCCTGCATGGCGTCACCGCCGGGCTGATCGCCATGCCGGAATATCCTTGGGGAAAACCTGCACGGCTCGCCAGTCGAATGACCGACGTCTTGATGGCGGGGCTGGCTGCGAAATAGAAAACGGGAGCCTCAATAGTATTTGCGAATGATTATCAATTGCTTTATCGTCTCCTTCTTGTTGCAGATGGAGGACAGTGATGAGGCCAGCCGACCGCGCGCAATTTTCGACCCCCTCGCCCCGTTTATCGTTTCGGGCCGATCAGCCTATCGGGGAGCTTGGTTTTGCCGAGCAATTCGTCACCTGGGCGATGCGGATCCAGTGGACCCATATCGGCGATGGGAGGCAGCAATCGCTGGTCTTGCAGCGCGCCTGTGCTGCGCTCGACATGCCGGAAGGCGCGGCGCTTGTAGCCGAACTCACCGAAGCACTGATGCGCGCGACGCAGCGCCCGCTTTCGGTGCCCTGCCCCAAATGGCGGGTGCTGACCAGCGACGAGGCGCGGCTCCTCGACTTCATCACGGCATTACAATCGCGCGACGGCTCGCCACTTGCAGTCTGCGATCCCGAATGGCGCTCACCCGCTCATGCCACGTCGATATGGGCTCCAGCACAACGGCTCGCGCTGGCGCTCAGCGCGGCGGGGCTGCATCTGGGCACGACGCAGATGGGCGAGACGCCGTTTCCGCTCGCCATACCGCAACTGCATTGACGCGTGGTGTGTGCGAGACGGCGTCTCGAAGGATGAAGGCTGCCGGGGTTCAGCCGAAGGCTTGGGCCGAGGCGAGTGAGCCGAGGCGATTGGTGATCTGGAAAAATTCGCTCACGGTTTCGTCGATGATGTCTTTTGCCGATTTGATTTCATGAATGAGGCCCGCCGTCTGGCCTGCCAGCGCGGGCGCGGCCTCCATGTCGCCGCCGAAATAGACACCGCGAATATCCTTGAAGATATCGGCGGGCATTCGGCCCTCTTCATAAATCGCGTCCATCTTGCTGGATTTCAGCGCGCGGATACAGGGCGTCGCTTTCTTGTTCAGCACATAGGTGCCTGTTTCTTTCGAATCGACAATCTTCAGCTTGTAGTTCTGATGCACCGGGCTTTCGAGCGAACTGACAAAGCGCGTGCCCATCTGGATGCCTTCGGCACCGAGCGCGAAAGCCGCCGCCATGCCCTTGCCATCGCAAATGCCGCCCGCCGCGATCAGCGGGACATCGACCTTGGCACGGATCGCCTGAAGCAAAACAAGCGTCGAGACTTCCTCTGGGTTCTTGAAACCGCCGCCCTCACCGCCTTCGACAACAAGGCCATCGACACCGGCGTCAGCACATTTGACTGCCGCATCGACGGTCGGGACCGCGTGATAGACGGTGATGCCGGCGTCTTTCAACGGCCCGACGAATTTTGCCGGGCTGCCTGCCGAGGTCGTGACAAATTTAATGCCCGAGGAGCAAACGAATTTCAGCATCGCGTCGTCGCGCAGAAACATGATCGGCAGGTTGACGCCGAAAGGAAGCCCAAGCTCCAGCATCTTCTGGATCTCGACCTTGCAGGCTTCGGTTTCGCCAGACGAGGTTTCGATGATGCCGAGGCCGCCCGCCTTCGAGACGGCGGAGGCTAGCGGCGCGCGGGCGATCCAGCCCATCGGTGCCTGAACGATCGGATATTTGGCGCCAGTATGCGCAAGGACGCGGTTCATTCACTGTCTCCCCATGTATTGAATATCGCATTGAATATCGTTGTGAGTGAGTAAGCCCGCTCCGGACGCGGCTTGCAACAGGCCGTGAAAACGAAAACGCGGAGCCCGTGGGGCTCCGCGTTCAAGACATTGTTCAGCAAATTCAGCGGAAGTGGCCGTAGGCCTTCAGCACCGCTTCGGAAAGCTCCTTGTAGGCACCCTCGACACCGATCTTGATTTCGTCGAAAGCGCTTTCGCCCTGCGCCGCAAGCGATTTGAGGCGCTTTTGCAGCTTCGAACGGTCGGCCTTGAGCTGACCGAGGACGCCGCGATAGCGCTTCTCGGCTGTGCGCAGAGCCTTTTTGGCTTCGCGTTCGGCCTTGTCGATCTCGCGCGAGACGCCCTTGACCTGCTTTTCGAGAACCTTGCGGGCCTTGGTCTGCTCCCTGGAAAGTTTCGGAGCAGCCTTACGCGGCGCAGCCTTGCGCACGGTGGTCTTGGCTTTCGCCTTTACCTTTGTCGCGACCTTGGCCGCCGCTTTCTTCTTGGTTGCCGCCGGGCGCGCTGCCGTGCGGCGAACTGCCTTCGCTGCGCGAGCCGCTACCGGGCGCCCAGCTTTTTTCCGTCTTTCCGTCATCTTTTGACCTCGATGTATGTCGCCGCCGATTTCATCCAATCCCGGCAACTCACAGTGCCGATATTGCGAGCCACACACAAGAGCGCATGACGGGGGGCGAGCGCCTGATCAGTTGACGGAGAGAACATCAAGGCAATCTGCATCACGCAAGATGGGGTAAAGCCGGTCACGCGCGCCCGCGCTCAGCTTTGCAAAACGCGACCGCAATTCGGCCAGGCACTTCACCTGATATTTGAAAGTGCCCTGCTCATAGGAATGGCCAAGCGCGGAGAAGGAGAAAGCCTTCTTGCCGCGCGACAAGGCTTCCTCATTGGCCAGCAGGAAGGGGAAATAGACTTCGCCCGCCATTTTCAGCAGCCCTTTGACGGCGGGAGGCAGCGGCGCGTCTGGCGCGCGCCACTCACCCTCAACGCCCGAGGCGTCATCGAGTTGCGCGAGCCAGCGGAAAGTAAAAGGTGCGGTTTCGCGCAAGAGGTCGGCAGGCGTCGGATCGACGGCCAGTTGCGAGAACTGGCCCATCCATCCGAAATCGGCAAGCGAGGGACGCGAGCCGAACAGATATGGCTCCTCTGTCACATGCGCTTCAAAAAGGGCGAGTGCGGCGTGCGCCGTTTCTTCGATCAGGGGTTTGTTTGCCGCCGTGCAACCGACAAGCGCCATGCGGCCGATCTGGCGGGCGGCGAAATTTGCCGCATGTTTCTCGATGGCTTTAACGCCCCTGCCCGGCAGGCGATCGAAGGAGAGCCAGGTGGACATCTGGTTCTGATCGCGTTCGAGGAACCAGCGATAGTGAAACATCATCTTGGTGCCCCACTCATCGGCCATGTCCTCGAGCAGGAAGGCGAGGAAAGCCTGAGCCTCGTCATCGGGCAGGATGGAGCGCTGGCCGGGGTGGAGGCGCTCCAGTTCGAAGAGCATGGGGGTGGAATCATTGTGCATCGAACCGTCCGGAAATCGCACAACGGGGATGATTCCCGGTTTTACGTTGGCAATTTCGTAAGCGTTTCTGTCGTTCAATTGCACCCAGATATGAGGAAGCCGCCTGTAACGCAGGATGGCGCGCATCTTCATTGAATAGGGGGAACCAAGGCCCCCGAGAATTCTATAGGTCTCGCTGCTCATGCTTTGCTCCCGATCATGCCCGCATCCTGTCCATCCGCTTGGCGCGTCGCGCGGGTTGCGGATAGTTAATGGTAAACATTAAGATGATGCAAGGCGGGGGGCTGAGCAAGACGGGAGAGATGACGGGCGCGGGGCGCACCGTCGTGCTGATCCACGGGATGTGGAGCCGTCCGCAGGTCTGGGAAAATTTCCGGCATTTCTTCGAGGCGCGTGGCTATCGTGTTCTGACGCCGGCGCTGCGCCACCATGACATCGAGCCAGGCGCGATGCCTGATCCGGCATTTGCGACGACTAGCCTGCTCGACTATGCCGACGATCTTGAAGCCGAAATCGCCAGGCTCGACGAAAAGCCTTTCGTCGTCGGGCATTCGATGGGCGGGACGCTGGCGCAAATGCTGGCGGCGCGCGGCCTGATACGCGGCGCAACGCTACTTGCCACCGCCCATTGCGCGCCGGTGCTCGCGCTTCCGCCATCGGTCGTCATGTTTTTTCTGCGTGAAATGATGCTGACACCTTTCTGGCGGTGGACGTTTTTGCCCTCCTACAAAGCCATGCGCAGCGCCATGTTGAACGGCCTCAACGAGCGCGATGCGTGCAACCTCTATGCGTCGCTGATCCCGGAATCGGGTCGCAGCTTTTTCGAGCTTGCCTTCTGGTATCTCGACAAGCGCCACGCGGCACTGGTCGATCCGGCAAAGATCGCCTGTCCGCTGCTGATGCTGACGGGCATGGACGACCGGCTGATCCCGCTGTCGATCGCCCGGAGAACGGCGGAGCATTTTGGAAGCAAGGCGCGGCTCGAGGCGCTGCCCGGCCATGCTCATTGGCTGCCGGGCGAACCGGGATGGGAGCGCATCGCCGAACGCACGGCGCGGTTCTTCGAGATCGAGGCGCCGCACATCAAAATGGAAACGGGCGCAGCCGAAGCCGCGCCCGATGAGGAGTTTGAGCCGCTGTTCGTTTAAGCGGCGGTGGGCGCCGCCTTGTGGCCGCGCACCAGCTTGCCGGGCAAGGCACCCGTGTGCTGTCCGTCACGATAGATCACCACACCGCTTGCAATCGTCGCGACATAGCCATCGGCCTCCTGCATCAAGCGGCGCGCGCCGGATGGGAGGTCATAGACCATGTGCGGCGGGCGCAGCTGCAGATTGTCGAAGTCGATGACATTGACGTCGGCCTTGTAGCCCGGCGCGATCAAACCACGATCGAGAAGGCCCATGGCTTCCGCTGTGTCGCGCGTCTGGCTTTTGATGACGAAAGGCAGATCGAGCTTTTCGCCGCGCGTCCGGTCCCGGCACCAATGCGTCAACATATAGGTCGGGACGCTGACGTCGCAGATAGCGCCGACATGCGCGCCGCCATCCGACAAGCCGAACAGCGTGTTCGGATTGCGCATCATGGTCAGCGTGTTGTCGAGGTTGAATTCGAAATAATTGTGCAGCGGAAAGAAGAGGAAGCCGTTGCCGCCATCCGCCGTCAGCACGTCGAAGACGATTTCATCGGGGTTTTCGCCGGTGCGTTTGGCGCGCGCGCCGATGCTGTCTTCGGGCGCGGGCTCGTAGTTCGGCGGATTGCCGAGATCGAACATCTTGTGATAAGCGCCCGCAAGCGAATTGACGAAGGGATGGCCCTGCTCCGGCTTTTCGGCGAGCATCTTTTCGCGGAAACCGGGCGAGAGCATTTTGGCCACACGCTCAGCAAGCGGCAGATGCGCGATGGCGGCATAGCTTGGGCGCGTGACGAAGGGATGCACCGAGCCTTGCAGGCCAAGCATCAGGCCGACCGGACGGCCCTGCACCTGCGCCTTGATCGGCAACCCGCGAGCGGCGGCGGCATCGAGGCGCGTGGTCAGCTCGCGCCACTGGTCGGGCATTACGTCTGCCTGCACCATCGAGAAACTCAAGGGGCGACCGGAGATTTCGACGAGGTTGGAGATCAGGTCAAATTCGTGATCGATTTCCTTGAAGTCGGAAACCCATTGCAACACACCAGCGCCTGCATCCTTCAGCCCATGCGCGATGGCGACCATCTCAGCATCGGCTGCGCCGACTGTCGGCGTCAGATCGCCATCCGCTGTGCGATGAACCATGGTGCGCGTGGTAGAAAAGCCGAGAGCGCCCGCCTTGATCGCATCGCGCACGAGAACGCGCATTTCGGCAATCTCGGCCTCGGTCGCAGGCGCGCGCTTTGCGCCGCGCTCGCCCATCACATAGACGCGAAGCGCGCCATGCGGGATCTGCGCGGCGACGTCGATGTCGCGCGGGCGGGCTTCGAGCTGATCCATGTAATCGCCGAAGCTCTCCCAGTTCCAGGTGAGGCCTTCGCTGAGCGCCGCGCCGGGAATATCTTCCACGCCTTCCATCAGACGGATCAGCGTGTCGTGATCCTTCTTGCGCACCGGCGCAAAGCCGACGCCGCAATTGCCCATCACCACCGTCGTCGTGCCATGGATGGAGGACGGCGTCATGCGCTCATCCCATGTGGCCTGACCGTCGTAATGCGTGTGAATATCTACCCAGCCCGGCGTGACGAGCAACCCGCTCGCGTCGATCTCCTCGCGACCTGTCCCGCTCACCTTGCCGACTTCGACGATCACACCCTTGTCGATGGCGACGTCTGCCTGGCGGGGCGCGGAGCCGGTGCCATCCACCAGCGTTCCGCCTCGAATGACGATATCTACTTCAGCCATTGGGGTTCCCTCACATGTTTTGAATGCTTGTTGGGAGGAGCTTAGCCGCCCGAGACGCAAGGCGGAAGAGCGCGGAGCTTAATCGGCCATTTCCGCAGGTTTCCGCGGCTTACCGTTCAGCGAAACGGTTTCCCATGCGGCGACGAGCAAAAGGATGGCGGTCGTTGCGGCACTCAGCGTCAGGGGCGAGGTTTCGGGGGCGGCAAAGCCCGCCGGAACCAGCAGGCCGAGACCGACGAGATGCGACAGGGGCACGCGCCCTGCAACCGACCATTTGAAGAGCGTGTTGCCGACAAGATAAAGCGCGGGGCCACCGAGAAGGACGGCAACGGCCGCAAACTCCGGGTGACCCTCAGGATGAGCGAGCACAAGCTCGTCTCCTACAGCGGCGACGATGATCCCGGCGACAATCAGCAGATGAAAATAGGTATAGGCGAGCCGGGCAAGGCGACCGGGGTTGGCATCATCCGCGATCTTGCGGCTGCCACGTTCCGCGCCGGTGTCGAAATAGATCCACCACATGGCGACGCTGCCGACAAAAGCGATGGCGAAGGCCGCGACCGAGGGCGAGGTCCATGCCTGTTCGGAGAAGGTCGCGCCAGTGACGAGTATCGACTCGCCAAGCGCGATGATGATGAAAAGCGAACAGCGTTCGGCGATATGGCCGCCATCCACATCCCAATCGCCCGGCGTCGAACCGCCAAGGCCCGGCATCCAGAAGCCGACGCCGGGAGCGACCCATGTCAGCACAACAGCGATGCTCCAGAGAGCAAGGCGCGCCTCGCCCTGCGCACATGCGCCACCGATCCAGAAAAAGGCGCACAAAATCTGCCAGAGAATGATGCGCTGGAAATTGCGTGTGTTTCTGTGATTGTCGCGCCCCAGCGCCCAGAGCATGAACAGCGAACGGCCGACTTCCATCACGACGAGAGCGAGCGCAAAAACGAGCGCCTTTTCCTCGAAGGCTTCGGGGATCGAGGTCGATAGAACGAGGCCCACCAGCATCAGAGCCAGAAGAAGGATGCGAACCGGGCTGCGATCCGGATCAAGCCAGTTCGTGACCCATGAGGTTGAAATCCATACCCACCAGATGGCGACAAACAACAGCGCCGTGTGCAGGGCGCCGTCGAATGTCAGATGTTTCAGCAACGAATGGGAAAGCTGCGTGACGGCAAAGACAAAAATCAGATCGAAGAAAAGCTCAATGAACGTGACGCGCCCGTTTTCGTGCAAACCTCTGGCGCGCAGGAGCGGCTTTGATCCGGTTATTTCGGCCATACGAAAAAACGCGCTTCTGCGGCCTCAGATTATTTGATCGCGTCGAGAAGCGTATGCGTCTTGGCCGCATCCTTCTGCGCATCGGCCAGATCGTCTTCCTTAATGCCGTCCTGCGCTTCTTCGAGTGCCATTTTCAGAACTTTCTGCTTGGAGGCATCGGTCGTGTCGGGGATCGCACCATTACCAAGTGCCGAACAGGGGTTCATCTCCTTGGGCGCGAAGCCCTTGCCGTCCGGCCCGACGAGGCAATTGACCGTGTGGTGGAGATGGGTCTGGACTTCCTTGAGCGTGGTGCCTTGGGCTGCGAGGCCTGCATGCTGCGCGGCGGCGGCAATTTCCTTGGCCGGCTGCGGCGCCGCGGCGAGCGCTGGGACCGCGATCAAAAACGAGAAACCGGCGGCAGCGAAAGCGAGGGTGGCGAGGGTTTGGTTTTTGCGCATTGTGTTCTCTCCCGGAAGGCGCTCGAAAAGAGCGGGAGAGAGAGTCTACACCGGCGAGGGCGGAGGTGGGCAGGAAAGTGGTGTGTGTCAGGCTCAGCAGAGCTTCACATAGGTCTTTCCGTCCGTACCTTTGTCTGAGACATCGAACACGGAGGGATGCGCCTTCAGAAATTTCTTCAGTCCGGCGTGCCCATAGTTCTTGGCCTCGAATTCCGGCAATTCCTTCTTGAGCTTTTGGCCGAAAGACGTAAGCAACATTTCTTGCGCGCCGCCCTCAGGTTTTACAAGAACCCTGCGAACGCATTCCAGCTCTGCATTTGTCGCCACGCGATTGGCCGGCTTGGGTAGCGTCTTCTCTTTCGCCGTCGATTTCTTGGCCTTCGTTTCTTTTACCCTCGGCTTGAGCAGTGACTCGACGGAGAAGAAACCCGTATAGGATCTGCGGCTCTCGATGGTCTTCTTGTCTTCACCGCAGTTGTAAACGGCCAGACCCTCGGCCTGTATACGCCGAGCAAGCGGGATAAAATCACTATCGCTCGACACGATGCAGAAGGCTCCAAAACGGCGGCGGTAGAGCAGGTCCATTGCATCAATCGTGATGGCGAAGTCTGTCGCGTTCTTCCCATTAGGCGGATTGAATTGAAGCATGGGTTGAATGCCGAACTGCATTGCCGCGCATTTCCATTTTTCCAACGCCTGCTCATTACCGTACACACGCTTGAGGCCGACAGGCCCAAGCATGGCAAGTTTTTCAATGAGGCTTTCAACCAGATCGGGCCGGAGCACATTTTCCGCATCGATCAGTATGGCGATGGGTTTGCTCGCAGGAGTCATGGGCTGTATTCGCTATGCGGCTTCGGGGCCTTGATGGTGGGCGCAAGGGCTTAACGGAAGTTTACCGTCGTGACTGGCTTGGCAAGGCCCTCACCCACCCCTCTCCCAGCGGGAGAGGGCCAGCAAGAGCATAACTTAAAAGCGGAAGCTCAGCTTTCCGACTTCCGCCAGCTCTTCCGCGTTCAGTTCCCATTCGCCCGCTTTGACATTCTGCTCGATCTGTTCGGGCTTTGTTGCGCCTGCGATGACGCTGGCGACTTGCGGCTGGGAGGCGAGCCAGCCGAATGCGAGATCGAGCAGTAAATGGCCGCGCGTTTCGGCAAAGGCGGTGAGTTTTGCCACCAGATCAAAATTCTGGTCGGAGAGGATGGCCTTGCCGCGGTCGCCCCATGCGGTCAGGCGACCATCATTGGGCAGCGCCTGATCGCGTTTGTATTTGCTAGTGAGCATCCCGCTGGCCAGTGGGAAATACGGCAACACGCTCGCGCCATAGGCTTTGGCGGCTGGAATCAGCTCCTGTTCGATCTTGCGGTCGAGAAGATTGTAGTGGTTTTGCGCAGAGATGAATTTCGCCGTGCCGAGTTCTTTCGCGATGTACCAGCTTTCCGCCAATTGCCATCCGGCGAAATTCGAGCAGCCGATGTAGCGGACCTTGCCTGCTTCGATCAGATCATCAAGGGCGGCGAGCGTTTCGTCGATCGGCGTCTCGGGATCAGGAAAATGAACCTGATAGAGATCAATGTAATCGGTACTGAGGCGCTTCAGGCTCGCTTCGACCGCGTTGACGATGTAGCGGCGCGACGCGCCTTTCATCAGATCGCCCTCGCCCATCGGCAATCCGAATTTCGTCGCCAGCACAATGTCCTTGCGGCGCGCACCAAGCGCTTTGCCAAGCATGGTTTCGGAGCCGCCCTTGTTTCCATAAGCGTCGGCGGTATCGAAAAGCGTGATGCCGAGATCGAGCGCCTTACTGACAACCTCGTCGGTTGCTGCCTGATCTATGCGCATGCCGAAATTGTTGCAGCCGAGACCGACGACCGAAACCTTGAGGCCCGAACGGCCGAGCGATTTCACGCGCATGGCAAAACTCCGATTCTGGATTGGCGATTGCAGCAGCATAACGCCAGTTCGGCTTTGCGTGACACATCTGTCGGAGTCGCGCGATCACGCTCTCGTAATTGCACCAAAAATGGAAAGGCTTTAGACTCCAGAATTAGGGCAATTACCCTAAAATCGAAGCGAGCCGTCAGGGACGCTGAAAAGCGAGACGAGCTGCGCCCATCAGGAGGAAACGCCGATGAAATTCACCTGGTTCAACCTCATGCCGTGGCAAGACCTGCCCGATGATTTTCGCGAGAAACATCGCTCGGTCTGGGTCGATATCGACTCGCGGCTCTTCGACCCGCAGCGCGCCAACCATCTGTATAATGAATATATGGACCTGCTCGAATATTCCTCGACGCTGGGCTTTGATGGCATCGGCGTCAACGAGCATCACCAGAACGGCTACGGCATCATGCCCTCGCCCAATATCATCGCGGCGAGCCTCGCTCGGCGCACCAAGGATGTCGGGCTTGTCGTGCTCGGTAACTCGATCGCGCTTTATAATCCGCCGGTGCGCGTCGCCGAGGAATTCGCAATGCTCGACTGCATTTCGGGCGGACGTCTCGTCGCAGGCTTCCCCGTCGGCACGTCGATGGACACGAACTATTGCTACGGACAAATTCCGGCACTGACGCGCGAGAAATATCTCGAAGCTCATGATCTCATCAAGGAGGCATGGAGCAATCCAGATCCCTTCGCCTTCAACGGACGCTACAACAAGCTGCGCCACGTCAATATCTGGCCGCGACCGATCCAGAATCCGATGCCGATCCATATTCCTGGCGGCGGCTCGGTGGAGACTTACGATTTCTGCATCGACAATACCTATTCCTATTCCTACCTGTCATTCTCGGGCTACATCCGCGCCAAGGCGCTGCTGCAAGGCTATTGGGACCGCGTGGCCGCGCGCAATGCGCCCGACACCTCCCCCTATCGCGCCGGCTTTGCCCAGACGATCTGCGTGGCCGATACGGATGAGGAAGCCGAGCGGCTCTATTCGGAGCATGTCAGCTATTTCTACAATCGCTGCCTGCATGTCTATGGCGGCTTTGCCGATGCGCCGGGCTATCGGACGATCAAAACGATCCAGACCGGCGCGCTCTCGCAATATGCGCCGCCCACAGGCGGCTATGGGCACCTGACGTGGAAGGATCTCGTCGAGCAGGGCCATGTGATTGCGGGCAGCCCAGAAACCGTGCGCCAGCGCATGGAAGAGCTCATCAAGGGACTTCATGTCGGCAACATCTTCTGCCTGATGCATGTCGGCAATATGCCGAAGGACAAGTGCATGTATTCGACGAAACTTTTCGCCGAAAAAGTCATGCCGAAGCTCCGCAACATGTTCCCCGAATATAAGGATGACGACCGCTTCTGGTGCAAGCCGATGGCGCAACCGGCCGTGCCCGGCAGCCTTCCCAATGAACAAGCCGTGGTGGCGGCGGTTGGAGGTAAAGACTGATGGAACTCAAGACCGTAGAAACACCGCATGTTCCCGTTCGCTATTTTGAAGGCGGAAAAGGCGAGCCGCTTGTCTTCCTGCATGGCGCGGGCGGACTTCAGTCTGGCGATCCGCTATTTACGAAACTCGCGGAGAAATATCACGTCTATGCGCCGCTGCTGCCGGGCTATGGAGACTCGGAAGAATGCAGCGAAATCCGCGATATGCTCGACTTCACGCTGCATACGGCGGATGTCGTTGAGGCATTGGGTCTGAAAGACCCGATCCTTGTCGGCCATTCGATGGGCGGCATGATCGCTGCTGAGATGGCAACGATTGCGCCCGCCAGCGTCTCGCGTCTCGCCCTTATCTGCCCGGCGGGATTGTGGCTCGACGAACATCCGATCCCCGATCTCTTCGCCATGTTGCCTTATGAGATGCCGCAATATCTCTTTCATGACGTGGAAGCGGGCACGAAGCTGATGACGGCGGGCGTAGCGCTCGACGATCCCGAATGGCTCAAGGGTTTCCTCGTCATGAATGCCCGGCAAATGGGCATGGCGGGCAAGATTCTCTTCCCCATTCCCGAGCGCGGGCTGTCGAGCCGCCTTTATCGCATCAAGGCGAAGACGGTGCTGATCTGGGGCGATGGCGACAAGCTGATCCCACCCGCCTATGCCCATGCTTTCAAGAAAGGCATCAAGGGGGCGGAGCTTGTTTCGATCGCGGAGGCGAGCCACATGGTGACGATGGAAAAGACCGATCAGGTGGTCGCGGCCATCGGAAAACTTGGCTGAGCGGATTTAAAAGGTTTCGGCGTCAATAATAAAAAACGGATGCTGGATAGGAGCGAAGGGCCGCCTCGAAAGAGGCGGCCCTTCTGCTTTCGGCTCAGCCATAAATCGCAATGGCAGCGAGGATCAGTTCGATCAGCGATCCGACGAGCAGCAGGCCGGTCGAGAGGAGACCGATGCCGAAACCCAGGCTGCGTTTGCCAGCCGCTTCGTAGTAACCGCGCGCGTAGATGATGCGGGCGATGGGATAGAAGATACCGATGACGGCGGCCCAGAGATCATGGGTCGAGAGCGCAAAGAGCCAGAGCGCGGGCAGGAAGAGAAGCAGCCCTTCCATGGTGTTTTCGTGAACGCGCAGGGTGCGCATGAATTCGTCGGGGCCCGTGGTTGCGGGCGCAGGCACATTGAGCTTCCTGCGGACTTTACCGACGTTTGTCGCCATCCAGAAATAGACGACGAGTGTCAGCAGCGTGACGAGGCCGGTCAGTGGATAGGCGAAAGACATATGATTCTCCCCAAATCTTCTTGTCAGGGCACAAGGAGTACATGCAGGCCCGCAGGAACAGAAGCGCTACCTTTGATGCGCGGCGAGCTTCGTTCTAATCTCTGGGGAGAAAATCAGGGAGAAGACAGATGGATCTGGCGCTCAGAAAAGAAGATCAGGCGTTTCGCGATGAGGTTCGCAGCTTTCTGGCGGCAAAGCTGCCGCGCGAGGTTGCCGAAGCCCGGTCGGTCGGCGTGTCGGTAGCCAAGCCGCTCCTGAAGACATGGCAACGCGTTCTCTATGATCAGGGCTGGGTCGCGCCCGCCTGGCCGAAGGAATATGGTGGCACCGGCTGGACGACGACGCAGCGGCATATTTTCGATGAGGAAACAGCAACCGCCAACGCGCCCCGCCTGATGCCTTTCGGCCTCTCCATGGTCGGACCGGTTCTCTACACGTTCGGCACGGCGGAGCAGAAGGCGCAGCACCTGCCCGGCATTCTGACCGGCGAGACGTGGTGGTGTCAGGGCTATTCGGAACCCGGCTCAGGTTCCGACCTTGCTTCACTGAAAACCAAGGCGGTGCGAGACGGCGACGATTACATCGTCAACGGGCAGAAGATCTGGACCTCATATGCCCATGAAGCCGACTGGATTTTCTGCCTCGTGCGCACCGACGACAAGTCGAAGCCGCAAGAGGGTATTTCGTTTCTGCTGATCGACATGAAGACGCCGGGGATCACGGTGCGGCCCATTATTTCCATCGACGAGCTGCATCATCTCAACGAAGTGTTCTTCGAGAATGTGCGCGTGCCGGTGGCGAACAGGATCGGCGAGGAGAACAAGGGCTGGACTTACGCCAAGTTTCTGCTGACGCATGAGCGCACTGGGATCGCCGGTGTGCCGGGCTCCAAGAAAAGCGTCGAGCAGTTGCATCGCATTGCCGCGACGGAGCGGGCGAGTGACGGCAAGGCCCTCGCCGACGATACGGATTTTCAACGCAGGCTCGCCGAGATTGAAGTGAAACTCGCCGGGCTTGAGATCACCAACCTGCGCATTCTCGCCGATGCGGAAGCGGGGAAAGCGGTTGGCGAGACATCCTCGATCCTCAAGATCATCGGTACGGAGGTGCAGCAAGCCTTGCAGACGCTCGCCATCGAAGCCATCGGCTATTACACGTTGGCTTCGCATCGTGACCGGCTGGAGGGGCGCACCAACGCGCCGATGGTGGGGCCGGATTATGCCGAGACCATTTTCGCGAGCTATGGGTTCGGGCGCGCCGCGACGATCTATGGCGGCTCGAACGAGATTCAGCGCAATGTGCTGGCGAAGGCGGTGCTGGGGCTTTAACGGGCGGCCAAACGCGAAAGCGTACCTGCCAGGCTCAGGCCTGCAATCACAATAGCCATCGGCAGAGCCGTGCCGTCGTTGAGCAGGCCGACGATTGCACCCGCGCAAGCAGCCGCGACGAACTGCACGATGCCGTTGAGCGCCGCTGCCGATCCGGCGTTGCTTTGGGCACGCGACATGGCGGCGGCGACCGCATTGGCACCGATGAAACCGCCGCAGCTCAGCAGCACAAACAATAACAGGATGAGGGGCACGAGCGCGGCAGGTGCCCAGTAGCTCAGAGCCGACAAAATTAATGCTGCAACGAGATGCACGCTTGTCGCGACGCCGAGAATGGTGCGGCCCGAGATGCGTCGCAACAGCCAGGCGTTGACCTGCGCGCCGATGACAAAGCCAAGCGCATTGAAGCCGAAGACGAGCGCGAATTGCTCCGGGCTCAAATGGTGGTAGCTGATGAAGACGAAGGACGCGCCGGTGATATAGGCAAACATGCTTGCCGAGATGAAGGCGTTGGCGAGTGTGAAGGCCATATAGGGCCTGTCTTGCGTCAGTGCGATATAGGCACGCAGCACCGAGCCGAACCCGCGCTTGGTACGGCCCGCTGGCGGCAGCGTTTCACCGAGTCCGCGCCAGACGGCCACAAAGCAGACCGCCGCAAATGCCGCCTGAAACAGGAAGATGAACGACCAATTGAAATGGACGATCAAAAATCCGCCGAGCAAGGGCGCGAGGATCGGCGCGACACCCATGACCAGCATGAGCAGGGAATAGACCTGCGCGGATTCTCGCTCGTCAAAAAGATCGCGGACCATGGCGCGGGAAATGACGATGCCCGCGCAGCCACCTAATGCTTGCACAAAACGCGCAACCGTCAGCCATTCGATGCTCGGTGCATAGGCCGCGCCGATGGAGGCCAGTGCGAAAGCCGAGATGCCCACCAGCAGCGGCGGCAGGCGGCCATAGCGATCCGCCAGGGGACCGACAACGCTCTGGCCGATGGCGATGCCGATGAAGTAAGCCGCCAGCGTGGCTTGCACCGCGCCGGCACTCGCGCCGAAATGGGCGGCGATGGCTGGGAAGGCAGGCAGATACATGTCGATGGCCAGCGGCGCGAAGGCCGTCAGCGCGCCGAGGATCAGGATGAAACGGTGATGACCGCGGTGGATGCGTGAAGGTTCCATGCCGCCTTGTTACACGGAAATGGAACGCTTCAAAACCGGCCTGGCCTTCGCCCATCTTCTGATAGGGGCGGCGTTGACGGACGGAAAGTCTGCTCCCGCAGGGGTCGCCTTCAACAGCGACCCGCCTGATGAGGGATCCGCAGCCCCTCCAGCGTCGTCTCCGCCTTCCCTTTCCAGCAGCGCCCGCGCGGGCCGTACGTGAGTGGACAGAGGTTTCTCTCCCCGTTTCTGTTCCGATGTCAGATTTTCTTTTCACCCTGCCAGTAGCGGTCGCGCACCGTGCGGCGCACGATCTTGCCCGAAGGCATGCGCGGCAGATCGTCGGTGAAATCAACTGAGCGCGGGCGTTTGTAACCCGGCAGGCGTTCGGCGGCGAAGGCAACGATCTCTTTCGCCAGCGCTTCGGAGGCGACATAGCCTTCGTTCAATTGCACCACGGCCTTGATTTCCTCGCCCCATTCTTCATTGGGCACGCCAACGGCAGCGACGTCATAGACGGCGGGATGTTCAAGAACTTCCTGATCGATCTCGACGGGGTAAATGTTGACGCCGCCCGAGATGATCACTTCGGCGCTGCGCCCGGTGAGGAAAAGGAATCCCTCCTCATCGAGATAGCCCATGTCGCCCATCGTGAAGTCATCGCCGCGATAGGCGCCTTCGGTTTTCTCCGGGGCCTTGAAATATTCGAAGCGGCCCTGTGCTGGCGCCTTGAAATAGATCGTGCCGACTTCATCGGGCTTTGCATCCTCACCCGCATCATTGACGATTCTCATTTCGACGCCGGGAAGCGGCTTGCCGACACTGCCGGGCTTGCGCAGCCATTCATGGCTATCGACGAAAATGCCGCCGCCTTCGGTTGCCGCGTAATATTCAAAGACCACGGGACCGAACCATTCGATCGAGCGTTCCTTCACATGGGTCGGGCAAGGGGCCGCGCCATGCAGCACCCAACGCAAGCTCGAGTGGTCGTATTTGTCGCGCGTCTCGAGCGGCAGGCTCAAGATGCGGTGAAGCATGGTCGGCACGACATGAGTGTGGGTGATGCGATGTTCGGTGACGAGGCGCAGCGTTTCCTCGGCGTCCCATTTATCCATGATGACGCAACCGACACCGGAATTGAGCGGGAAGTTCAAATTGAGTGCCAGCGGCGCAGCGTGGTAGAGCGGCCCGGTCACGAGCGCCATGTCTTCGCCGGGACGAAAGGCTGCCGTCTCGGTGAGCTTGACGAGCAGCGGAGACACGGGCGCGGCCTCGCGGCGGAAGACACCTTTGGGATAGCCGGTGGTGCCGGATGTGTACATCATCTGCGTGCCGAGAACGGGGTCGGCGAGATCGTCACCCGCTTCGGGCGCGACTGCGGCCTCGTAATCGGTGAAACCGGGAATGGAGCCGCCCACAGCGAGCTTGACGGTGAGGCCGGGCGAGAGACTTGCCGCTTCGCTTGCGGCGTCGCCAAAGCGGTTATCGGCGACGAAAGCCTTCGCTTCGCAATTATCGACGATGTAGCCGATTTCGCTGCCCTTCAGATGCCAATTGACCGGCGTGAGACGGAAGCCGCCGCGCTGACAGGCAACGGTTGTTTCAACGAACTCCGGGCGATTGGAACAAAGAAGCGCAACGGCGTCGCCCGCTTTCAGCCCGGCACGGCGCAGCGCGCGGACGAGCTGATTGGCGCGCGCGTTCAGTTCGGCATAGGTGCGATTGCCAGCTTGCGAGATGACGGCGGGACGTTGCGGGTCCATTGCGGCATGCCAGGCGATAACCATACCCGACGCGGCGGCTTGCTCACGGCTCCAGCCAGCCGCTGTTTGCGACACATTCATTCGACGCCCCTCCCAGGTTTCGTTTTGTGTTATCTCTTTCGACCATTGGACAGCGGCGTCTTTCCCCCCGTCAAGCTGACTTTCGGCGATCTTCAACCGGGTATCTCATGTTGAACAGGTTTTGCACCGTGCCACTCTTGGCCGGCCTCCTCTTGTGCGGCGCAATCGCCGCCGCACCCGCCGCCGAACTGATGCCCGATCCGGCGATCACGCCGGATGGCGGCTTCATCACGATCCAGACTGAAAACGATCTCTTCGCCAAGCTGGCCAATACTGACCGGCATTATACGAACGGGCTCAAGCTCTCGTGGCTCTCAGGCCCGACGACCGACCTGCCGGATTGGCTGAAGGCGATTTCGACACCGCCACTCATCGGGCTGTTCACGAACAACGAGAACATCACCGGGACGACGCATCGTGTCGGCGTTTCGCTGTCGCAGGCGATCTTCACGCCGGACGACACGGACACAACGGCCCCCATCCCGACCGACCGGCCTTATGCGGCATGGCTGCACACGACTTTTTCTCTGGAAAGCATTCGTACCAATGACGCGGGCGAAGCCTGGCAGGACCAGTGGAAGCTCGATCTCGGCGTCATCGGCCCGGCGGCGCTTGGACGACAGGTGCAGAATGGCTGGCACAAGATCATCAATGCCGAACAGGCGAGCGGCTGGGCGAACCAGTTGAAGAATGAGCCGGGCGTCAATCTGAGCTTCGAGCGGGCCTGGCGCTCGAACCTGTTTCAGACGCCGAAGATGTTCGGCCTCGCCACGGACATCATTCCCTACAGCTCCATCGCGGTCGGCAATGTGTTGACCTATGCGGGCGTTGGCGGCGTCTGGCGCATCGGGCCAACCCTGCCGGATGATTTCGGGCCGCCGCGCATTTATCCCGGCACGGGCGGCTCGGAATGGTTTCATGCCTCCACGGGCTTTGACTGGTATCTCTTTGCCGGCGCTGAAGGCCGCGCCGTGGCGCGTGATATTTTTCTCGACGGCAACACATTCCGCGACAGTATGAGCATCGACAAGCGGCCGCTGGTGGGTGATTTCAAATTAGGTGCCGTCGCGGTTCTGGGCTCGGTGCGACTGAGTTTTACCCATGATTTCCGGACGCGCGAATTTTACGGACAGCCCAAGATTGACCAGTTCGGCTCGCTTGTGCTGGGCTTCGCGCTGTAAAAAAATTATCGGGGAACGCCATGCCTGCAATGCCCATCGGACGCATCCCGGCCTATTGGGCTGCGAGCGGCGCGGACAAGCCCGCCATCACGCATGAAGGCCGCACGGTGAGTTGGGCGCAATTCGACGCCAGCACCAACAGACTCGCGCGGGCTTATGAAAAGCTCGGCGTCCGGGAAGGCGATCTCGTCACCATCGGCCTGCCCAACGGTATCGAATTTTACGAAGCCTGCTTTGCCACATGGAAACTCGGCGCGACGCCGCAGCCGATTTCAGCGCGACTGCCGCAGGCCGAGCGCGAGATGATCGTCGAGGTGGCAGCACCCTCGCTCGTGGTCGGCGCGCCAGCAGGGGCGCATGGCAGCGTCACCTGCATCGATGTGGGGTTTACGCCCGATGCCGGTCTCTCCGATGCTGAATTGCCCGAGAAGACGGCGCGCTACTGGAAGGCCCCGACATCAGGCGGCTCGACGGGACGCCCCAAGATCATCGTGTCGAACGATCCGGGCGCTTTCGATCCGCTGGAGCCGCGCTTGCAGCAGGAAGTCGGGCGCGCGCAATTGGTGCCGGGACCGCTCTATCACAACGGGCCCTTCAGTTTTTCGATGATGGGGCTGATGCGCGGCAATCATATTGTCGTGATGACACGCTTTGACGCCGAAGAAACGCTGAAGCTGCTTGCCGAGCACAAGGTCGATTGGGTGATGCTGGTGCCGACGATGATGCACCGCATCTGGAATCTGCCGGAAGAGGTGCGTAACAAATATGATCTCCCGCATCTGCGCATCATGCTGCATCTCGCCGCGCCCTGCCCCGCATGGCTGAAAGAAAAATGGATCGAGTGGTTGGGCGCGGCGCGCGTTCACGAGCTTTATGGCGGCACGGAAGCGCAAGGCGCGACGTGGATTTCAGGAGAGGAATGGCTCGCGCATCGCGGCTCGGTCGGCAAGCCTGCGGAAACCTGCGAAATGAAAATCGTCGGTGAGGACGGGCGCACACTCGGACCGCGCGAGACGGGCGAAGTTTATATGCGTCCGCTGAGCGGGCCCGGCACGACCTATCACTATCTCGGCGCGTCTTCCAAACAGATCGAAGGTGGCTGGGAATCCATCGGCGATATCGGCTGGATGGATGAGGACGGCTATCTCTATCTCGCCGACCGGCACAC
>CAZLLB010000005.1:0-9573 GCA_964560165.1 uncultured Parvibaculum sp. | reverse complement strand
GGAAAATCGAGGCCGAAGGTGCGGCAGCGCTCCAGCGTCTCGGGCACATCGACGGGCTGCATGAAGCCGTGGCGGATTTCGATGCGGGCAAAGCCGTTGGGCAGCGTCTCCACATGCAACTGCTCGCTCAAGGGTACGCGCGGCGTATCTTCCGTGCTGACGCGCAGCAACGCCACGCGCTTGTGCAACACCTGATTGTGCTTGAGATTGTGTAGAAGCGCGGTGGGCACCATGTCCATATTGGCGGTGAGGAAGACAGCAGCGCCTTTGACGCGCTGAATCTTCTGATCATTCGCCATCTTGAGAAGCGTTTCGAGTGGCACCGCGCCATCCAGAAATTGCTCGGCGAGAATCTTGCGGCCCCGTCGCCATGTCTCCATGACCGCGACGATGACCAGCGCGATCATGATCGGCAGCCAGCCACCCTGCACGATCTTGGTGAGGTTCGAGGTGAGGAAGCTCAGGTCGATCACCAGAAAAATCAGGGCGACAAGCGCGACCGGGATCAACGGCCAGCCTGCTATGCGGCGATAATAGTAAAAGCCCAGCAGCGTCGTCGTCACCATGGTGCCGACCACGGCAATGCCATAGGCGTAAGCGAGATTGGATGAGCTTTCGAAGCCGAAGACCACGGCGAGAACGCCGACCATCAGCGCTGCATTGATCTGCGGCACATAGATCTGGCCGCTTTCGCGCGCCGAGGTATGGCGGATGCGGACGCGGGGCAGCCAGCCCAGTTCAACCGCCTGGCTCGTCACCGAGAAGGCACCGGAAATAACCGCCTGCGAAGCGATGATGGCCGCCATGGTGGCAAGAAGGATCAGCGGTACGCGCATGACTTCAGGCGCGAGCAGGTAGAACGGGTTCACGACCGCATCGGGCGAAGAAAGGATCAGCGCGCCCTGGCCGAAATAGTTGAGGATCAATGCGGGATAGACGAGCGCAACCCAGATGCGCTGGATAGTCGGGCGGCCAAAATGGCCCATATCGGCATAGAGCGCTTCGGCACCCGTGATGGAGAGAACGACCGCGCCGAGCAACAGCAGCGGATGCGTCTGGCCGCTGATGAGAAGCTCAAAACCCGGACGCGGATTGAGCGCCGCGAGAACCGCAGGCTCCTGCACCACGCCCCAGATGCCAAGCGCCCCGAGCGTGACGAACCAGACGGCCATGATGGGGCCAAACAAAGCGCCGACGCGCGCCGTGCCATTTTTCTGAGCGAGGAAGACGCCGATCAACAGCACCGCCGCAATGGGCATGGTCATGCCGTGGAATGCAGCCGAGACGACCTCGAGGCCTTCGACCGCGCCAAGAACGGAAATGGCCGGCGTCAGAATGCCGTCGCCATAAAAAAGCGCCGCGCCGATCATGCCCGCGATCATCATCGCGCCGGTGAGACGGCCCTTGGGGCCGTTTTTCTGGAGGGCGAGCGCCGTCAGGGCCAGGACGCCGCCTTCGCCCTTGTTATCGGCGCGCAGCATCAGGATGACATATTTGACCATTACGACGAGCGTGACCGCCCAGAAGACCAGCGAAAGCACACCTGTCACGGATTCCGGCGTCGGCTTCAGCCCCACGGCAGGATCGAAGCACTGGCGGATGGTATAGAGCGGGCTGGTCCCGATATCTCCGAAAACGACGCCAAGCGCGGCGACGTGGAGAGCGAGCCGTATCGGCTGTTTCTCCCCGGGTAAGGCAATGCTCAAAAGATCGAGCCCTTTGGGTTGTTTCGGCGTTAGCGAGGGGGCGCATGCTGTCGGAACAGGGGGCGCGGGTCAACAAATCCATGAGCCGCCGCGATTGCGGCCAAACGACCCCTCTGATAGACGAGGAATACAGCCATTTACACGGTATTTTACCAGATTATGAGGAGAGAGTGATGACCGATACAGCGCAAGGGCCGGTTCTTCTGGTCGAAAAATCCGGCGGAATCGCGACTGTGACCCTCAACCGCCCAACCGCCATGAACGCGCTGTCGCGCGAGTTGCGGTCGGCCATTGCCGTGACCTTCGAGGAGCTTGAGGCCGATCCTGAGATACGTGCGGCGATCCTGACAGGCGCGGGCAAGGCGTTTTGCGCCGGTCTCGATCTCAAGGAATTGGGCTCGGGCGCGAGCACGGTGGGCGGCACGATCGACGACAAGGACCCGGTGACGTCCATCGGGCGCTTTTCGGGACCGGTCATCGGCGCGATCAATGGTGTCGCGATCACCGGCGGGTTTGAACTGGCGCTGGCCTGTGACGTGCTGATCTGCTCGAGCCATGCGCGTTTTGCCGATACGCATGCGCGCGTGGGCATTTTGCCCGGCTGGGGTTTGAGCCAGAAATTGTCCCGCGTCCTCGGCATCTATCGCGCCAAGGAGCTTTCGCTGACCGGCAACTTCCTCTCCGCCGAGCAGGCCGCCGACTGGGGCATGATCAACCGCGTCGTTGCGCCCGAAGACCTGCTGCCGACATGCCGCAAGCTCGCTGAAGACATGCTATCGGTGGTGCCTGACTGCCTGCCCGCCTACAAGCAGCTCATTAATGACGGTTTTGCACAGAGCTTTGGCGATGCGATCAAGACCGAACGTCGCTTTTCCGGGGAGCGCAACAACAAGGTGGATTCTTCAGCCATCGAAGCGCGCCGCGAAGGCATCCGCGAACGCGGCAAGCAGCAGACGTCCTAAAACGGCGAGCGCTTCCGGCCAGGGGCCAACCCTGGCCGGAAGCGTCACGGCTCGCTTGGGTGCAGGTTCGTTGCCACATGGCAAACCGGGCCTGTCCCTTGAGGGTAAAAACCCGCTAAGCTCCCCGCAAAAGCCATTTAGAGCTATTCCGGGAGGTTCAACATGCATGACATCGTAATTCGTGGCGGCACCGTGTTCGACGGAACAGGCGCCAAGCCCATCGACGCGGACATCGCCATAGATGGGCGCACCATCGTCGCGGTCGGCAAGGTTCCGGGACAGGGCCGCGAGGAGATCGACGCCAAGGGGCAGATCGTGACGCCCGGCTTCGTTGATGTGCATACGCATTATGACGGGCAGGTGACTTGGGATCCTTATCTTCAGCCCTCGACATTTCATGGTGTAACCACGGCGGTGATGGGCAATTGCGGCGTCGGCTTTGCGCCTTGCAAGCCTGAACAGCGCAACTGGCTGCTCGGGCTGATGGAAGGCGTGGAAGATATTCCGGGTACGGCGCTTGCCGAAGGCATCAAGTGGAACTGGGAAAGTTTCGCCGAATATATGAATGCGGTCGAAGCCTCGCCGCTGGCGCTCGATGTCGGCCTGCAAATTCCTCATGCCGCGGTACGCGCCTATGTGATGGGCGAACGCGCACCGGCACTGGAACCGGCAACGGCTGCCGACACGGCAGAGATGGGGCGTCTTGTCGTCGAGGCGCTGGAAGCGGGCGCGCTCGGCTTCTCGACGTCGCGCACCGTCAAGCACAAGGACAAGAATGGCGACTCGACACCGACCCTGAAGGCGGAAGCGGAAGAGTTGCACGGCATTGCCCGCGCGATGGGCAAGGCCGGCAAGGGCGTGTTGCAGCTCATCGCCGACTTCAAAGACACCGACAATGAATTCGCCATGCTGCGCGGCATGGTCGAGCTATCGGGTCGTCCGATGTCGATCACCATTGAGCAGGACGACCGCTGGCCGGATGTGTGGGCGCGCGTTTTGCACAATATTGCGGAGGCCAACAAGGCGGGCCTGCCGATCCGTGGTCAGGTACCGCCGCGCGCGACGGGCCTGCTGCTCGGCCTCACCGCCTCGCTCAATCCCTTCGTCATGCACCAGACATTCCGCTCCATCTGGAGCGCGCCGCTTGAGCAACAGGTAAAAGCGCTGCGCGACCCGGAGTTCCGCGCGAAGCTGCTTGCCGAGGAGCCTGCCTATCCGGCAGGCGAGATCATCGAGATGCTCTGCACCGCCTATCACAAGATGTTTGCGCTGGGCGAGGTGCCGAATTACGAACCGGCACCGGAAGCGAGCGTCAAGGCGCGGGCCGCGCAATCAGGTAAAAATCCGCGCGAGATCCTGCTCGACATGATGCTGGAGCGCGACGGCAAGGCGCTGATCTATTTTCCGCTGATGAACTATCACTGCGGCAGCCTCGACGATGTGCACAAGATGCTGACGCATCCCAACACCGCCTTCGGCCTTTCCGATGGTGGCGCGCATTGCGGCATCATCTGCGATGCGAGCTTTCCTTCCACGCTGCTCACACATTGGGGCCGCGACCGGACGCGGGGACCGAAGCTCCCGCTCGAATGGCTGATCCACGGGCTCACGGGCCGCAACGCCGAACTCATCAACGTGCTCGATCGCGGCATTCTGGCGCCGGGCATGAAGGCGGACGTCAACGTCATCGACTTCGATGGGCTGAAACTTTATTCGCCGCATATCGTCAACGATCTGCCGGCGGGCGGAAAGCGGCTCACACAGCATGCCGACGGCTATACGGCGAGTATCGTTTCGGGCGCGGTTGCGTTTCGGAATGGCCAGCCGACAGGCGCGTTGAATGGAAAGCTGGTGCGGGGCGCGCAGACACGTCCACTGGGTGCCAAGATTTCGGCTGCCGCCGACTAAGGGTTCAGGCGCGGTGAAGGCTCGTTCATGCGAGGTTCATCGCGCCTGAACTATTTCTGCGTTCTGAAAGGCTCCGGTATGCTCTATGGCTTATCGGCAGCGCGACTGCGGGCATGACGGAGCTGGGCCGTCGTTTCCCGCACAAGACGACACTCATCCCTGCGGCTTTTTACGACTACTGGACCTTCCATGGACAACCCGGCCCCTCAGCGTCCGACGCGCAAGAGTTCACTTGCCCGTGTCGCCGCCTTCTTTGTTTTCGTTCTACCGATCGTCATTGCGGCAAACCTCGCGATCTGGGCCGCCTTCAACCAGCCGCATGAGGCTGAAGCCTGGACCGGCGAAATCGTCGGCTTTTCCTACAGCCCTTATCAGCGCGGGCAGGATCCGACCAAGAACGTCCACCCGACGCCCGAGCAGATTCAGGGCGACCTCAAGCTTCTGTCGGGCTCAGTGCAGGCGATCCGTACCTATAGCGTCATTCGCGGGCAGGAAATCATTCCCGACCTTGCGGCCAAGGATGGGCTTTCCGTCGCTGTCGGCGCGTGGATCGATGCCGATAAGACGCGCAACGAAGCGGAAATCGCCAACCTGCTGAAGCTCGCACCGAAGCGCAACGTGGTGCGGGTGCTGGTCGGCAACGAATCTCTGCTGCGCAACGACCTGCCCGTCAGCGAACTCATCGACTATATCCATAGGGTCAAGAAGAGCGTCTGGAAGCCGGTGTCCACGGCCGAGCCGCCGCATATCTGGCTCAAATATCCTGAACTCGTGAAGGCGGTCGATTATATCGGCGTGCAGATCCTGCCCTATTGGGAAGGCATTCCGGTCGGGCAGGCCGTCGATGCGGTTTTTGAGCGCCTCGACGAGTTGCACAAGAAATATCCCGACAAGCCCATCGTCATAACCGAAGTGGGTTGGCCGAGCCGCGGCAAGATCATTCCGCGCAAGGCTTATCCGGGCATTGCCCAGGCTGAGCTTTCGGGCGAGGCGGTGCCGTCGCTGGTCAATCAGGCGACCTTCATGCGCGAGTTCCTGAACCGCGCCAAGGATGCCGACCTGACTTATTACGTCATGGAAGCCTTCGATCAGCCGTGGAAGGCCAGTGAAGAAGGCGCGGCAGGCAGCTATTGGGGCATCTACAATGCCGACCGGCAGCCGAAATTCCCGATGAAGGGTTCAATCTCGGAAGCGCCGCACTGGCGCATCTGGGCTTCCATCGCGGCTGGCCTTGCGCTGGTCTTCGCAGTCGGTTTCATGATGATCCGCCGGCATGTGAAGACGGCGGGCGTCATCATCTTCACCATCGTGACGCAGATCGCCGCCTCGGCTTTCGCCTGGGCGGGCCTATCTGTGACGGGGCTTTATCTCACCTCTGTCGATACCGTGGTGTGGAGTTTCCTCTTTGCAGCGCAAGGTCTGCTGCTCATCGTGCTGCTTGCCGAAGCCATCGAATTCGTCGAAGTGATCTGGACGCGGCATGGCGAGCGGCATTTCGCGCCCTTTGAGCCGACCGACGGCTATCCGGCCAACAAGGTCTCGATCCACGTTCCAATCCACAACGAACCGCCGGAGATGGTGCGCGACACGCTGATCGCATTGTCGAAGC
The DNA here is from genome assembly GCA_964560165.1 of uncultured Parvibaculum sp. Lineage (GTDB taxonomy): Bacteria > Pseudomonadota > Alphaproteobacteria > Parvibaculales > Parvibaculaceae > Parvibaculum. The sequence continues at coordinate 3,388 of CAZLLB010000005.1, read as the reverse complement.
TCGATTATCCGAATTTTGAAGTTCTCGTGCTCGACAATAATACGGTGGACCCCGCCGTCTGGCAGCCGGTGCGCGAAACCTGCGCTCAGCTTGGAAGCAATTTCCGGTTCTTCCATCTGGAAAACTGGCCGGGCTTCAAGGCAGGCGCGCTCAATTATGGTTTGGAGCAGACGGCGCCGGATGCCGACATCATCGCCGTCATCGACAGTGACTATCAGGTGTCGCCCAACTGGCTGCGCACGATGGTTCCTTATTTCGCCAAGGAAGACATCGGCTTTGTGCAATCGCCGCAGGATTATCGCGACCGGCATGAGAGCCTGTTCAAGGATATGTGCTACTGGGAATATGCTGGTTTCTTCCATATCGGCATGGTTCAGCGCAACTATTTCAACGCCGTCATTCAGCACGGCACAATGACGCTGGTGCGCAAATCGGCGCTGGTGAAAGTTGGTGCCTGGGCGGAGTGGTGCATTTGCGAAGACGCCGAGCTCGGCATCAAGCTCTATCGCGAAGGCTATGACAGCGTTTACATCAACCATTCTTTCGGGCGCGGCATCACGCCCGACACGCTGGCTGGCTATATCGGCCAGCGTTTCCGCTGGGCTTATGGCGCAGTGCAGATCGTCAAACATCACTGGCACTCGCTCGCACCATGGGCGCGCAAGGGCGGGCTGACTTCTGCGCAGCGTTATTATTTCCTTGCGGGCTGGTTGCCCTGGTTTGCTGACGGGCTGGCGTTGCTCTTTACCATCACCAGCATCGGGCTTTCGGCCTTTGCGCTCTATGCGCCGAAAATGGTTCAGCTGCCGGTCGCGGCCTTCCTCATCCCGACTATCGGCAGCTTCGTCTTCAAATTCGTGCGTTCGCTCTGGCTCTATGCCGTGCGCGTCAAGGATTGCAGCTTCATTGAAAGCCTCGGTGCTGGCGTCGCGGCGCTCGGCCTAACGCATACGGTGGCCAAAGCCATGCTCAATGGCTTGGTGACGTCAGGCAAGCCGTTCTTCCGCACGCCGAAATGCGAAGACAAGCCGCCGCTCGCCGCCGCGCTCATCCAGGTGCGCGAAGAGGCGATCATGCTGACGCTCCTCTGGGGCCTCTCGGCGATGTTCCTGCTCAACGAGAACTTTGCCGATAGCCTCTCGCGGCTCTGGGTTGCAGTGCTGCTCGTGCAGTCGGTGCCCTATGCGGCGGCGGTTCTGCTCAGCTTTATCAATGTGCTGCCCGCTCTTTTCAAGAAGTCGAGCACGCAGAGCACGGCGCTCTCGCCCGCCGAATAGGCGTTGCCTCACCAATAAGAAAAGGCCGGTGGAAACACCGGCCTTTTTTTCGTCATTGCGAGCAAAGCGAAGCAATCCAGAGCCACAAGGAAAGGCTGGATTTATTTGCCCTTCTTCACCGCAGGCGAGATGCCGGTCGGGTCGATCAACATGCCGTGGACCTGCATGTTGTGGCTATGCGCCAACTGATGAAGCGCGAAGGCCGTTTGCATGGCCGATGAGCGGCCTTGCGCGTCCTGTGCGGCGTTGACGGCTTCCTTTGCGAGCTTCAGCGCGAAGAGCGGCTTTTGCGCGATGCGTTGCGCCAGCGCCAGCGTGAATTCGGAGAGCTTATCGTTCGGCACGACATGATTGACCATGCCAAGCTTCTCGGCCTCGGCGGCAGAGAGCCAATCGGCGGTGAAGAGAAGTTCCTTCGCCTTGCGGACACCAAGTTCCCACGGATGATTGAAGAACTCCGCGCCGCCGACACCCATCGACACGGTGTTGTCGAGAAAGGCGGCATCTTCCGCCGCGACGATGATGTCACAAGGCCAGATCAGCATCAGCCCGCCCGCGATGCACTTGCCCTGCACTTCCGCGATGGTGGGCTTTGGGATATTGCGCCAGCGTTCGCTGAAGCCGATATAGATTTCCTTCTCGCGCGCCATCTGCGCTTCGGCGCCAGCGCACTCAAAGCCGCACCATGTGCCGACGGTTGGAAACTCCTTCATCGTCGCCAGCGCATCGCGCTCGCGCAGATCGTGGCCCGACGAGAAATGCGGGCCGTTGGCGGCGAGGATGATGACTTTGACGTCTCCATCCTGCGCCGCCTTGTTGAAGGCATCGTTCAACTCATAGAGCAGGCGCGTATCCTGCGCGTTGCGCGTATCGGGCCGGTTGAGAACGATGCGCGCCACATGCGGTGCAGGCGTCTCGTAGAGAAGCGTCTGGAATTCGCTCACGCGCGCCTCCCTCAGTTGCCACCACCGTCGATATTGATCTTCTGGCCGTTGGCATAGGGGTTGGCGTCCGACACCAGATAGACGACCGCAGCCGCAACTTCTTCCGGCCCGCAAACATGGCCGAAGGGCATGTTCGCATCGAGTTCGTGAATATCCATGTTCTTCTTGCCCGCACGGGCGGCGGCGAGGCGGCTGCCCATATCGGTAGCGGTCAAGCCCGGCGCAACGATATTCGTGCGGATACCGTGCTTGCGTTCTTCTTTCGCCAGCGTCAGCGCCAGCGCTTCGCCTGCGGCTTTGCCCATATTGTAGGGGCCGCCATTCGCCGCGTGGTGCAGCGTCGCGACCGACGAAATGATGATGATGTCGCCACGCTTCTGCTCGCGCATTTGCGGGATGACGAGCTTGGATACGAAATGCGGTGCCATCGCGTGTACACGCAGCACCCGCTCAAGCTCCTGCGGATCTGTGTCCACAACCGTCTGGCCGCGCGAGGCGATGCCCGCATTGTTGACGAGGATGCTGATGGAGCCGAAATCCTTCAGCACATCGGCGACCATCTTCTGGTCTTCCTCGAAATTCTCGACCGATGCCGAATAGGCTTTGGCCTTGCGCCCGAGCTTCTTGATCTCGGCGACGACCTCGTTCGCCGCTTCCTCGTCGCGGCGATAATTGACGGCAACATCGGCACCAGCCTCGGCCAGCGCAATGGCGATGGCGCGCCCGATACCCCGGCTCGCGCCGGTGACGAGCGCAACGCGGCCCTGAAGCGAAATCTGCATATGCCGTTCCCTTTTTATGCGGCCCCTTGGCCTGCGTATTTTTTCATGTCTTCGCGCAGTTCGGTTTTCAGAATCTTGCCATTGGCGTTGCGCGGCAGCGGCTCATGGCGCAACTCGATCCTGATCGGCACCTTGAAGCTCGCAAGCAGCTTTCTGACATGCGCCTTCAATTCTTCCTCGGTGACACTTTTTCCCGGCGCGAGTTGAACGACCGCGCCCACTTCCTCACCCAGCACTTTATGCGGAATGCCGACAACGGCGGCGTCCATGACGGCGGGATGCGCGTAGAGCGCGCCTTCGACCTCGACGCAATAAATGTTCTCACCGCCCCGGATCAGCATGTCCTTGGCGCGGTCGAGAATGAAGACGAAGCCTTCCTCGTCGA
>CAZLLB010000004.1:17261-34091 GCA_964560165.1 uncultured Parvibaculum sp. | reverse complement strand
TGGCTGAAGGCGCTCACCGAGAAATTCCTGACCGAAGAAGAAAAAGCCGAGATCGAAAAACTCGGCGGCGTGGAAAAGATCATGGAGACGCTGAAGCAGCGTCTCGAAGAGCAGGAGAAGCGCCACGAGGGCGGCAACAAGATGATCGGCACGGCGGGCACCTCGCCCTTCGGCGCCAATGGCTATAACCCCGAAGGCGTGCGCATCGGCCAGAAGGAAGGCCGCCACGGCAAGGCCGTGAAGGTCTGGGACAAACGCGAATACAAGAACCTCGACGATCAGGTCGAACTCGGCACGCGCAACATCAAGGTGGCGCTGCGCCGCCTGCGCAAATTTGCCCGCGAAGGCGCGCCGACCGAGCTTGACCTCGACGACACGATCAAATCGACGGCGCATCACGGCTATCTCGACATCAAGATGGTCGCCGAACGCCGCAACAAGGTGAAGCTGCTGGTGCTTTTCGACATCGGCGGCTCGATGGACAGCCACATCAAGCTCTGCGAAGAGCTTTTCTCAGCCGCCCGCACCGAATTCAAGAACATGGAATATTTCTACTTCCACAACTGCCTCTATGAAGGCGTGTGGAAGGACAATCGCCGCCGCCATAACGAGAAGATGAACACCTGGGACGTCCTGCACAAGTTCCCTGCCGACTACAAAGTCGTGTTCGTGGGCGACGCGACCATGAGCCCTTACGAGATCACCTATGCGGGCGGCTCGGTCGAGCACTGGAACGAAGAACCCGGCGGCGTCTGGCTCGAACGCGTCACGCAGATTTACGAAAGCGCCGTCTGGCTCAACCCCATTCCAGAACGCCATTGGGAATACACACCCTCGCTCCAGATCATCAAGCAGATTATGGGCGAGCGCATGTATCCACTGACGCTGGAAGGGCTTGATAAGGCGATGCGGGAACTGAGCCGCTAACACCGTCTTTCGTCATTGCGAGGGCTGAAAGCCCGAAGCAATCCAGTTTTTGCTGCATTCGCGGTTCTGGATTGCTTCGCTTCGCTCGCAATGACGGAAAATCTAACGCATCAAATATTTGCGCGGCGCGAGGCCCGTCTGCTTGCGGAACATCGCGATGAAGGCACTGGGATTTTCATAGCCGAGATCATAAGCGACCTCGGTGACGCGCCTGCCTTCGGTCAGCCAGGCGATGGCGGTTGCGACGCGCATCTGCGTTCGCCAGGCATCGAAACTCATGCCCGTTTCGGCGTGAAAAAGACGTAGCAGGCTGCGCGAACTGACGCCCGCGAATTTCGCCCAGGCATCGAGCAGCCGCCGATCGCCCGGATTGTCGAGCAGTGCCGCCGCGATGCGGGCGAGCCGTGGATCGCGGGGAATGGGCAGCCTGCCCTCATCTTCAAATGTCAGCCCGCGAAGCTGATCGGCGATAACGGCGACGAGCCGCGCCGAAGGGCCGGTGGGCGAATAGCGCTCGGGCAGCTTCATTGCCGCCAGCACCAACTCCTTCAGCAGCGGCGTCATCGTGACCACCACGGGGCGATCCGGCAGGATGCGGCCAACTTGCGGCGAGAGATAGATGCTGCAAAACCGGGTGAGCGCGCTCGCCTGCACGGCATGAGCAACTCCGGGCGGCACGACGATCGCCCGCATGGCAGGCACGACGAAAGCCGCGCCATCGGCAAGCACCATGAAGAAGCCGCCTTCCGCCATGGAAAGCTGATGGCGGCGATGCCGGTGAAACGGGAGATGCTGCTTAGGCGGCAATTCGAGCGCCACAGAGCGCAGACGCTTGGCCATAACTTGTTTTATAGGTTGGCGGCTTCACGATATATTTTGGCATTATCCCGAAAGACCGCCAGCCTGTCTCGCGCTTAAATCGGCGCATGGCAAAGAAAACACCCAAAAGCGTCCTGAACGATCCCCGCGCCGAAGCCGTGCTGAAAAAACTGCATGAGGCGGGCGACAAGGAATTCAAAAGTCTCGCCTTCTACTACGTGAAGTCGCTGCTACGCGGGCGTTCGATCAGCACCAGCGATCCAGAGGAGCACAAGGATTTTCTGCGCGACAAGCTGGTGCCTCTCGATCCCGAAAAGGGCAATCTCTGCTACCTGCTCTGCCGCGCGCTGGGCGCAAAACGTGCCGTGGAAGTCGGCACATCATTCGGCGCATCGACCATCTATCTCGCCGCCGCCATCCGCGACAACATGCAGGCAGGCGGGGAGAAAGGCGTCGTCATCGGCACCGAATATGAGCCGACAAAGGCCGCCGCCGCGCGCAGGAACTTTGCGGAAGCAGGCGTCTCGGAATTCATCGACCTGCGCGAAGGCGACGCGCTTGAAACGCTGAAAGACGCGGGCGGCCCGGTTGATTTTCTGCTGATCGACACATGGATTCCGCTGGCGCTGCCCGCCATCGAATTGATGGCCCCGCAATTGCGGCCCGGCGCGATCGTCATGTGTGACAATGTGAGGCAATTCGCCAAGCCCTATCGCGCCTATACCGACTTCATCCGCAACCCGGCGAACGGGTTTCGCACCATGCTGCTCGACGACCATGGCGGCACGGAATTCTCGGTGCGCGTGGCGAACTGACGCTCTAAGCTCGGCCCAGTGAAATTGGGGGGCTTATGACTCGCATACAAATTATCCGCACCGTCGCCTGGGTGGACTTCGCCATCACCCTGCCCTTCGCGCTGCCTTATATTTCGCATTGGGTGATCGGGCTGCTCTATCACATCGACATGCGGCTCGGGCTCGCAAGCCCCGTTCCCGGCTTCGACCCGGTGTCGCTGATGTTCGTCAATATCATGGGCGTTCTCGGCGTCATCTGGGCGATGGCGCGGATCGGCGGCCCGAGCTCATATCTGGCGCGCCTCGACGGGCTCGGCAGGCTGGTCGTCGCGGCGCTCATCATCCATGCGATCACATGGGGCGCGACGCCGCTACTCTGGTTATTCGTGGCGACGGAACTTGCGGGCAGCGCGGCGCAACTCATAAAAAAGACGTAATGCTTCATGCTCTACGAAGAACGTTAAATCTTCATTCAATACAATTGACTACAGCTAAATTGTCAGCCTACGGTTAGATTTTAAGAAATAATGAGATCAAAGATGGCCAGATCACCCGACGACACAAGTGTCTTTGAATTAGCGCTCGAGGATTTTAAACGCAGTGTTGAAATTACAAGGGACGTCCGTTTCCAAGCTAATCTTCGACTTTCACGACGGCAAAGAGCATCTTCATATATTGTGTCGCTCCTTTCTTTGTACGTGATTGCTCTGTCATTACTCCCCAATATTATGTCTTTACAGGTTTTTCAGAGTCAGATCCTTCTTGCTTGCTCTATTGTCCTATCTGTTTTTGTGATTTTCACTAGCCTCATCGACGGGTCACAAAATTTTTTCCATCAAGGCGAACTGCTTCATCAATGCGCGCGAAAAATCGCAAGCATTCATCACGATTTAAAATTGATTGATCCCTCTGAAAACTTAGAAAAGGGTCGGGAAAACCTTCAAAATTTACAGAAAGTATATCAGGACGCCCTGGATGAATGCCCAATCAATCACGAGAATGTTGACTTCTTCAAAGAGCTAGCAAACAAGCCTCATCTATTTCCCGATCAATACAATGATCGATGGAAGTGGGGCTTCAGGAAATGGAATTCATTGAGAGCCTTGGCCATTGGAAATTCATGGATGATCCTGCATATCTGCGCATTTTTGGGAATTTCTTATATTGTTTATTCTTACATTCTGGTTGGCGGGTCGCCCATTTCTCGTTAAGCATTCAATGAAAATCGCGGCTCTTGGGCACGAAGCGTGCGGCGCGCAATTGCTCTTCTTCATAGCGCGGAACTTTTACGCTTCGCGTTTCCTCGCGCGCGATCTCATGCGCCGTTGAAATCGTCGATAGCTCATGTGTCAGGTCTTCGATCTCATCGGCAATGACGTGGATGACGATATCTTCTCGCTGCACCCGACCCCTGATGCCGAAGAGCCGCGAGGTCAGAACAATGCGGCGGTATCGCTCATAGACCTTCGGCCAGATGATGATATTGGCTATGCCGGTTTCATCTTCGAGCGTGGCGAAGATGACGCCGCTGGCAGTGCCCGGACGCTGGCGCACGAGGACAAGTCCCGCAAGCTTCACGCGCGTATTGGCTTCCACTTCTTTCAATCGTTGATGCGTGATGACGCCGCGCGCGGCGAAGCGATTGCGCAGGAACGAAATGGGATGAGCCTTGAGCGACAGGCGGAGCGTCGCGTAATCGAGCACCACATGCTCGCCAAGCGGCATGGGCGGCAAGGCCACTTCCGCCTCACGCTGGAAGCCGCCTTCTTCCATCGCGGCAAAGAGCGGCAAGGCGGCAGGCTTCACTCCGCTCTGCCCATCGCCATACCCGCCAAGGCCGCGCACGGCCCAAAGCGCGGCGCGCCGATCAAGCCCGATGGAGCGAAAGGCATCGGCATCCGCCAACCACTCGATGAAGCGCGGCGTGAGGCCGGTGCGTAGCCAGAGGTGACGCACGGAATCAAAACCCGCACCGCGCGCGACCATGATGTCCATGCCGGTCTGCATTTGCACGCCCTTGATCTGCCGCAACCCAAGCCGCACAGCGCGCAACTCTTTCCCCTCCACATTTTCGAGAGTGCAATCCCAATCGCTGTGGTTGACGTCAACATCGCGTATCTCGACGCCGTGCTCCTTCGCATCGCGCACAAGCTGGGCGGCTGCATAAAATCCCATCGGCTGCGAATTGAGGATCGCGGCGCAAAAGACATCCGGGTAATGACACTTGATCCAGGCAGAGACATAGACGAGAAGCGCGAAGCTCGCCGCATGGCTTTCGGGGAATCCGTAATCGGCAAAGCCCTCTATCTGCTTGAAGCAGCGCTCGGCGAAATCCCGCTCGTATTTGTTCGCGATCATTCCATTTATAAACTTGTCACGATATTTTCCGATAGTGCCCACCCTGCGAAATGCCGCCATAGCGCGACGCAATTCATCTGCCTCTCCGGGTGTAAAGCCTGCTGCAACGATGGCCATTTTCATGGCTTGTTCCTGAAAGAGCGGAACGCCCATAGTCTTGTGCAGCACTTCCTCAAGCGCTTTTGAGGGGTAAGTGACTTTCTCCTTACCTTCGCGTCGTTTGAGATAAGGATGCACCATGCCGCCTTGAATGGGGCCGGGCCGCACAATCGCCACCTCGACGACAAGATCATAGAATTTTCTTGGTTTCAGGCGCGGCAGCATCGACATTTGCGCGCGGCTCTCGACCTGAAAAACACCAATCGAGTCTGCTCGACAGAGCATGCTATATACCGCTTTATCATCCTGCGGCACGGTCGCGAGATCAACATCGACGTTATGATGTTCGCGCAGAAAATCGAAAGCGCGGCGGATGCAGGTGAGCATTCCGAGCGCCAGCACATCGACTTTCAAAATCCCGAGCGTATCAAGATCATCCTTGTCCCATTCGACGAAGGTGCGATCGTCCATTGCAGCATTGCCAATGGGCACGGTTTCATCGAGCGGTCCCTTGGTGATGACGAAGCCGCCGACATGCTGCGAAAGATGGCGAGGGAAACCGAGCAATTCGCACGAAAGCTCAAGGGCCATGAGAAGAGGTTTATCCTGCGGATCAAGCCCTGTCTTGCGCGCATCCTCTTCGGAAATCCCCTTGCTCGACCAACCCCATGTCGAACGCGATAAAGCGTGCACGACATCTTCAGATAGGCCGAAGACCTTGCCGACATCGCGGATGGCGCTGCGCGAGCGATAGGAAATAACCGTCGCGGCGATGCCCGCGCGCTCGCGTCCGTATTTTTTATAGATGTACTGCATTATCTCTTCGCGTCGTTCATGCTCGAAATCAACGTCGATGTCTGGCGGCTCATTGCGCTCTTCGGAAATGAACCTCTCGAAAAGAAGATCGACCTCATGAGGATTGACGGAGGTGATGTAGAGACAGAAACAGACGACGGAATTTGCCGCTGATCCGCGACCCTGACAGAGAATGCCGCGCCGCCGCGCCTCGTGTACAATGTCGTGAACAGTCAGAAAATAAGGTGCGTATTCCATTCGCTCGATCAGCGCGAGTTCATGCCGTATGGTCTGTTCTATATGGGAAGTGATCCCATCAGGAAATCGCGCGCAGGCTCCTTCCCAAGTCAGCCGCTCAAGCAACTGCTGCGGCGTCTCGTTTTCTGAAAACGTATCCGCCGGATATTCATATTTGAGTTCGTTGAGGGAAAAGCGGCAGCGTTCCATGATGACGAGGCTTTGCGCGAGCGCGTCCAGCGCATGGGAAAGCAGCCGCGCCATTTCTGCGCCCGACTTTATATGCCGCTCGGCATTGGCTTCGAGACGAAAGCCCGCCACCTCCAACGTGCAATGTTCGCGGATGCAGGTGAGAACATCCTGCAAATCCCTGCGTGCGGGCGTGTGATAAAGCACATTGTTCGTTGCAACGAGTGGCACGCACGCCTCATGCGCCAACCGTTGCAAAGCCAGAAAACGCCGCCCGTCGCTGCCGTCATAATGGGGCGAGAGCGCAAGCCAGACCGAGCGCGGGAAAGCCTGCGCAAGCGAAGTCAGCATCTCGGTAAAACCGGCGTCGGGCGATGCGGACGGCATGGCGATGAAGCATTGGCCTTCGCCAAAGCGCACAATGTCGGAAAGCGCCAAATGACATTCACCCTTCTCCGCGCGCCTGTTGCCGAGCGTCAGCAATTTGGCCAACCGCCCATAGGCGGCGCGATCTTGCGGATAGGCAATGACCTCAAAACCATCCGTGGTGACGAGCCGCGCGCCGACAAGAAGGCGAACGCCATGCTCCTTCGCCGCCGCATGAGCGCGCACGACGCCTGCCAGCGTGTTGCGATCCGCAACTCCTATGGCGGTGAGGCCCGATGCTTTCGCCGCCAGCACCAGCTCCTCGGCATGGGAGCCGCCGCGCAGAAAACTGAAATTCGTGGTGACGGCGAGCTCGGCAAAGGAAGTCATCCGAACATCCCCTGAATGTACCAGCGGGGCATTTCTTCTTCGCGATTGTAGAGGCCGTCGCGGTAAAGCCAGAAGCGACGGCCATTTATGTCTTCGACGCGGTAGTAATCGCGTGTCCGGTCGCGTTCGTTGCGCCACCATTCGGGCGCAATGCGCTCGGGGCCTTCGGCGCGTTTGATCTGATAGAGGATGCGGCGCCAGCGAAAATTGCGCGGCGGGCCTTCGGGGATTTCTGCCGTCACCTCGACAGGCTCGGGCGCGGCGAGCATGCGCAATGGCCGCCCCATTGCGCCGTCGAGCCGCTGCAATTCCTCGACGCGCCAGTCGTTGGGCGAAACCGGATCGACCTTGCGGATGCAAGGCAATGAAGCGGTGGCACGCTCTGGCACATGGCTGGCGCGAGGGTGAAGCCGCTTCACGCGCGCGGGACCGAAACGATTGCCGAGCCGATCGACCAACCCGTCTATGCCGATGTCGTCACGACCCTCGCCAGTCAGCGCGTCCTGCTTATGGGTCAGCGGATCGACGACGAGCGCCGCGAGGCTCATCGCCTCGATGCCATAGCCTGCATCGAAATCATCGCCAGCCTGCTGAAGTTTTTCGCGAAAGAGACGGGCGAGATGCGAAGGGCTGCGCGAGGCCGCGCTTGTGCCTGCGAGTAATGTCGTGACCTCGCCATCGACACGAAAGAGCTTCAGTTCGAGCCGCCGCGCGCCTTTGTGATAACGCTCAAGCAACAGGCAAAGCTCGTGGGCAAGTTTCACCGTCGCCGTTTCAACGTCTTCGACGCGGACAAGACCTTCGGCGAAGAGAAGCCGCGCGCGATATGGCACCAGCGGCCGTTCAGGAGAGATCGGCTCCATCGCATGGCCGAGCGCTTCGTCGAGGCGGTGTTGCACGGCACGGCCGAAACGCGCTGTCACCGGCCCGCGCGCACGGCCATAAAGATCACCGATACGCTTGAGACCGAGACGCGCGAGGCCTTCGACCGTATCGGCGGGCAAACGCAATGCCGCGACGGGAAGCTGCGCCAGCGCATGCTCCTCCTCGCCATGCGGCAGTACATAGGCGGGCGACGCGCCGAAACGCGCCAGAGCCCAGGCAGCGCCCGGCGTCGAGGCGACGGCTGCGCGGGCGTGAATGCGAAATCCGGCAAAGCGCGCGACGAGATCGTCGATCAGAGATATTTCGCCGCCGAAGAGATGATCGCAGCCGGTGATATCCAGAAAAACGCCGTCGGGCTCATTGCCCAGACCGCAAGGATCGGGCGTGGTCCAGGGCGTGTAGCGCCCGCACCAGTCGGCAAGCCGCTTCAGGCTCGCGCGGTCGGCCTCGAAATCGGCGGGCCGCACATCAAGGGCTGGATAAAGCGCCATGGCATCGGCAACGCGCTGGCCTTCGCAAATGCCCTCAGCAGCAGCCGCACGATTGCGCGCGGTGATGCGCAATCCGCCATGAGTGGCGAAGGCGAAAGCGAGCGCGGCGCGCCTGTCGGCTCGCCCGCCAAACGTCCGGTAAAACCGATCGACCGGCCAATGCGGCAGGAAAACCGCAGCAATCCGCCGTTGTCCGCTCATGACGCGAAACCCGATAAGAACAAAAAGAGAACATTTGAAATATGACTCCGCCGCTTACTGAAAGCGAGTCGAAATTTAGGCAATCATTCGGCCCCGCTTTTGCCTTCTTCACGGTTAGTATTGGCGAGTGATGAACACGGAGATGAATATGAAGCGAGTTGTATGCGCGGGCCTTCTGCTGGGACTGGGCTTCGGGCTTGCCGCTTGCGCCGACCGGGCCGCCGAGCAGGCGCGCCTTGATGCAGTCGATAACAAGGACTGCACGGACCTGGGCTTCAAACCCGGCACCGAGCCATATGGAAACTGTCGGCTGAAGCTGAAGGAAATCCGCGCCAAGCAGGACGGCAATTCTTCCGGCGTGAATTTCGGCGTCGGCCTCGGCATAGCGCACGGCTTCTAGGTCAACAGGAGACGGACATGCGTAAATGGATGGCTTTGGCCGCATTGCTGATGGTGGCGGGCTGCGTGAGCCCTGAAGAGCAGGCCGCGCGCGACGCTGCCCAGCAACAAGCCGATGCAAACGAATGCCAGAAACTCGGCTTCACGATAGGCACCGAAGCCTCCGGCAATTGCATGCTGAAGCTGAGAGAAATTCGCGCTCAGGAAGCCAATACCGATGAGATCCGGCGCTCCAGCCTACCCTCCCCATGGTGGCCTTACGGTCCATATGGCCCTTACGGCCCGCGCGCTTATTGGTAGGGCTCAGCTTGCGAGCCTGACAGGCGATGCCCGTTTTGTGCCTGCGGCAGTGGCATCCGATGCGTTGCGCAGCATCGCCACCCGCGCATCCCATTCGACAAGCCATTCCTCGCCCAGAATTTCACCTTGCGCGCCGCGGCAACGCTCAAGCCGCACATGCCAACGCGGCCGTCCGATGAGATCGGCAAGCCCCGCCACTTCGATGGTCGGACTGCTGGGCGCCGGTTCGACGCGCCAGCGCGTGACGGCAGCGCTTGCCCCGGCGCTCACATGGCCCGTCAGCAGAAAGGCCGGCGTGTTATTTTCTTCCGCCGCAAGCTGAAGCCTGCGCGTGGCGGTGAGATCGAGCCGCGCCGCGCGCCCGTCGATTTCACCGACAACGGCGGCAAACGCGCCGAGCCGCAGCGCCTCCTCCATCGTCCAGAGGAGATCAACCTCCTTGGGCGGAGAAACGATGATGAGGCGCGCCGGATCGAGGCCGAACTCGGCAAGCCCCGGCCCGTAAAGCGCGCCGCCATCGAAAGGCGCGTGACCACTTTCGCACCAGAGCACGGGCGCATCAGGCGCAATTTGTGCGCAGCGCGCGGCCAGCGCCGCCGCAAAACCCATGGCCGCACCCATGTCGCGATAGGTGGCAGCCAGAACCTCATGCAGCGCGCCGCACGTAAGTCCGCCGCCCGGCAGCGCGGCGTCGATGTCGCCAGCACCGCAGGGAACAACGCGAGGCCGAATGGTGGGCCGATCCATGCGCGGCGTTACCGCCTCAAACCCGGCGATGCGCGCCCGCAACTCAGCGATGACCTCGGCTTTTGAAGCCTCCGGCATGTGGATAACCCGATTATTTGTTCACTATATGTTCTACAAGAACAACATCATTGAGTCAATGAGCCTCCCCGATCCGTTATCCGGCTTCGGCAACGCCCCAATAGTTGAAACCGGCAAAACGCGGCGTGGAAGGCAGATACATGGTTTGCAGATCGGCGATCCTGAAGCCCGAGCCCTCGATGATGTCGGGTATCTTGCGATTGAGATTGCAGCCGCCAAACGCCAGCTTCCAGACCGGGTTGATGCGGTTCTGCCAGCCAAGCACCTCGGCGTCGGGCGCTGCACCATGCTCGCAGAAAATGAGCTTGCCGCCCGGCTTCAGCACGCGGCGCATACCTGCCAGCGCGCGCATGGGATCAGGAATGGTGCAAAGGCTGAAGGTGACGAGCACCGTATCGACGCTGTGGTCGGCGAGCGGGATTTGCTCGCCCGGCAAGCCGATGAACTCAACCGGAAACGCGACGTCTTTCGCACGCTCTCCCGCCAGCTTCCATGAGGTCTCGGATGGATCAAGACCGATGACCTTCGTGACTTTGGAGGCATCGTAATAAGGAAGGTTGAACCCGGTGCCGATACCGATTTCGAGAACCGTGCCTTCGCAAAGCGGCACGACTTTCTTGCGCTGATAACGGATCGGCTTTGCCCCGCATGCGCAATTGATGACGTGCGGTACAACGTATTTTTCGTAAAGGCCCATGAGCCCGCCCCCTTGTTATTTTCACGCAGTATGAGCGTGCACACCGATTAGCGCCACTCCGAAACGCCGAAACGGACGAGACGGTCGCCGTCGATGGGGCCGATGGTGCGGCCTCGGCCCTTGAGCGCAAAGGCAGCAGCGCCCAGCAGCCTTTTCTCGCGCAAAGCAGAAGCGCATTTCATGCCTTTGGAAAGCGCCTCCCAAATCTCTCCCGGTGGGATAAGGCCCGGTGCCCCGGCGACGGTCCGGCCTTCCCAGGCATGGGCGGCAAGAGGATCGACAATGCGGGTGCGGCGCGGCTTTGCGACGGGCAAGGTCATGGCATCTGCCATTGTCGCGGCGATGAAAGCGGCGAGCGCGGCGCTCTTGCCCTGCGCGGCGACACCATCGGCGGCACCAGATGTGGGAAAGAGGCAACCCTGACCGGCAAGCGCCACGCCACCCTCGACACCGCCGCCAAGCGCGCGGACGAACTCGCCAAGAACGAGCGGCATGGATGGCAGAGACGGCAGGTTCGCGCCCGCTTCGCGATGGAAAGCGAGAGTATCGCCCAGCGCCACCATGGCAAAATCGAGCGACCCCGCCTCGCGCATTGCGGCAAGCACCACATCGCAAACAGCACCGGGCAGCCCGACAAGCAGCGGCGGCATGAGCGCGATGTCAGTCGCAAGCCCTCCCAAAGCCTGAGCCAAGGTCCGCGCGACATCGGGGATCATGCGTGCGGCAATTCCACGCGGCAGCATGTCGAGCGATCCGCGCGCGACGAGATCGGCATCGGCGATGAGGCTCGACGCCGTTTCGCGCGCGGCATCCATGGCCGCGTCGATAGCGGCATGGGCGGCAGGCCCCCCTGCCGCAAGGCGCAGCACACCCGGCCAAAGCTCGAAATTTTTCTCAACATAAGCGTCGTGGGCTAGCATGATCTTTTTTCCCAAGCGCCATCTCATTTGTCCAGAGCCGTCTATCTGACGTGCACCTGTCACAAAAACCATTTTGGCGGCGTCTTCTATCCATATCTATCTTTGAGCAAGGACAAGATTATGAAACAGCGGATCAATACCTATCAGAATGCCGGCAACGCCATTGCGAAACTGAGAGGACTGAACGAAGCCCTGACGGCATCGTTCGATCTTAAACTTCGGCACATCATCGACATTCGCGTCTCCGTGATGAACGAATGCCACTTCTGCATCGACATGCATACCAAGGAAGCACTGGAAGGTGGCGACAGTGAGGAGCGCGTGGCGGCGCTGCGGCACTGGCAGGGCTCGCCGCTTTTCGATGCGCGCGAGAAAGCGGCGCTGGCCTGGGCCGATGCGTTGACGCGCACCGCCTCGCAGGAAGAAATCGACGCCCTGTATAACGACCTCGGTGCGTATTTCGACGAGAAGGAGATTTCCCTTCTGACCGTGACGATCGCACATATCAATGCCTGGAACAGGATCGGCATCGCTTCCTACAAGCACTGATTATTCGACGATACGCACTGGCTGATCGGTCTGGAGGACGGAGATCTGGTGAAACCTCTTGAGGTAAACCGCCTTGATCTCCGCCACCGCCCGGGCCGCAACCGATGTGTCGGCACGCACGAGAATGACGATCTTGGTTTGCTCGGAAAATGTCTTGCCGGGTTCAGCCTTGGGATCGCGCCACTGGCCAGTGGCGGAGACGACGGTAAGCCCGTCGGGAAAACGCGGCGTCACAGTGTCGGCAAGAAACCCCTGCCATTGCGTTTCGCTGACCGCTCCACCTTCCGGCATGGACAGGCCGAAATAAAGCGTCGTCTGGATCGCGCGCGCGCCTGCAAAGGCAGGCGAGATCAGAACGAATGAAAGAAGGAAGACGACGACGATGCGGCGCAAGACGAATCCTCCGGTAAGGCCCATGGGAGGATGCCTTGAGCCTGCGGTACATCGCAAGTCGAGCAAGATCGTCGCCGGAGAAAATTTCAGCTACGCGGCATCGGCAAGCGCCACATCCGCAATGCGCAGACGCAGGCCATCAAGCTCCGGCGTGAAAATGAGCTGGCAGGAAAGCCGCGACCATTCGCTCGCATAATTCTGGTCGAGCATATCAAGCTCATCCTCGCGCGGATCGTGGAGCCTGGCCGTCCATTGCGGATCAACTTCGACCTGGCAGGTTCCGCAGGCGCAGGCGCCGCCACATTCGGCGATGATCGGGAAACCGTGGTCGCGGATGATTTCCATCACCCGCCAACCTTCAACAGCATCGAGCATCTGCTCGCGGCCATGACCATCCACAAGTATGATTTTCATCACGCTACCCAGAACAACGAACGGAAATCAGGCGACGCCAAGCTTTTTTTGCAGGCTCGTCGAAGACGTCGTGTACTGGAACGTCAGCTTGGCATCCGGATGCACATAACGGAATGCCTGCTGCGCCATCAGCGCGACTTCATGAAAGCCCGAGAGAATGAGCTTCAACTTGCCGGGATAAGTGTTGATGTCGCCAACCGCGAAGATTCCGGGCGTCGAGGTTTCGAATTTCTCGACATCGACGGGCACGAGGTTCTCATTGAGATTGAGGCCCCAATTGGCGATCGGACCGAGCTTCATCGTCAGACCGAAGAAGGGCAGCAGCGTATCGGCTTCAACGTCGAAACTGGTCTTGTCGTTGCCCTGAATGGTGATGCCTTCGAGCTGGCCATTGCTCCCGTGAAGCTTCGTCACCTGACCGAGATGAAACTTCATCTTGTCTTCGCCGACGAGGCGATGCATCTCGTTGACGGAAGCAGGCGCGGCGCGGAAACCATCGCGGCGATGCACAAGCTGCATCGAGGCGGCAAGCGGCTGGAGATTGATGACCCAATCGAGCGCGCTGTCGCCGCCACCGGAAATCAAAATCTTCTTGCCGCGGAATTTTTCCATCTTCTTGACGGCATAGAAGACGGACTTGCCTTCATATTCTTCAATACCGGGAATGGGGGGACGCTTGGGCTGAAAGCTGCCGCCGCCCGCCGCGATGACGATGACCTTTGCATGGAAGACGAGCCCGCCATCGGTCTTCACGCTCCAGCTTCCATCGGCCTGGCGCTCGACCTCTTCCACCATCTCGTTGAAGTGGAATTGCGGATTGAAAGGCGCAGCCTGCTCCATCAAGCGGTCCGTCAATTCCTGACCCGTGACGAGCGGCAGGCCGGGAATGTCGTAGATCGGCTTTTCGGGATAAAGCTCGGCGCATTGCCCGCCGGGACGGTCGAGAATATCGACGAGATGGACCTTCATATCAAGAAGGCCAAGCTCGAAAACGGCGAAAAGACCCACCGGCCCCGCTCCGATAACGACAACGTCGGTTGTGATCACTTCCTCAGCCATTTCAATACCTGTCCGGGCTAATAACCATCGAATAAGTGTGATTTATTCGATTTTACAAAATAGTACGCTTATATAGGTCGCCCAGACCGCCCCGCCAAGCGAAAACTGTGAGCATTTCGCAGGGCAATCCAGACACGAGGTCACACCTGCCATTTACACGGGTGACAAAAGCGCGGCAGTCCCTATTTTACGGCAGCGCAGCAAGTATTCGTCGGTGCGGAGAAGTCAGATGGCCAAATGTCACACCATGCAAGAGGTTCGCGTCGAGATCGACAGGATCGACAGGGCGCTGGTGAAACTATTGGCCGAGCGGCTGACCTATATCGACCAGGCAGGCCACATCAAGGGCGACCGCAACACGGTGCGCGACGAGGCGCGGATCGAGGATGTGGTCGAAAAAGTGGCCCGCGAAGCCGAAGCCAACGGCCTGCCCCGCGCCATCGCCGAGCCGCTGTGGCGGCTGCTGATCGAAAAGTCGATCGAGCATGAGTTCACCGTCTTCGACGCGAAGGCCGGCAAGAAAACCGCTTGAAATAAACTGCTTTTAGAACTGCTTTTCTGGCAGATCGACGCGAAGGCCATTCAGCTCATCGGTCATCTTGATCTGGCAGGAGAGCCGCGAATTTTCGCGCACGTCGAAGGCGAAATCGAGCATGTCTTCTTCCATGCTCTCGGGCTTGCCGACCTTTTCGGTCCATTCCGGCTGCACGTAAACATGGCAGGTCGCGCAAGCGCAGGCTCCGCCGCAATCGGCGTCGATGCCCGGGACCATGTTCTTGATCGCCGCTTCCATGACCGTCATGCCGTTTTCGACGGTGACTTCGTGCTCTTTGCCGTCATGCTCGATAAAGGTGATCTTCGCCATATCTGCCGCCGAATTCCTGAACTGTCATAGGTGCTTGAACGTCTCCCGCATCCCGGACCCCGGGGCCCTGCGGACAGACGCCGCGTTGAGGTAGCACGGGCGGCCCGACCCCGTAAAGCGCGCCGTTGCCGCCCCCGGGGAACATTGCCTGCAATGGGCACGCCGCATAGTCTCACAAAGGCACTTTTAATCTCCGGGGGACGGCCATGAGCGACAAGCTCGACATCATCTTCATCACCGCCGACCAGTGGCGCGGCGAATGCCTCTCGCTCCTCGGCCACCCTATGGTGAAAACGCCAAATCTCGATGCGCTGGCCGGTGAAGGCACCCTCTTTCGCCGCCACTACGCAAACGCCGCGCCTTGCGGCCCCTCCCGCGCCTCGCTCCATACCGGCATGTACCTCCAGAATCACCGCTCCGGCACCAACGGCACGCCGCTCGACGCGCGCCACACCAATTGGGCCAAGGAAGTGGCCAAGGTCGGCTATGACCCGGTGCTCTTTGGCTATACCGATACGAGCCAGGACCCGCGCGAGGCGAAAGAGAACGACCCCTGGCTCAACACCTATGAAGGCCCGCTGCCCGGCATCCGCCCCGTCTGCATGTTCGGCTCATGGCCGGTGCAATGGGTCGAGTATCTGAAGTCCAAAGGATATGAAACGCCGGAGGACACGCGCTTTGCCTATGGGATGCGCAAAGACGGCCCCGACTATGAGGACGGCGCGCCGTACCCCAAGCCGCTCATTTATCCGCATGAGGATGATGATACATCCTTCGTGATCAATCGCCTGATCGACTATGTGGACGCGCAAACGACGCCCTTCGTCGCGCATCTCTCGCTGCTCCGCCCGCATCCGCCCTTTGTCGCGCCCGAACCCTTTAACGCGATGTACGATCCTCAGGAGGTACCAGGCTTCACGCGCAAGACAACGCCTGTGGAGGAAGGCGAGCAACACCCGTGGCTCGCACATCAACTGTCAAACAAACTCTACCGCGCGCCAGCTAATGAAAAGAAGCTGCGCCGCCTGAAGGCCGTCTATTTCGGATTGATGTCGCTGGTCGATTCCGAGATCGGCCGCCTTGTCGCCTACCTGAAAAAGAGCGGGCGCTGGGACCGCACCCTGATCGTCTTTACATCGGATCATGGCGAGCAGATGGGCGACCACTGGCTGCTCGGCAAATGCGGATATTTCGACGGCTCATATCAGATCCCGCTGATTATCCGCGACCCGCGGCGCGAGGCCGATGCAGGCCGCGGCAAGATCGTCGAACGCTTCACCGAAAATATCGACATCATGCCAACCATGCTCGATTACGTGGGCACGCCACTGCCCGTGCAATGCGACGGCCAATCGCTGCGCCCCTTCCTCGAAGGTCGCGCCACACCGAAGAACTGGCGCACCGAAGCCCATTGGGAATACGACTTCCGCGACCCGGCCGACGACGCCGCCGAGCGCGCGCTAAGCCTGACGCTGCACCAATGCACGATGAACATTATCCGCGACGAGCAATGGAAATACGTCCACTTCACAAAACTTCCACCGCTGCTCTTCAACCTCGAAACCGACCCCGGCGAAACCACAAACCGCGCGGATGATCCAGAGTGCCTGCCGGTTCTACTCGCCATGACGCAGAAGATGCTCTCATGGCGGATGAACCATGATGAGCAGACGCTGACGCATATTGCGTTGACGGATGGCGGGCCGGTGGCGCGGGTGAGCGCGAGATATTGAGACGGAGGAAACGCCACTGATTGATCTGGACGACGACGGAGCCGATGGGATAGCGGCGCGAATCGTTCCTCAATCACGCAATCGCAACTGGCCCAGCAGATAGGGAAAGACCCGTCGTGGGTGTC
>CAZLLB010000004.1:0-17251 GCA_964560165.1 uncultured Parvibaculum sp. | reverse complement strand
ATATTGCGTTGACGGATGGCGGGCCGGTGGCGCGGGTGAGCGCGAGATATTGAGGGAATTTACGCGCCCCTCATTCTCGCCCGTGCTAGGCTCCGCTTCATGACATTCACGGGGAACGCGATGAGTAAATCGATAGTCTTGCGCGCCGCTTCTGCGGCGGTTCTGGTGGCGGGAGCGATGGCGATTGCCTTGCCGGCTTTTGCCGCCAATATGGAAGCTCGCTTTGGGAACACCATGCTCGGGATGCGGCCCGATGGGACGATCCTGAAGCTTTATTACAATGCAGATCATAGTTTCTCTGGTGAGATCACACCTGCCGGATCACCGACCTCGTTTGAGGCCAAGGGGACGTGGAAGCTCAAGGGCGACAAGCTTTGCGTGACGCCGGAGGGTGCGGGGCCGGATGGGAAGGCACCTGAGAGTTGCGCGCTGTTGAAGGGCGACAAGGTTGGCGACAAGTGGGAGACGACTGTTCAGGGTACGGACGGGAAGCCCGTCGTGCAGTCGGTGGAGATTGTGAAGGGGCGGTAAAAGGAAGGCCCCTCACCCACCTCTCTTTCTTTGGTCATTGCGAGGGCTGAAAGCCTGAAGCAATCCAGTCCTTGCTGCGCTGGATTGCTTCGCTGCCACTCGCAATGACAGGGATGGATGAGCGAGAGCCTTGCGAGGGGAGATGGAGCCCCGATCAAGCCCGGGGTGACGGACCGGAGGTTGAGGCTTGGGTAATGACCGGCTCGAGGTGACGGGCTTCTTTGGCGTCGCGGCTTCGAGCGGCGCGCCATTGGCGGCTGGATTGGATTTGACGCCGTCATGGCTGCTTGATGCTTGCCAATTCTTCAGGAAACCGGCACATCCTCTGGGGTATGGGCTCCGGGGTGGGGAGTTCCGGAGAGCGGCATGAGCGACATCGACGAGGTCGAGTGCGTGGTGGTCGGTGCGGGTGCGGTAGGGCTCGCCTGCGCACGGGCGCTCGCCTTGCGCGGTCGCGAGACGGTGGTGCTGGAGCGGCACGAGGCCATCGGCACCGAGGTTTCGGCGCGTAACAGCGAAGTCATTCACGCGGGCATATATTATGCGCCGGGCAGCCTCAAGGCGCGGCTCTGCGTCGAGGGACGGCAACGGCTGCATGATTATATGCAGGCCCATAAGGTGCCCCACCGCCATTGCGGCAAATTCATCGTGGCGACCGATGAGGCGCAGACGGGCGAGTTGGGGCTGATCGCGGGCCGTGCACGCGAAAACGGCGTCGATGATCTCCACATGCTGTCGGGCGCGGAGGCGATGCGGACGGAGCCGGGCTTGAGCGTTCACGCCGCTCTCGTCTCGCCCTCGACCGGTATTCTCGACGCCCATGCCTATATGCTGGCGCTGCGCGGCGATATTGAGGACCATGGCGGAGCCATTGCCTTCGGCACGGCGCTCGACCGCACGGAAGTAGCGTCCGACGGATTTCTGCTCCATATCGGGTCGATGAAATTAAAATGCCGCGTGCTGATCAATAGCGCCGGGCTTTCGGCCCCTGCCCTTGCACGACGCATCGAGGGGCTCGATGCTGCGCATGTGCCGCGCGAATATTTCGCCAAGGGAAGCTATTTCACGCTGGCGGGCCGCGCACCTTTCGAGCGGCTGGTCTACCCTGTGCCGGAGCCGGGCGGGCTAGGCGTTCACCTGACGCTCGACATGGGCGGACAGGCGCGCTTCGGCCCCGATGTCGAATGGGTGGACGCGCTTGATTATGCCGTCGATCCCAAACGAGGCGATGCCTTCTATGCCGCCATCCGCCGCTACTGGCCGGGCCTGAAGGACGGCGCGCTGACGCCAGCCTATGCTGGCATCCGCCCGAAGATCAGTGGGCCAGGAGAAGCAGCGGCGGATTTTGTGATATCAGGGCCGGAGACGCATGGCCTGCCTGGCCTCGTCAATCTCTTCGGCATCGAGAGCCCCGGCCTCACAGCCTCGCTCGCCATCGCCGCCGATGCTACCGCTCGCCTCGAAGGAAATGCCTGATGGATGTGAAAGCGCGTGCGCAAAATCTCTGGCGCATCATCAATGTCCGCGCGCTTTTGCTGCATCGCTCGCTGCGCAGTTCGGAGTGGAGCATCATCACGCTTTGCGCACCGCTCGGCGTTGCGGTCGGTATATCGGTGTTTCTGCTGCGCGAGGCGGTCTATGGGCTGCACGATCTCGCCTTCGGCCTTGAGCCGGGCAGCTTCCTGAGCGCACAGACGCATATCGAAACGGTGCGGCTGATCCTTGTGCCGATCGGCGTGGGATTGCTCTTCGGCGTGCTGGCCTGGGCGATCCGCAAGCGCCGCTCCGCCGACATCACGGACCCGGTGGAAGCGAACGCGCTGTTTGGCGGGCGCATGTCGATGGTGGACAGTATCCGCCTGACCATCGCAACCATGCTCTCCAACGCGGCGGGCGCTTCGGTGGGCATGGAGGCGGGCTACACGCAATTTGGCGCGGCGATTTTTTCCTCCGTCTCGCAATATTTTCGGCTGCGCCGCGACGATGCCCGCATCTATGTGACGGCGGGCGCGGCTGCAGCGATTGCGGCAGCGTTCAACGCGCCGCTGGCGGGTGCTTTTTACGGCTTTGAACTGGTGCTGGGCAGCTATGCGCCGCGCGCGCTGGCGCCCGTCGCCATTGCGGCGCTGGCGGGCACGCTCACCGTGCAAATCCTCGGCACTGATGCACCGCTCTTTGAGGTGACGACGGATTTTCATATCACGCCGTTTCTCTATTTGCTCTTTGTCATCGTCGGTATTGCGGCGGCGGGCTTTTCGATCCTGACCATGCGCGCCGTCACATGGGTGGAGCGGGCCTTGCGTTTCCTGCCGATGTGGCTGCGGCCCGCCATCGGCGGCGCGGCGCTGAGCGCGCTGGCCATGGGCTCGCCACAAGTGCTCGGCTCGGGGCATGGCGCTATCCAATATGCGCTGGAACATGACCGCAGCTTTACGCTGGTGGCGCTGCTGCTGGCGGGCAAGCTGCTGGCCTCCGCCGTCTCGCTCGGCTCGGGCCTGCGCGGCGGCATGTTCTCCTCCTCGCTGTTTCTGGGTGTGCTGCTCGGTGGGCTGGTGATCTCGGCGATGAGCCTGATCGCACCCGATCTCTCACAGCATCAGGTGCCCTTCATATTGGTTGGCATGGGCGCGGTGGGCGCAGCGATCATCGGCGCGCCGATAACCATGGTGCTTCTGGTACTGGAGGGCACCGGCAATTTTCCGGTAACGATGGGCGTGCTTGTCGCGGTCGTCACGGCCTCGACGATCATGCGCCTGACCTTCGGCTACTCTTTCTCGACGTGGCGCTTCCACCTGCGCGGCCTGCCGATCACCGGAGCACATGATGTGGGCTGGATTTCAGACCTCACAGTGCTGCGCGCCATGCGCTCCGATCCCGTGATCGTGCCTGAAAACATGTCGCTGCTGAACCTGCGCGCGATCGCGCCGCTGGGCGGTGCCAAGCGCGTCTTTATTGTCGATGCCACCCAGCGCTATCGCGGGCTGATCAACATGGAAACGGTGCACGACCCCGACCTTACCGATGCGGCGGCGACGCTGGTGGCGGGCGACCTCGCGCAAGGCGCCGGTATTTTTCTTCAGCCGAGGGAAAATCTGCGCGTTGCGCTATCGCGCTTCGAGACGGTGGAAATGGAAACTCTGCCGGTCGTCAATGACACGGCGGAAATGCGCGTCATCGGCTACATCACCGAATCCTACGCACTGAGGCGCTACACGCAGGAGCTGGAACGCCAGCGCGGCAATGAATTGGGACAAGGTCCCTTCCCGCTCGGCCCGACCAAGGCGTGAGGTATCTCAGTTCACCACAGGAATTGAAGCGTCCGCTCCCCTTACCTGTGGCAAAAATTTAACTATCTCACTTGCAAACCAGACTGAATCTATGCGCCTGCCAGGTCCGAAAAGATGTGAGTAATCCAGCCAGTTATTCTCCGACTGGAGCTGACGGAGAAGGTCAGGATTAGGCAGAATGCACGGAGCCCCGCGTCGCTTCGCACAAAAACTCCTTGCGTATGTCAGCTCATTATACTGCGGCGTCGGCAGAGCATAAAAGCCAAACCGTGGCACACCCGCTTTTTCAAACTCGGAGATCATCTCGGGGTAGACTGAGTGCTCCCAGCTCGCAATGCTAATGATCTCGTCAGAGCTCAGAGCTTCAATGGCCATATCTATTCGCTTGTCGATTTCGACCTGCGAGGTCTTCACCGTCTTAGGCGGCATATATTCCATACTATTCGGCCCCACTCTCCGAAAAGTCCGCAAATTTCGAACCTGCCCCGCCAATGTATACCGATCGATGCAGTGCTGAACGACGCTCAATCCAAGAGAAATTTTGCCTTCAAAACTCAACGGCGCCTCATAATAAATCCAGCGGAGCGCAAAGATAGTATTTCGCCAGTCCATCATCTCTATCATTCGATCCGTATAGAGATTATTTTCAAACTGCAACAGAGGCATCGTGTCGTAATATTGCGAGACCTCAAACATAACAACCGTAGGCGTCACCCCTGAATATTGAAGAACGAACTTTAGATAATACAGCCTTTCAAGTGGCGATAGGCCGCCCCACGCAAACTTTATAACGCGGTAATCTTCTCCTCTAGCGGTTAACTCACTTTCCAATACAAGTGGATCAAGACCGTACTGAGTAAGACTGCTGCCAATAAGAAGAAGAAGCGGACGGGAATCATGCTCCAATGAGATAGCCTTAACCAGCCTGTATGGGTCGGTGACTCGAATCAAATCGAGCTGATTTTTAGCGAAATTCAACCCGATCAGGGTCAGCGCGATTCCTGATACGAATAAAATTACTGACAAAGAAAGTGAATTCTTATGCTGCACGGCTAATCGTCTGTTGAACGAGACGCCTACTCCTCAGTGGAGAGACAACAATTGGCAGGTATTCAGATTGCACAATTACGCATAGTTGGTATGGTGCTGCAAGGGTGCTACTCTATAATTCGACACCGATACTCGCTTTACCTTAAGAGAACTTAATCCGCGCCACCCTGAAACTGCATGATGCCCTCAAAAATCAGACCCTAACGCATCAGGCAGAATGAATTTCATTTCGTTCCAGTTTGTTGGCTTCGTCTTCGTCGTCTATGTGGCGTATTGGACGTTGCGCGCAAACTCACATCGCATTTCTCTGCTGGCCATCGCCAGCTATGTATTTTATGCCGCATGGGATTGGCGTTTCCTTGCGTTGATGTTTTTCGTGACTCTCAACGCATATATCGCTGGCTTGCTGCTGGGGCGCAGAAAAGACACCCGGGGTATTCTTCTCATCAGCATCGGGACTGATTTATTGGTACTCGGCGTATTTAAGTATCTCGGATTTTTCTCAAATATTCTGGCGGCATTGTCCGAAACCATCGGGAACACAACCACATGGCCGAACTTGCATATCCTGCTGCCCGTTGGAATTAGTTTTTATACCTTTCATGCCATCAGTTATGTGATGGACGTGTATCGAAGAAAAATTCTTCCTCAGAAGAATTTCCTGAAGGTCGCGCTATATATTTCCTTTTTCCCCCAGCTCATTGCTGGCCCGATCGTTCGCGCGTCATTTTTCATGCCGCAGCTTTCTGCGCCTCGGAAAATGCATTACGTCCAACATCTGCAAGGGCTGCAGCTGTTTCTTATCGGCTTCATCTACAAGGCTGTTATTGCAGACACTCTCGCACAGCATTGCGACCCGATTTACGCGAACATCAGCGCAGCAACTCAGCCGCAATTACTGGAGGCCGCCGCCGCCTTTTATGGCCAAATCTATTTTGACTTTGCCGGCTATTCCCTCATGGCGATCGGCGCTGCTCGACTTTTTTCATACCGGCTGCCAAAGAACTTCGAGTTTCCATACTCGTCGCTTTCCGTCACAGAATTCTGGCGCCGTTGGCACATTTCCCTGTCGACGTGGCTACGCGACTATCTCTACATACCCTTGGGCGGTAACCGGCACGGAGTTTTTTACTACTACCGCAACCTGATGCTGACGATGGTGCTCGGGGGACTCTGGCACGGCGCGAGCTGGAACTTTGTCGCATGGGGCGCGCTGCATGGTCTTGGGCTATGTCTGCACAAAGTCTGGATTGGGTCGCGCCACCATATTCCGGGTTCGTCGACCCTCTTCGAGACCTGGCTCTACAAAATAGCTGCATTGTTACTAACGCAAGCATGGGTCTTCGTAGCTTGGGTGTTTTTTCGCGCCACAAGTTTCAGCGACGCAATAATTGTTCTCAAAGCTCTTTTCTCGGCTGATTCTTATGCCGCCCCAGCTACCGTCGCCATAATTCTTCTGATCGTCGCGGTAGATCACGCGCTGGGACGCATCCGCCCATTCTGGAGGGCATTCTGGCGAGCGCCGACAGTCAGTTCATGGTACTGGTTGGCAGCTGGAAGCGTAGTCACTATCGCGATAGCGCTATTGCCCGCAGCTTCCAAGAGCTTCATTTATTTCCAGTTTTGAGTACTCACGGAATCCTGCGAGCGACCGGGAAAAGCTCCCGCCGGCGTATTAACCCATCAATCCGTCGATAAAGACATTGACCTTGAGGATCGCGGCGCGGATGCGGTGGATGGCGGTGGCGCGAGCGCCAGCATCGTCATAGGCGAGCGCTTCGGCGGTTTCGGCGAGATCGCCGAGAGCCCAGGCACCGAGACCACGCGAGGACCCCTTGAGGCTGTGCGCGGCGTCTCTCCACTCTGCACCTGTGGAAGCCTCTTCCAGTCGCGCGACATAGATGCCCGCCTGAGCGCGGAAAAGGCCGAGAAGCTCGCTTTCGAGGCCGCGGTCGCCCAGCGTATATTTGGCCAGATGAACGAGATCGAGCGGGCGCTCCGCACCATCATCATGGGCCGCTCTTGCACTTACTGCATTCATCGTCGATCTCCCCGCCGTGCCGGCTCAGCCCCATTGTAAGCTGGTGAATTGTACCGAACCGTTAAACGCCGCAGGCCCGGCTCTGGGTTTATGCTCAACAACTAGTTAATCATGCCCCACAAGACACAACGGATCACACGATGGGGGCCGAAAGTCCCCCTTGCGGTTGACGTGGCAGAAGCTCTGCGACACCCTCGAATTCGAAGGCAAGGCGGGACAAAACCATGGCAAATCTTGAATTGGCGGCCGACAAGGGCGCGGACAAAGCGGCATCCGGCCCAACGCCCGACGCTGCAAGCGAGACGGCAACCGAAACGACGGTAAAGGCGGCAAACGAGGATAGCCCATCGGGCGGCGCGCTTTATCGCCTGATCGCCCGGCGGCCCTCCAAGCGCATTCCCGCCACCGCCTTTGTCGTCACGCTCTTTTGCCTCGGCGTCATGGCCGCCTATGTCTGGGGTTTTTACGGCCTTTCGGGCATGGAGAGACTGACGCCGCAGGAAATGAGTATCATCGGCGCGGCGGCGCTGGTGCCGGTGCTGCTGATCTGGCTCGCCGCCTATACGATCTGGCGCGGGCAGGAAATGCGGCTGATGGCTGAAGCTCTGGCGCGCACCGCCATTCGCCTGACCGATCCCGCCGATGCGGCGAGCGGCGAAATCGCCACCATAGCCAGCGCGGTGCGCGACGAGCTCGACACATTGAAGGCTGGCCTTGCCGACGCCCTGGCCGAAACAGCGCGGCTGAAGGCGCTGATCGCCGAAGACCTCGACGCCATAGAGCGCGGCAGCGCGCGCGCTGAAACGCGCACCGCCCGCATGGAAGACGTGGTGACACGCCACCATGAGAGCCTGACCGAACTTGGCCGAATGCTCGGACAGGAAAGCGACACGATTTCGCGCGGCCTGCGCCAGCAGGTCGATGCGGTGCGCGGCCTGATCGGGCAAGCGCAGGACTCACTGCAATCGGCGGGCACACGCGTCATCGCCGAAACGGAAACTCTGGCCCGCGTCAGCGAGGCCGCCCGCGCGGGTGCCGACGCCACCGCCTCGACGCTCGACCGGCAGGCATCGCGGCTCGAGGTCGTGGCCGACGCGGCGCTCGGCAAAGCAGAGACGCTGACGACGCGCTATGAAACGCAGCGCCAGATCCTTGCCGATGCCGCCAACCGGCTGGAGGGCGAACGCGAGCGGCTGGAAATGCTGTTTGACACTCACCGCGAAAAACTCGCCAGCGCCTCCGACATGGTGAGCACACGCACGCAGGAAATCGCCCGCACTGCCGAGGAGCTGGCGCGCAATCTGAACACAACATTCGACGCGGCGGCAGCGCGCGCCACGACCGTCCATGCCGATATTTCCGGCGAGGTGGCCAAGGCCGTCGCCGAGATCAGCGATGCCTCAGGCTCGATCAGCCGCTCGGCAGGCGCGGCGACGAGGGCCATCGGCGCGACCATCGACGAGCTTCACGCCGCGACGGGCGCGCTGAGCGATGATGTGACCCGCGCGGCGACGGAGGCCATCGCCTTGACCACCGACGATCTCAGGATTGCGACAAACGCCATGACATCGGAAGTGACGCGGGCGGCGGCGGCACTGACCAGCGATGTGCAGGCGCGGGCGCAGGAGCTGCGCGGCCTCGTCATCCATGCGGCGTCGGAAAACGATGTGGCGGCTGAACGCTTCAACGCGGCGATGATCCGCCTCGGCGGCACGGCGCGCGAAGCCGGAAATGCCCTGCATAGCGCGGTGAACGACCTTGACGCGCGCATCGCCCGGATGCCGCAGGAAGCAGCGGCAAGCGCGGCCTCGCTGACGCATGTGTTGCAGGAGCAGGTGGCAGCACTGGCCGCCATCGCCGACATCGTGGTGCGCCACGCCCGCGTCCTCGACCGCTCGACGCCGCAGCCGCAAGCCCAAGCCTATGCGGCACAACCGGGCAATATCACGCAAATGCCGATCGCCGCACCACCGCCGCGCCCCGAGCCCACAACAGCTGAAACGCAAAGCGCGCGGCGCTGGGGTATTCCCGAATTGCTCGCCGCCGCTGGCCGTGGGGCTGAACGCACCGAGACGCGCCCGCAAACCCTGCCCGGCACCGACGAGGGTGAGTTTCAGCGCTCGTCGCTACAAATCGTCGAGACGTTGCAAGCGCTGGCTATAGACCTCGACCGGGCGCTTGAGCAAAGCCCACCGCCCGATCTCTGGCAGCGCTACCAGTCGGGCGAGCGCAACGTCTTCACGCGACGGCTCTACAATATTTCGGGCCGCCAGCTTTACGACCGCATCGCCGTCAAATATCGCGGTGAAGCTGAGTTCCACGAAAATGTTGACCGCTTCGTCGATCTCTTTGAACGGCTCCTTGCCGCCGCCGCCTCGCGCGACCGCGACAATATTCTGGTCGAGACCTATCTGACTTCGGACACGGGCAAGGTTTATTTGATGCTGGCGCAGGCGAGCGGACGGTTGGCCTGAGGCAGACTGTTTGAGGATTGATTGGGAAATTCAGGGAGCAAGACGTGGATGGCCCGCATAAAGCGGGCCATGACGAATTAGTTTGATTCTGAATCCAAACCGCCGTGGCGCGGCTTGTCTGGGCCACCCACGTCTCGCCACTAGCGGGTAGACAGTCCTACTTCCTCGCAACAATCGGCGTCTTCGCCGTTTCTGCCGATGCCCAGAGCATGATCTCATTCAGGTTCTGATGGAGCGCTGCGTCATAGGCGGCGACGACTGAGGCGATGCCGCTGCCTGTCACCGGGACCGAGACGTTGAAGTCGCGCGAGGCAAGGATGGAGCGGTCGTCGATGCGGATGATGCGCACGAGGAAATCGACGCGCACGGAGGTTTGCTCGCCCTTGGCTTCGGCGGCAAACTGGCGGATGTCGCCCTTCAGCAAATAGTCGCCGCGAATTTCGGAGCCGCGCGCCGCGACGGAGGCGAAGCGCCCGGAATTTTCAAGCGTCTCCACCATCAGGGACTGGATCATTTGCGGCGCACGATCGGACCAGCGCGCACCGGCATAATATTTGATCTCGTTGGGGTTCGGCTGAAAGACGATACGCGGCACGTCGATGGCCGCGGTGGTGGAAAAGTCATCGACGAGGAGATTTTCTGCAGGCGCTATTGCTGCCCCCGCCCCATTGGGATGAGCGGCCGTCAGCATGAAAAGCTGCGGCGCGGGCTCGCTGGCGACATTGGCCAGCGCGCAACCGCTAAGCGCGGCCATGAGGAGCAAGGCGAAGCCGGATTTCAGGTGCTTTTTCATTTGGCTTTCACCTCGGGGACGTTGTTGCCGATAAGGAAGCGCGCCGGATCATCCTGCGCGCGAGTGACGACGCGGTCGAGCGAGCCCACAAGACTGCGCATTTCGCGGATGAGCTGCGGCAACTGGTCGAGCCCGTTATTGGTGAGACGGTCGATGGCGGGGCCATTGGTCTTGACGAGCTTGTCGAGTGTGTCGGCAAGCTGGCGATAGGAGGCCGATGTCTGGCGCGCATCAGCGATGAAGGCCTTGGCATCGTTCTGCACCAGACCATCGGCGCTGTGGCTCAACTCTTTCAGATTGCGGGATGCTTCAGAAATATTCTTGATCGCACGGCGCATGTCGTCGGAACTGCCGGCAAGCGCGCTGGACAGCTTGTCGATGTTCTGGAGCGTGCTGTTGATCGATTCCTGATTGGCCTGCACCACCTTGCCGAGATCGCTGATGAGGCGATTGGCGTTGGCGAGCGTTTCAGGCGCGGCTTTGGCCAATTCCTGCAAGGTTGACGGCGCGCCTTTGATAACCGGATAGGTTTCGTTGCTGACCTCGCGGAGAAGTTTCGAACCGGGATTGCCGCCGGTGAGCTGCACCACGGCAAGGCCAGTGATGCCGGAGGCCTCAAGCTGCGCGATGGAATCCTGTTTTACCGGCGTGCGGGCATCGACCTGAATGATCGCTATGACCTTGCTCGGGTCCCTCTCGGCAAGGCTGAGGTCGATGACGCGCCCCACAGGCAGACCGTTGAACTGGACGGGCCCCGATTTGCTCAAGCCGGACACCGAGCCGGAAAAGACGATCTTGTAATAGGCATACTGACGGTCGAGCTGTACGCGGCTGATCCAGAGCGAGAAGCCGAGGATCAGGATGAGAACAATGAGCGTCGAAAAGCCGATCAATATGTTGTTCGATTTTATTTCCATGATGGGCCTACTTGCCTGTGGCAGCCGCGCGCGCCCGCGGCCCGTGAAAATATTCGCGCACCCAGGGATGATCGCTGGCGAGCATGTCGTCCATTGTGCCGATGAGAATAACACGCTTCTCCGCCAGAACGGCGATGCGGTCGCAGGTGGCGTATAGAGTGTCGAGATCGTGCGTCACCATGAAGACGGTGAGGCCAAGCGTTTTCTTGAGGTCGTTGATAAGCTCGTCGAACTGGGCCGCGCCGATGGGATCGAGCCCCGCCGTCGGTTCATCGAGAAACAGGATTTCAGGGTCTTGCGCCAATGCGCGGGCAAGCCCTGCCCGCTTTTTCATGCCGCCTGAAAGTTCGGAGGGATAGAGCTTCGCCGCGCCTTCACGCAAGCCCACCATCGAAACCTTGACGGCCGCGAGTTCGTCCATCAGATCCTGCCCCATATGCAGATGCTCGCGATAAGGCACCTGAATATTTTCAGCGACGGTGAGGGCGGAGAAAAGCGCGCCCTCCTGAAACAGCACACCCCAGCGGCGTTCATAGACGCGGCGCTCGTCGTCGGTAAGTGTGGTGAGATCGACGCCGAACACATGGACGCTGCCCGCATCGGGCTTCTTCAAGCCAACGATAGAGCGCAGCAGCACCGACTTGCCGGTGCCCGAACCGCCGACGATCCCCAGCACTTCGCCGCGCTTGACGGTGAGGTCGAGGTTTTGATGGATCACATGACCGTCGAACTGGTTCTTCAGCCCCTTCACTTCGATGATGGCGTCGGAGGCGGGCATATCAGATTCCGATCGCTGAGAAGAAGATGGCGAAGATCGCATCGAGGATGATGACGAGGAAAATGGAACGAACGACGGAGCGCGTCGTCTGTGAGCCGACGGATTCAGCGCTGCCCGTCACTTCGAGGCCAGCGCGGCAGCCGATGACGCCAATGGCTAGCGCCATGAAAGGCGCTTTTACAAGGCCGACGCCGAAGGTCCAGAACACAGCGGAATCGCGCAGGCGTTCGATATAAACCATCGGTGCCATGTTGAGCTGCATCATCGCCACGACACCGCCGCCGATGAGACCCATGATATCGGCGACGAAGGCCAGCAAGGGCAGCACGATGATGAGCGCCAATATGCGCGGCAGCACCAGCATCTCCATCGGATCGAGGCCGAGGGTGCGCATGGCGTCGATTTCCTCGCGCATCTTCATCGAGCCGATTTCGGCGGTGAAGGCGCTGCCCGAACGGCCCGCGACGATGATGGCCGTCAGCAGCAGCCCGACCTCACGCAGAAAGACGATGGTGATGAGATTGACGGTGAAAACCTCGGCGCCGAATTGCTTGAGCTGCGAGGCGCCCTGCTGCGCGATGACCGCCCCGATGAGGAAAGTGAGCAGGCAGACGAGTGGCAAGGCATCGAAGCCCGCCTTTTCCATATGATGAACGAGCGGAGTGAGACGAAGGCGGCGGGGATTGCGCATGGTGGAGCCGAGGGTCCGCACGACCTCGCCCAGAAAAGAAACGCCGACGATAACCTGTTGCCCCATGCCACGGACGCCGCCGCCGATGCGCTCGATGATCTCGGTGGCGGTACGCAACCGCTTGGCGGGCGGCGTTTTCGTATGTTCAAGCTCGCCGACCTTGTCGAGCAGGATGCGGTGCTCGTCGCGCAGGCCATCATAGCTCGCCTTAAGGCCCCGAGCCTCGAAAGCCATGGCGGTGCGGTCCAGAACCCAGGCGCCCGACGTGTCGAGGCGCGTGACCTTGGCAAGATCGAAGACCGCCTCGCGCGCTGCTCCTGCCGCCTGCGTCAGCTTGCGCAGGTCGTCGTCGAGCCGAATGATGGAAGCGACTGACCAGTCACCCTCGGCGCGAAGCCATAGCACGTCGCCTTGGGTCTCGACCTTATAGGATGCCTCGGCCAACGTGCCTCCTCGCAGGCGTGACGGGCCTTGGCATGCCGCGCCAGTTTGACGCGGAGCCCCTGACCTCCAGTGGGGCGTAGTCTAGCGTGGCAAGGCGCGCGAAAGCCAGCCATGGCGGCGTGCCTGAGCCATATGCAGGCAGAATAAAAGCAGAGGAATAGGTTCATGAAGTCATTTGTGAAAGGTGCGGCGGTGCTGGCGATTGCGGTTGGCGTGTCCAGCATGGCGCTGGCCTCCGATTGGGAAGGCGGCGACGCGACCAAGGGCGCGAAGGTGTTCAAGAAATGCCAGGCCTGTCACACGGTTGAAGAAGGCGGCCCGGATCGCGTGGGCCCCAATCTGCACAACATCATGGACCGCGGCATCGCCGCCAAGGCCGACTACAACTATTCCCCGGCCATGAAGAAAGAAGCCGCCAGCGGCGCGAAGTGGAACGAGGAAACCCTGTTCAAGTACCTGGAAAAACCCCAGGCCTTCGTGCCCGGCACGGCCATGTCCTTTCCCGGCCTGAAGAAAGAACAGGACCGCAAGGATTTGCTGGCCTATCTGGAAACGGCCACGGGACATAAGAAGTAAAGACCGCTTCGCTTCGATCTCGAGATGTTTGAAGACGCCTCCCCGACCAGAGCGGGGAGGCGTTCGATTTTAACCAAGCAAAACCCACCGGCTGTCCCCCACGCCACTCAGAGCCATGTGAAAATGTCTCCCGTCGGATAGCTGGCCCCCGAACCGGGGCGATCATATCCTGCCCGGCCAGAAGGGCCCTGACGATCGAGCATCGCCAACAGGCCGTTGCAATCCCCCCGACACATCTGGAACGAATGCTGCAGTCTTCAGGCAGGAGGCGCCCGTCTTCGTCCCTTAACGGGACAATTGCGGGCCAGACGTTCAGAACAGGGGCAGCCGGAATCCCATTTTTGGGAAACCAGTGCGAGACAAGATGAATTCGACACCCGTTTTCCGCAGACTATCGGCGATCCTCCCGGGACTTGTCCTGCTGGTGGGGCTTGTCTTGTCGATTTACGACGTCGGCGGCCTCGCGAGCGGGTTGCAAAATCAGGTTTTCGATCTCTATCAGCGCATTGAGCCGCGCAAGGCAGGCGCTGAAGGCCCCCGCGCCGTCTATATCGACATCGGCACGGCGAGCGCCGAGCGCTATGGCGCCTGGCCCTGGCCGCGCAAACGGCTGATCGATCTCGTCGCCGCCGTGCGCGGAGCGGGCGCTCAAACCATCTTGTTTGATATGCCCGTCTCCGAAAACGATCCGACGGGACGTGGGGAGTTGCTGAAACTCTGGGGCGCGCTCCCCCTTCAGTCCACGAACGGTGGCGGGCTGGAGACAAACCTTGCCGAACTGCCCGACTATGATCAGGAATTTACGAAGCTGCTTCAGGCGACAAATTCCGTCACCTCCTTCGTGCCCGACAAGGCATCGTTCGGCGTTGCGACCGCGCCAGAAGCCAAGAACCTCGTCGCCTCGGAAGGCAGCGATGCGCGGCACTACGCGACCGCCTATAAGCTCTGGCGGTCGAGCCTGCCCGCCTTCGAGACGGCGGCGCGAGGCAACGGCGCGGCGCTGCCCGACCGCGTGTCGGGCGCGGTCGTGCGCAGCTTGCCGATGATCGTCAATCTCGGCGGTGCCCTCTACCCCTCCAATGTGCTGGAGGCGCTGCGCGTCTATCGCGGCGGCACCGGCTACCGCGTCAACGTGGCTGAGCCCGCCAATGGTTTTGCCATCGGCATGGAACCCGGCATCGAGCGCATCAGCATCAGCGATGCTGACCTCGTAGCGCTGACAAGCCCGACAGGGTGTCTGCGCCTCTATTTCGGTGGCCCGGAAACGCGCCTCGCCGTTTCCGCCGTCGATCTGCTCGACAGAAAGCCCGGCATTCCTTCGCTCGAAGGCAAAATCGCCGTCATCGGCGTGTCTGCCAATGGCACGGAACGCTTTTACGACACGTCTGCTGGCATAAGCCTGCCATCAGGCGCAATCACCGCCAATGCCATCGACCAGATCCTTGAAGGCGCTTTCCTCGTCACGCCGGGCTGGGCCTCAGTTGCCGAACAGCTTTTCATCTTTATCGGCGGCATCCTCACCATTCTCGTCGTTGGCCGATTTCGTTTCCGCTGGAGCTTCATCTTCACGCTGTTGCTGGTGGGTGGCGCGATCTATGGCTCGTGGTGGGCGTTTGAGACGCATCGCTGGATGATTGATCCGGCGCTCGGCAGCCTGACGCTGATCGTTGCGAGCTTCACCTGCGCATTGATGCGCCGCCTGCACTCCGAAGAGCAGACGCGCTTCATCGACGGCCAATTCGCGCGCCGCCTTTCATCGGGCGGGCTTGCGAAGATGCACGCGCGTCCCAAGCTCATTCAGGCGGAAGGAAATCTGAAGCCGGTCACTTCGGTCGTCGTGGGCCTGCGCGGTTTCAACATTATCGCCGACCGCTATCTCGAAGACCCCAAGGCCTATGCCGACATTCTCAATCGCTTTTTCTCGCCGATGACCAAGATCGTGCAGGACCGTAACGGCATGGTGGACCGCACGGTGGGCGACACGATGTATGCGGTGTGGAACGCGCCCTTCGATGTCTCCGATCACGCTTCCAAGGGTTGCGACGCGGCGCTGCGCATGGTCGAGAACCTTGAAGCGCTGAACGAGTTTCTTGAGACGGACGCGCTGCGTCAGCATCTGAGCCATGTGCCGCTGAGCCTTTCCATCGGCATCGATAGCGGCATGGCGATCACCGGTAATATGGGCGCGATCTTGCGCTTCGACTATGGCGTGCTGGGCGAGCCGGTGAGCTTTGGCGCGCATCTGCAACGCAATGCACGCAATTACGGCCCGGCCATCATCGTCGGCGAAGGCACGCAGCGCGTGATCGGCGACCGCTATGCGCTGCTGGAAATCGACCTGATCTCGACACCGCGCCACCCGGAAGGCCGCCGCGTCTTTGCGCTGCTGGGCGACCCGATCATGCGCGCCAATCCGAAATTTCGTGCGCTGCAGGAAGCCCATGCGCTGATCTTCTCGGCCTATCGCAACCAGCGCTGGGCGGATGCGCGCCGCGCCATCGCCGAATGCCGCAAGCTGAACGGTGCCATCCCGACGCTTTACGATTTCTATGAGGCGCGCATCGCCCAATATGAGACAAAAGCACCGGGCGATCATTGGAACGGCTCGTGGTTCGCGGGGCGCATCTGATCCGTTAAGCAAGGTTTTCGCTTGGCGGCTCCCGCCACGCACGGCATCATCGCGCCGAATCCGAGCGAGGCCCCCAAATGCGCGAAATATCCGTCGAAATTGAAACCTGGCCGATTGCCGGGGCTTTCACCATTTCGCGCGGATCGAAAACACAGGCCGAAGTCGTTGTCGTGACCATCAAGGAAGACGGCCTCATCGGACGCGGCGAATGCGTGCCCTATGGGCGTTATGGCGAGACGGTGAAAGACGTCGTCGCCTCGATCAAGACGATGGGCCGAGCGCTGGCAGACGGGCTGACGCGAGATGAATTGCACCCGGTGTTGACGCGCGGTGCCGCGCGCAACGCCATCGACTGTGCGCTCTGGGATCTCGAAGCCAAACAGCGCGGCATTCCGGTGTGGAAACTCGCAAGCCTGCCCGAGCCGCAGGCGCTGACGACCGCCTACACATTGAGCCTCGGCGAACCCGACGCGATGCGCGAGGCGGCGCGGGCAGCTTCTGCGCGGCCTCTGCTGAAATTGAAACTCGGCGGCACCGGCGACGACATCGCCCGCGTCGCCGCCGTGCGCGAAGGCGCGCCGAATACGACATTGATCGTCGATGCGAACGAAGGCTGGAAAGCCGACGACGTGTTGCCTATGGCGACCGAGCTGGCGAAGTTCGGCGTGGCGCTGATCGAGCAGCCTCTCCCTGCAAAGCAGGACGAAGCGCTGCGAGGCCTCGCCTGCCCTATTCCGCTTTGCGCCGATGAAAGCGCGCATGGGCTGGAGGGCATTTCGCGACTGGCCGGGCTCTATCAATATATCAACGTGAAGCTCGACAAGACCGGCGGACTGACCGAGGCGCTCTCCGTCGTGCGCTGCGCGCGGCGGCGAAACCTGAAGATCATGGTCGGCTGCATGGTGGCGACATCGCTTGCCATGGCGCCCGCCATGCTGATTGCGCAGGGCGCGGAGTTCGTCGATCTCGACGGGCCGCTGCTGCTGGCGAAGGATCGAGAACACGGGATCCGCTTTGAGGGAAGCTTGATGCTTCCGGCG
>CAZLLB010000003.1:0-34180 GCA_964560165.1 uncultured Parvibaculum sp. | reverse complement strand
ATGGTCAATTATCTGCTCCAGCCGGGCCAAGCCGAGACTGTCATCGGCTATAGCGCGATGAAGAGTGGGCTTGAGGCGTTGTTCGGCCCGCTCGATATCCAGCCTTTCGCCTCGCAGATCTATGGCTTTTATACCGGCCTCGTCTATCTCACGCCTATTTTCGGTGGGCTCATCGCCGATCGTTGGCTCGGGCGGCGACGCACCATCGTTATCGGCGCGGTGCTGATGGCCATCGGTCATTTCCTGATGGCGTTCGAGTCTCTTTTCTTCCTTGCATTGCTCACGCTCATCCTCGGCAACGGAGCCTTCAAGCCCAATATTTCCTCACAGGTCGGAACGCTTTACGCGCCGGGCGACGCCCGCCGCGACCGCGCTTATTCGATCTTTTATGTCGGCATCAATTTCGGGGCATTTCTCGCGCCTTTTGTCTGCGGCACACTCGGCGAAAAGGTGGGCTGGCACTACGGCTTCGGCGCGGCTGGCGTCGGCATGATGATCGGGCTTGTCATCTACCTGTGGGGCACACGTTCGCTGCCTGTCGATAATGTGCCCAAGCGCGGCGCCGCCCGCCAACCGAGAGAGAAGCTGACGCGCGAGGACTGGCGCGCCATTCTTTCCCTGCTGCTGCTCGGCTTGCTCGTCACCTTCTTCTGGGCGACCTATGAGCAGCAGGGCAATACGACCGTACTCTGGGCCGAGAATTACACCGACCGCTCGATCAATCTCCTGTTCTGGCAGGGCGAAGTTCCCACGACATGGTTTCTCGCCTTCAACCCCTTCATGATCTTTGCCTTCACGCCCTTCGTCATCGCGCTCTGGGCGTGGCAGGCAAGGCGTGGGAGCGAGCCTTCCGCCGTCGTCAAAATGTCAATCGGCTGCCTCGGCGTGGCGCTTGCCAATCTCGTTCTCGTGGGCGCGGCATGGAGCACGGGCGATGCAGGAACCGCAGCCAAGGCGAGTGCTTTGTGGCTCATTGCCTATTTCGCGATCCTCACCACGGGTGAGCTTTATCTTTCACCCATCGGCCTTTCGCTAGTGTCGAAAATTGCACCCGCTTCTATCTTGTCGATGCTGATGGGCGGCTGGTTTCTGACGAACTTCACCGGGAATTTTCTCGCCGGCTATCTCGGCAGCCTCTGGTCCGGCATGGACAAGATGTATTTCTTTCTGATGATTGCTGCGATTGCGGGTGCGGCCTCAGTGGCGATCTGGATTCTCGACCGCGTTCTGACGCGCCAACCCGCCGTGCAACCTGCAAATGTGAGCCTGTGATCCAGTGACGCTTTCTCAAGTCCCCTTCTATTTTCTCCGCCACGGCGAAACCGACTGGAACCTCAATCGCCTCGCTCAAGGCCAGATCGACATTCCGCTCAACGCCACGGGCATCGCCCAGGCTCAGGCCGCCGCCGAAGTGGTGCGTGGCCTCGGCATCAGGACCATCTGCGCGAGCCCGCTGGTTCGCGCCTATGAGACGGCGCGCTTTGCCAGCGAAGCCTCGGGCATTCCGATCACTGTCATCGACGAATTGAAAGAGTGTGGCCTCGGTGCCGATGAGGGCCGCGCAGGCGGCTCATGGTTCGGTGACTGGCGCGCGGGCACCTATTGCCCCGAAGGTGCGGAGCCCTATGCAGAGTTTCTCGATCGCGCCCTGATCGGTGTCAACAAGGCGTTGGAGACCGAAGGTCCGGTTCTGATCGTCGCGCATGGCGGCGTCTTCTGGAGTGTGCAGCATCACGCCGGTTTGGGCATGACAACAAACATCATGAACGGTCAAGTATGGCGGCATGACCCTCCGAAGGCGGATTGTCCGGGCTGGGTTTGCGAGGCGATGGGCGGCTCAGTCTGAAAGGAAAACGCGGGTGCTCATCTAAATGATGCCATCATCCCGGCTTGCCCAGACCGCCGAGGATGGTAAGCATCGCGCTCAGACCTTTTTCAGAAATTCCGTTTTCAACACGAGGCCCTTCACCTTCTCGGCATTGCACTCGATCAGGCCCTCGTCGCCGGTGAGGCGGATATTCTTGATCACCGTACCGCGTTTCAGCGTGACCGAGGTGCCTTTGACTTTCAGATCCTTGATGACCATCACGGCATCGCCGTCTTTGAGGATGGTGCCATTGCTGTCTTTGACGTCGATCATTGGAATCCGTTCTGATTTTAAAAAAGGAAGGGAGACGTAGATGGCCGATCAAGCCGGGCCATGACAGATTATACGCTCGTCAGCCTACGTCTTTTTCGCCGCGAGTTTCGAGGGGGTCGCGCTTGAGGATGCGGCCTTCGAGGGCACCGAGCCAGTCAAGGCCGGAGCGGAGGCGGACGACTTCGCCGATGACGATGATCGCCGGAGCCTTGAAATTGGCGGCCGCGACATCGGCCGACGCAGTGCCCAATGTCGTTTCGAGAACTTGCTGATCTTTTAGCGTCGCATTACGCACCAGCGCCATGGGCTCATCGGCGCGGCGGCCGTTCGAGATCAACAGATCAGCGATACGATCAAGATGCGAGAGCGCCATATAGAGCACAATGACAGGCGAGCCCTTGGCAATTGCGGGCCAATCGAGATTTTCCGGGACAGCGCCGCCCGCCATATGGCCGGTCACGAAAGTCACAGCGTGGTTCGTGTCGCGATGCGTGACCGGGATGCCTGCATAGCCAAGACCGCCTATGCCCGCCGTGACGCCGGGGACAATGCGGAATGGAATGCCCGCATCAACCAGCGCCAGCGCCTCTTCGCCACCTCGACCGAAGACGAATGGATCGCCACCCTTGAGCCGCAGCACGCGTTTGCCCTGTCGCGCCAGTTCAACCAGCCTCGCCGAAATATCGCGCTGTTTCGGGCTCGGCTTGCCACCGCGTTTGCCGGAATATTCAAGCTTTGCAAGTGGGTTGGCAAATTGCAGAACAGTTTCATCAACCAACGCGTCATAGACGACCACATCGGCGCGGGCGAGCGCGTTCAACGCGTGGAGCGTCAATAAACCCGGATCGCCCGGACCAGCGCCCACCAGCCAGACCCAGCCGGGCTCGAAATCGGGCGCAGCCCAATGCGCAGCAGTATGCTTTGCGACATCAGGCGTATTCGCGCCCAGACTGATAATTTTGCCGCCGCTCATTTTACGAAAAACTCATGGTGTTTAATCTTGATATCTATATTATCACGTAAATAGGCCGTCGGGTGGCTTTTCGCTACTCTCAAATTGACGCAGCTGTTTTAGCGATTGGTGATGCTTCGCGGATTATCCTCTCTCCATGAGACAAAACACCTGGACTTGGGCGGCTCTGGCGCTGCTGGGCATAACCGCACTGCTTTATTTCCTCAACAGCCGCTTTCCTGGCGCGCTGGCCAATGAGGATGGGCAGATGCGGCTTGTTTACGGGCTGGGTTGGCTGGCGCTGATCGGCTCCAGCGTCATCGTCGGCTGGCGTCATAATGCCGGTCTGGCGCTGAAACAGGCACTGGCCTGGATCGCCATCGCCTTCGTGCTGGCCGTCATCTACACAGCCAAAGACGATTTGATGGGTCTTGGCGGGCAATTCGGCCATCGCGTCGTCTCTGCATTGGTGCCGACACAACCGGTGCAGGCAACGCCGGGCGTCGTCTATCTCACGCGCAACATGCGCAGCGGGCATTTCCATGTCGATGCGCTGGTCAACGGGACGGTCGTGAGTTTTCTTGTCGATACAGGCGCAAGCGATGTCGCCCTTTCAACCAACGATGCGCGACGTCTTGGCTTCGATCTCGATAAGCTCAGCTACACCACGCCCTATCAGACGGCCAACGGCGTCGCCATGGCGGCGCGTGTCAAGATTGATGAAATCAAGATCGGCGATATTGCCGTGCGCGATGTGCCTGCCTCCATCGGGCGCGGCAATATGGATATGTCGCTGCTCGGCATGAGCTTCCTCAACCGGATAGGCAGTATCGAGGTCAAAGGCGACAGGCTTGTGCTGCGTCAATAAAGCCGGTCGAAATTCCGCCACTGCGGCTACGCTTGCCACAAACTTACCCTAATCAAGCGCCAAACCAATGCACGGACCCGTTATAAAGGGTCGAGCGTTTGACATTTCGACTGCCAAAAACCCTTG
Source organism: uncultured Parvibaculum sp. (assembly GCA_964560165.1). Lineage (GTDB taxonomy): Bacteria > Pseudomonadota > Alphaproteobacteria > Parvibaculales > Parvibaculaceae > Parvibaculum. Next base: position 30,094 of record CAZLLB010000003.1, on the reverse strand, counting down.
GGAGACCTTGATGCTTGTGAAGCCGCGCGCGGACCTGAAGCCCAACACCTATGAATTCGAGACCCTGCCCCTCGTCTCCCCCTCGGGTTTTCGTGAATATGATGCGCGCTGGCTTTATCCCGAGCAGATCAATCTCGTTGGCATTCAGGCTCTGGGCCTCGGCCTTGGCACGCTGATCCGCGAAATGGGCGTGAAGCCCGCCATCGCCGTGGGGCATGACTACCGCTCCTATTCATCGTCGATCAAACATGCGCTCATCATCGGACTGATGGCTTCGGGTTGCGAAGTTCACGACATCGGGCTCGCACTCTCGCCCGTCGCCTATTTCTCGCAATTTGCGCTCGACGTGCCTTGCGTCGCCATGGTGACGGCGAGCCACAATGAAAATGGCTGGACGGGCGTGAAGATGGGTGCGCAGCGTCCGCTGACTTTCGGGCCGGACGAGATGAACCGCCTCAAGGAAATCGTGCTCGCGGGCACCTACAGGGAAGCGAGCGGCGGCAAATATATTCACGTGCCGGATATGGCTGAGCGTTATATCGCCGACCTCACCGATCGCACCAAGATCAAACGCAAGCTCCGCGTCGTCGCCGCCTGCGGCAACGGCACGGCAGGTGCCTTTGCCCCGCGTGTGCTGGCTGGCATCGGCTGCGAAGTGATCCCCCTCGATTGCGAACTCGACTATACGTTCCCGCGCTATAATCCCAACCCCGAAGACATGGAAATGCTCCATGCGCTGCGCGACAAGGTGCTGGCGGAAGGGGCTGATATCGGCCTCGGCTTTGATGGTGACGGCGATCGCTGCGGTGTTGTTGACGACACGGGCGAGGAAATTTTCGCAGACAAAGTGGGGGTGATGCTGGCGCGGGATTTATCCGCGATGCATCCCAACGCACAATTCGTGGTCGATGTGAAATCGACGGGGCTTTTCCTCACCGATCCGGTGCTGATCGCCAATGGTGCGAAGACCGACTATTGGAAAACCGGCCACTCCTACATCAAACGCCGCGCGCATGAATTGAAAGCGCTGGTCGGCTTTGAAAAGTCGGGTCACTATTTCTTCAATCCTCCGATCGGACGCGGCTATGACGACGGGCTCGTCTCTGCCATTGCGATCTGCGATATGCTGGACCGCAATCCGGGGAAGAAGATGTCGGAGTTGCGCGAGGCTCTGCCCAAGACCTGGGGTTCACCGACCATGTCGCCTTACTGCCCGGACGAGGTGAAATATCAGGTCGTCGAGCGTATGGTGAAACTGTTCAGCGACATGGATGCCAAGGGCGAAAAACTTGTCGGCCAGAAAATCCGCAGCGTCGTGACAGTGAACGGGGTTCGCGTAACGGTCGAAGACGGCACCTGGGGATTGGTTCGCGCGTCGTCGAACAAGCCCGGCCTTGTCGTCGTAGTCGAGAGTCCGGCGTCGGAAGCGAACATGCGCAAGATGTTTGAAGAAATAGACACTCGGCTTTCGGCAAACCCCGAAGTCGGCGAATACGATCAGAAAATCTGAGTATCCCGCGCCTTACGCCGCCACAAGCTCGCGCGACACCAGCGCCATCGCATCTCGGATAACCTCAACGCCCGCATCCTTGCGTGGAGCGTTTTCCGAGATGTGGCGGCGGAAGGCGCGCGCGCCGGGGACACCCTGAAAAAGGCCGAGGATATGCCGCGACATTGCATGAAGGTGGGTGCCACCTGAAAGCTCGCGCTCGACGTAAGGCAGAAAGCGTTCGAGAACTTCGTGGCGGGTCGATGTGGGCGACTTGTCGCCGTAAAAACGCCGATCGACATCAGCCAAGACCCAAGGCGTCTGATAGGCAGCACGTCCGAGCATCACTCCATCGACATGATCAAGATGCGTCGCAGCTTCGTCGAGCGTCAGGATGCCACCATTGACGATGATCTCCATCTCCGGCATCGCTGCTTTCAGCGCATAGGCGCGCTCATATTCAAGCGGCGGCACGTCGCGGTTTTCTTTCGGGGAGAGGCCGTCGAGCCAGGCCTTGCGTGCGTGAACGACCAGCGTTTCGCAACCGGCATCGCGAACCTGTCGCGCCAGCACCGGAAGGGCAATATCGGGGTCTTGCTCATCGACGCCGATGCGGCACTTCACCGTGATGGGAATGGCAACGGCCTTCCGCATCGCCGCAACGCAATCGGCAACAAGCCCTGGCTCGCGCATCAGACAGGCACCGAAGCGGCCCGATTGCACACGGTCGGATGGGCAGCCGACATTCAGATTGATTTCGTCATAGCCGAAACCTTCCGCGATACGCGACGCTTCGGCGAGCGCATCAGGTTCCGAACCACCAAGCTGCACGGCAACGGGATGCTCCGACGCATCGAAGCCCAGCAGACGCTCCCGGTCGCCGTGGATGATCGCGCCGGTCGTCAGCATCTCGGTATAAAGCAGCGCGCGCGACGAAATGAGGCGCAGGAAGAACCGGTCGTGACGGTCCGTCCATTCCATCATGGGCGCAATCGAGAATATGTGGTTCGGCTGGGTCATTGCAGTTGCAAGCAATACAGTAATATTTCGCACTCGTTAAGCGGCTCTAGCCGAAGCTGCATCTGGCCCTTGCGCTCCATGCCATATATTTATGTACTGCATGAGAGCAGCAGCACTGGGGCGATAGATGAGCGACATCAAGATTTACTCGGCAAAAGCGATCTTGACCTTGAATCCGGCCCAGCCGCGAGCCACGCATATCGCCGTGAAAGACGGTCGCATTCTTGCGGTCGGAGGTGTTGAAGAAGCGAGCGCATGGGGCGGCACGCTTGTCGATAGTCTGGCAGATAAGGTTCTGATGCCGGGTCTGGTGGAAGGGCATTGCCACGCTTATGAGGGGTCGCTCTGGGAACACCCCTATGTCGGCTTCTATGATCGGCGCGATCCAGATGGAAAACTATGGCCCGGGCTCAAGAGCATCGAGGCTGTGATCGAGCGGCTGCGTGAGGCCGACGCGCATATGAGCGATCCAGAGCTGCCCATCTTCGCCTGGGGATTTGATCCAATTTTCTTTGGCTCTCGCAGGGCAAATCGAAAAGATTTCGACAAGGTTTCCACGACACGCTCGGTGGCGATCATCCATTCCAGCCTGCATCTCTTCAACGTGAATTCAGCCCTCATTCAGCGCGCTGGTATAAAAGCGGGGTTGAACATCGAAGGTGTCGAGGTCGATGCGGACGGCGAGCCCACGGGCGAGCTGCGCGAGATGGCGGCGATGTTTCTTGTCTATAAGGGCCTTGGCGCGCATTTCCCGCGAATTGGCGTTTCGACGCCGGAGCCACTCTGGCGTTTCGCTCGGCTCGCCCAGATGAGTGGCGTCACGACTGCAACAGATCTCTACAATGATCTCACTCCACAAACGGTGGAAAACTACCAGCGCGTTACATCCGATCCGGCATTTCCCATCCGCGTCGTGCCGGCGCTCAACAGTTCCTCGCGCACTCCAGAAGAGGGCATCAAGCTCCTTACCGATCTCAAGGCCAGCAACACGCCGAAGCTCCATTTCGGTATCGTCAAGGTGATTACGGACGGCTCGGTGCAGGGTTACACCGCCCGCCTCAAATGGCCTCACTACAAGAATGGGAAGAACGGCGTCTGGAATATTTCACCAGATGATCTTTACGCGATGTTCGATGCCTATCATCGTGCCGGATTTCAGATACACGTTCACGTCAATGGCGATGAGGCTTCTGAAACTGCCATCGAAGTGTTCGAGCGCGTCCTTCTGAAAACGCCTCAGACAGACCATCGACACACGCTGCAGCATTGCCAATTGATTGATCGCCCGCAAATGGAGCGAATGCAGAGGATAGGTCTCTGTGCCAATATTTTCGCTAACCACGTTTTTTACTATGGCGACCAGCATTATGAACAGCTGCTCGGCCCTGACCGCGCAAACCGCTTGGACCCGGTTGGCAGTGCATTGCGGCATAATATTTCAGTCGCCATACACTCCGATGCGCCCGTTACGCCGCTTGCACCGCTTTTCACAGCGAGCTGTGCGGTGAACAGGCGCACGAATTCCGGTCGTATTCTTGGCAAATATGAGCGCATCGAAGTCGATCAAGCCCTTCATGCGATCACGCTGGGGGCCGCACGGACACTCAAACTCGACCACGAGATTGGCAGCCTCGAGATCGGGAAGCTGGCCGATCTGGCGATACTGGAAGATGACCCGCACTCCGTTGCACCGGAGCAGCTAGGCGCTATACCCATTTGGGGAACCATGCTCGGCGGCGATCTGTTCAAAGCGCCTCCCGCAAAATAATGGATAGGCCAATGCCCGCCCGTCAGCCAATTCCCATGACCATCATCGGAGGTTTCCTGGGCGCGGGCAAAACCACGCTTCTCAACAGGCTGCTGACAACTTCCTCCGGCCATCGGCTGGCGGTTCTGGTCAATGATTTCGGCGCAATCAATATAGATGCCGATCTTATCCAATCGCATGACGGTACGACGATCGCTCTTTCGAATGGATGCATATGCTGCAGCATCGGCGACAGTCTCGTCACGACGCTGCTCGACTTGCTCGCCTTGGATAGCCCCCCAGACAAAATCGTGATCGAGGCTAGCGGCGTTGCCGACCCTCAGCGCTTGGCCGACATCGCGCTGGCAGACCCGACCTCGTTCCGCCTCGATGGCGTAATTGTGCTCGCAAGTGCCCAGACCATCATGGACGTCATCCATGATGGTCGTATCGGCAATATTGCCAGCGCACAGATTGCGGCGGCTGACATGATTGTCCTCAACAAGATCGATCTCGTCGATGCACAGGCAGTGGACCGCGCAAGGGCCTGCCTCGCGCAGCTTGCACCGCACACTCCAATCCTGCCCACCATAAGAGCGGATATTGTCGAAGCGATCGCACCGACCGGACATCGCCTCACTTCCGGCATAAGGGAAGGCATCAGATCCGACGAAGCATCTCACGACAGCTTATTCGCGAGCCTGAGCCTGACGTCAAAAGATCCCATCAGCGCCGCCAATCTCGAACGATATGTTGCAGCGTGGCCAACGACACTCCTGCGGGCCAAGGGCTACGCCGCCATTGCCGACGAGCCCGGACATATCGCGGTGGTAAATCTGGTTGGCAAGCGCCGCGAGATAACCCGGTTGGACGCCTCCGATTTTACGCTTGATGGCGCTGCCCGCTTCGTCTTCATCGCCGTTGCCGAGGCGCTTGATCGGCAGCGCATGGAGAAGGATTTTCACGAGGCTTTCGGGGCTCTGCCCGTCTCACACCTATAAAGTGACCGCGAGCCTCATGCCGAGCACTAGTGCATCGTGATTGTCGCCGGTGCCGCCAGGCTCGCGGATATATTGCAGATTGGGGTCCAGCGTCAGCCAGTTTGTTGCCTGAATTTGGTAATCGAGTTCGCTCGCATATTCAGATTTTTGCACAGGCACCTGCGACAATCCCGAAGCGTTTTGCAGCTCCTGTCCATCGGCCACGCGACCGCTCACATGCGTGATGCCGAAAGCGATGCCAAGCGCATCATGCGGTCGGCTTGCGAAGGGCCCGGCATAGGACGCGCCAATGGCAAATTGCCGATCCGTCGCCACGGTGTTGCGATCCGCGACAACCGCATTCAGGAACAGTGTCAACCCGCGGTTGTCAGGGTCGTTGGCGTCGCCCGTCACTTGCTGCCTGGCGTTGAAATATCCGCCAAAGCTGCCATTGCGTTCAAGCGGCGGCAGGCCGGTGATGACCTGTGGCGCGCGATTGGCATCGAAAAAGAGATCGGACATATCGGCGGTGCTGTACCAGCCGCCGATCTTATAGAGTCCCGGCAGGGCCGCATCCGGCGACCAGCCGATTTCGGCAGGCAGCAGAGCGCCCGTTCCGCCATGTGGGCCGAGGGCGAAGCCCGTTTCTGTATTGCGGGGGCTGATCTGGTATGCGCCCACCTCTACATAAATTCCCTTGCCCGCATTCAATTTCAGTCGCGTGCCCCATTGGCCGATAGGAGAATTCATCCAATAGCCGCCTGCAATGTTGCCGGGTTGCGCGCCGCAAAAGGTAAGGTTCTGAAAGTCACACGCGAAGGCGGCGAAATCATCGCCGGGATTGACGCGCCCGAGTTTCAGATCGACCACATTGTCGAAATAAGTCTGGTCGTAGGAAAATTCGCTCAGACGCCAGATATTTCCGCGTCCGTAGATTTCCTGAACCTGCTGCAAGGCGGGAATGCCCGCCTTGTCGTTGAGGTTTCCGCCCTCGCGCTTGGTGATCGTCACTTGCAGTCTGGCGTTGGGAATGCCGAACAGTTTGTCGAGATCAGCCGTGGTGCCAATCGTGAGCTGTCCTGCCTGTTCGACAGTGTGGCGGTCGCCGCCGACCGGGTTGTAGGCACCCTCCGCGACGAAGCCGAGCTTGAAGGACAGCCCCTCCTCTTGCAGACGCGTTCGCTCGCCGTTCCAGTCGCCGAGAAGGCCCGGCGTGCTCGCTCCATCCGCCTTCGCCACGCCTGTTGTGCACAGGGCAGCGAGAGCGAGAAGGAAGGCGCCCTTACCGATACGGCGGAATGTTTCCATAGCACTCCTCCCATTCCTAATTTTTTGGCAGCGCATAGGCGATGATGGAATCTCCGGCCTTGGTTCCGGTCGATCCGTGACCACCCGCGACGACAATGACGAATTGGCGGTCGCTGTCTTTCGACCAATAGGTCATGGGTGTGGCCTGACCACCTGCGGGCAAGCGCTTTTCCCAAAGTTGCTTGCCGGTCGTCACGTCATAGGCGCGGACATAATCGTCGAGAGTACCGCTTAGGAAGGCGACGCCGCCGCCGGTGAGCAAGGGCCCGCCAATGCCGGGCACTCCCATTTTGAGCGGCAGTGGTACAGGCGACAGATCTCTCACCGTTCCATTGATGTGGCGATAATAGATTTTCCCGGTCGTCAGATCCGCACCGGCTACATAACCCCATGGCGGTGACTGGCAGGGAAGCCCGACCGGCGACAAGAACGGCTTCATTTTGACGGCATAAGCAGAGCCAAAGTTTTCGTTGATCGGCGGATCGTGAGGCTCGGAGACCAAGCGTGTATGATCATCTGAACGCGGAATAAGCGTCGAGGTGAAGGCCAAATAGACCGGCATGGCGAAAACAATCTGCCGCACCGGATCGACCGCGACACCACCCCAGTTGAAGGTGCCGAAATTTCCCGGATAGATGATGCTGCCTTGCGTCGATGGTGGTGTGTAGCGCCCTTCATAACGAAGCTTGTGGAATTCGATCCGGCAAGCGAGCTGATCGAAGAGTGTCACGCCCCACATCGCCGCTTCGTTGAGCGGCGGCGGATTGAAGGAGAGCGCCGAATGCGGCTGTGTCGGTGCGGTGAAGTCGCCGCCTTCTGCACCCGTCGGCGCGGCCACCTCGGTGACTGGCAAGACGGGTTTGCCGGTGCGGCGGTCAAGAACGAATAGTTCGGCCTCCTTGGTTGCGGCAACTAGCGAGGGCACTGTCTCGCCGCCAATAGTCAGATCGACAAGGCTCGGCTGAGCGGGAACATCCATGTCCCAGAGATCATGATGAGTGCCTTGAAACACCCAGGCGAGTTTTCCTGTGTCGGCATGAAGCGCGACGATAGACGAGGCGAAAGTCTCGGCGTTCTTGCTGCGGCTCTTGCCGAGCTGATCGGGCTGCTGGTTGCCCATCGGAATATAAATGAGGCCCAGTTTCGGATCGTAGCTCGACACTGACCAGCTATTGGGAGAGTTCTGCGTGTAATGCTGCCCCGCAGCGATTGGCGCGGTGGCGTCGGGATTGCCGCTATCCCAATTCCAGACCAGAGCGCCCGTATCCACATCGTAAGCGCGGATGACGCCGGATGCTTCATTGGCAGTGTAATTGTCGTTGACCGTACCGCCGATGATGAGGAGCTTTCCGGCAATGACGGGCGGCGACGTTGAGTAATAAGAGCCAGTCTTCACATTGGGCATATTCTGCCAGAGATCGACTGTGCCATCCGCGCCGCCAAATCCGGGACAGATTTTTCCTGTCGCAGCGCTCAGCGCAATCAACTTGCCCTCAATCGTCGGCAGGAAAAGCCGTTGGGTGCAATCCGCCGAAGTTGTGGTTGCCGTCATGCCGGCACCGTCATAGTAGGTGACACCGCGACAGGTAAGATGCTGCATGTCCTCGCGGTGAACCTTGACCTTCGGATCGAAACGCCATTTTTCTGCGCCGGTTTCCGCGTTGAGCGCAATCACCAGATCGTGCGGCGTGCAGAGATAGACGCTGTTGCCGACCATCAGTGGCGTGACTTCGTAGGTTGCCTCGACCGGATCGGAGAGGCCGCGTATATCGCCGGTGTGAAACTGCCAGGCGACGGCCAACCGTTTGACATTCTGCGGGGTGATCTGGTGAAGAGGCGAATAGCGGTCGCCTGCATATGTCCGGCCATAAGCGTGCCATTCGCCGGGTGGGACACCATCATCGGCTACCGCAGCACTCCGTTCGGGCAAAGCGCCGCTCACATCATGTGGCGATCTCGTCATTGCTACGAGGCCGACGGCGATGGAGAGGACCAACGAGGCGCAGAGAGCAATCCACCCGCTTTTGTGCCGCGAAACATGTGATCGCGTGAGGCTGCGTGCGACCCATGGCAATGCCAGTAAAATACCCAGCACAATCACCACATCGCCCCGTGGTGCGAGAGCCCACCAATCGAGCCCCACTTCCCACAGCGCCCAGACGAGGCTCACCAGCACGGTCGCCGCGTAAAGCCAAAGGGCGAGCGAGTTGCCGTAAAAAACCAGGATGCCGGTCGCAATGAAAGCCAGGCCGAGGATTATGTAGAAGAACGAGCCGCCGAGGGCCGCGAGCCATAGTCCGCCCCCGCCCAGGGCCAAACCAGCCAGAATGAGGATAAACGCGAGAATCCGGCTACTGGCCGGTGTGTTCGGATTCGTCATGATCGTCACCCGCATGCGTTTTAAAAAAATTCCGGCGGAGGATTTGGAGCCCCTTGCCGAAACGATACGCAGCGGAGAACGTTCCCTGAAATCGCCAGGTGAGTGACGTTTAAAACAATTAAGCGTTTATATCGTAGAACGATATTTCTACCTAAGTCATCTCAGATCCTAGGCGCTGAGATCCCGCAGATCACGGCGAAGAGCCGATCGTTCATGTCGGCGGCCGCCGGATTTGAAGGCCAAGGAAAATTGTCAAGGCTCGCAGCGGCGATGAGCAGATAGGCGCGGGCGACCGCGTCTTCCGGCGTGAACCCCATCCCTTCCAGACATTGAGCGAAGAAAGCCATGAGCTTCCTGTCAACGGCGCGCACCGCTTTGCGCGCCCGCTGGTCGCTTTGCGCCCAAGCTCGCATGGCCAGAGCGAGTTTCCGCAAATTCCGGGCGGTCGCAATCGTCGAGGCGCTTCGCAATTGCTCCATTGGTGCAGTGCCCTGCGCACGGATGTCGGCAAGATTCTGGTCGAGTTGTTCGCCGCTGTAATAAGCGCAGAGCTGCCCGAGGAAAGCGTCGAAGCTTTCGAAGTGGTGATAGAAGCTGCCGGTCGAGATGTTCAACGTCTTGGTAAGATTATGAAGCCTGAGCGCTCGCAACCCGGACTCGCGCAATAGATCCTGTCCAGCCTTCAACCAGGCTTCCCGCGTCAGGTCTTTTGAATCTTTCGCCATCGAGACCTCCGGGATCGGGTTGCTTTTCCATCTGATACATAACATAAATTATGTTACTGACGAAAGGGAGTTTGCCGATGCCCGAATTTTCCACGCCGACGATAAAGAGCGACGCCGACTGGAGCTTATGGGCCGATCACCAAAGCCTGCGGCTCGCCGACCGGGCGCTGGCCGCCGAAGAGATGCGGAGCGTGTCGCCCGAGACGATAACTGAAGCGCGCGCTGCCGGCTTCTTCGCCATGTTGACCCCCGAGGCGCTGGGCGGACAGGCCGCGTCTTTCGGCATCTTTCTGGATGTGGTGCGGCGGCTTAGTCGCGGCTGCGCGTCGAGCGGGTGGACGCTCTCATTTTTAGCGCTGCATGCATGGCTGCTCGCCAAATTCGACAAACCGTTGCAAGACGTACTGTTCCGCGACGGCGCAACGCCCCTGATGCCAGCTCCGCTTGCGCCGACGGGCAAGGCAGAGAAAGTGGACGGCGGCTACCTCGTCAATGGCCGCTGGGAATGGGCGACAGGCATCAACCACGCCGACTGGGTGATGGTCAGTTGCATTGAAGCGGCTGGCATAGGTCCCCGATTTTGCATCGCCCGAATTGAAGACGTCGAGGTTCAGGATGTCTGGCGAACGGCGGGCATGGCGGCGACTGGCAGCAACACCGTTGTTATCCGCGGTCTCTTCATACCGGAGCATATGACCATCGCCGCCTGGCAATTGAAGCTCGCGGCCTCGCCCGGTGAAGCCTTGCATCCGCGCTCGACCGTCGTCTATCCGATGTCGGCCTGCCTGGCGCTTGTCGCCGCGACGCCTGCACTTGGTGCTATCGAGGCCGCGGTTGAAACATTCCGTGATCGGATGAAGTCGAAACTTCAGGCCTATAGCGACGTCGTGCAGGGAGATCTGCCGGTGACACACTTGCGGCTCGGCGAAGCGATCGCTGCCCTTCAGGCGGCGCGCGCATTGTGGGACGACGCCATCCGGCGGCTGGAGCGCGATGGGCCGCTCGGCCACGAAACGCCGCTGGAAACGCTGGTCGCCATTCGCGTGGCCAGCGCCAGCATCGTGCGGCTCGCCAATGACGCCATCGGTGGGCTCGCCAGCGCTGCTGGTGCCAGCGCCGGCTTTTTGAGCTTTCCGTTGCAACGTCAGTTGCGGGACGTCCAGATGATGCGCGGCCACGTGGTCTTCGATTGGGACCGCACCGCACAGATCGCCGGAAAGATCGCCATGGGTCAGGAACCGGCGTTTTCCGATCTGCTCTGATACCGTGCCTTAGCTGAAATCCAGCCCCGGCATGTTTTCCTTGCTCCGCCATTCGCGGGCAAGCTCGAAGAAGGCGACGGAGCCCGGACCATAAAGTTCGTCCAGTAGCCCCTCGCCCTGACCGGCCCGGCCTTCGCCGTTGTAATAGCCGGGCGTGCAATCCGTACGGAATTGCAGGTTCGGCAAGGCGCTGCGGCGAATGGTTTCAACCCATTCCCTTTCGGCTTCGGGCGTCGGCTCGACCTTCTGCGCTTGATGGAGGTTCGCGCGGCTCACCACTTCGGCGATGTGGTTTGCCTGTTCGTCCAGCATATGCGGGAAGTTCGGCGTCAGAATGTTTTGCGTGACGCCCATGTGGAAGCAGTTCGGGAAGCCGTGGCTATAGAAGCCATGCAGCGTCTTCAGGCCCTTCGCCCAATGATCGGTGAGTGTCTGGCCTTCATGGCCATAGATTTCGAAGCCGGCGCGGCGCGTATAGGACGTGCCCACTTCAAAGCCCGTGGCGAAAATGATGCAATCCACTTCATATTCAACACCATCATAGACAAGGCCCGCCTCAGTGACGCGCTCGACGCCCTGCCCCATCGTGTCCACCAGCGTCACATTCGGGCGATTGAATGTCGGCAGGTAATCATCGTTGAAGGTCGGTCGCTTGCAGAACTGGCGATACCAGGGCTTCAGCGCCTCGGCCGTCTTCTCGTCCCTGACGGTGGCGTCCACGCGGGCGCGCACTTGGTTCATCTTGCGAAAGTCGGCCAGCTCCATTTCGCGGCCAAGCTCCTCCGGCGACAGCGCCGTGCCCGCGCGCGTTGCCACCACGGCGGAGAGGTTGCGAATGATGTCGGTCCAGCCATCACTGACGAGATCTTCGTCCTGATGGCCGCCATTGACCAGAATGTTGAAATTCTCCATGCGCCGCTTCTGCCAGCCCGGCGTCAGCGATTTCACCCATGCAGGGTCCGTCGGCCCGTTGCCGCGCACATCGACTGAGGACGGCGTACGCTGAAAGACATAAAGCTCTTTTGCATGGCGTCCGAGATGCGGCACGCATTGGATCGCAGTCGCGCCCGTGCCGATGATCGCCACGCGCTTGTCGGCGAGCTTGTCGAGGCCACCTTCATTACCGCCTCCGGTATAGTTGTAATCCCAGCGGCTCGTGTGAAAGCTGTGGCCTTTGAACGTATCAATGCCGGGAATACCGGGCAGCTTGGGCCGGTTCAGCGGACCGCTCGACATCACCACATAGCGCGCCTTCATGCGATCATCGCGGTTCGTCGTGATCAGCCAGCGTTTCTCGTCTTCCAGCCATTTCAGTTCGCGGATTTCAGTCTGGAAACAAGCGCTGCGATAGAGATCGAAGGTTTCGCCGATGCGGCGCGCATGAGCGCGAATTTCATTGGCGTAGCTATATTTCTCTTTCGGGATATAGCCGGTCTCTTCAAGCAGTGGCAGGTAGATGTAGGATTCGATGTCACATTGCGCGCCGGGATAGCGGTTCCAGTACCAGGTGCCGCCGAAGTCGCCGCCTTTTTCGATGATGCGTATGTCGCGCACGCCAGCCTCGCGCAAACGCGCCGCCGCGATCAGCCCGCCAAAGCCGCCGCCGACGATGAGCACATCGACTTCATCGCTGAGCGCCGCACGGGTAAAGCCCGGCTCGACATAGGGGTCATCAACGTAGTGGCTGAAATCGCCTTTGATCTCGACATACTGGTCATTGGCATCAGAGCGCAGGCGCCGGTCGCGCTCCTGGCGATATTTCTCGCGCAAAAGATCGGGGTCGAAATCGGTGGCCGTATTCATGGATGTCTCCCAGGATCATTTTTCAATATTCTTGTGTGACATTCTGTCAGGCAGTTTGCTGCTAGCGCAACTGCAGTTCTTCGATCATCGCAGCGCGAATTTGGAATTTCTGCGCTTTGCGGGTGACCGTCGGCGGGAATTCGGGAACGAAGCGGATATGGCGTGCCGCTTTTAGTGAGCGGCCTGGCCTGGGCAGAAGGCGATGCGCCGGGTTGATGGTCCTCGCGCAGACTACGCTTTTGCCGAAGCCTGCAATCAAGCCTTCAAATGGCCGCTAACCGAGACGCTCTATCATCGACATCGCGGCGGCGGGGTTTTTCTCCTTGAAACCGCTGATGATGTAAAGATAGACGTCGCGCGCTTCTTTCTTCGCTGGCTTTCCTACGGGCGCTTCAAGGTCCTTTGGCGTATCGCCCGCAGCCCAGAGCCGAGCGCGATCGACCCACGTGTCGAGAGCCTTGGGCGGATAGCCCAGCTTTTCCTTTTCCACCGTACCCATTGCCCGCACATAGACGAATGAAGCAGTGATATCTGTGATTTGGGGATAGTCGGCATCCGCCGAGACGACGACGGCGACGCCATATTCGCGAACTAACGCAATGAAATCCGGCGACTTGAAACTATCGTGGCGCACCTCGACAGCATGACGAACCGCCCTGCCCCCATAGGTCTTCGGCAGCAGCTTCAGGAAGCCTTCGAAATCGTCGGGGTCGAATTTCTTGGTTGGCATGAATTGCCAATTGATCGGTCCGAGCTTGCCTTTCAATTCAGCAAGGCCGCTGTCGAAAAAACGTTCGATAGATGAGCCCGCTTCAGAAAGTACGCGGCGGTTTGTTGTGAAGCGTGTGCCTTTCAACGCGAAGACAAAATCGTCGGGCGTTTCGTCATGCCATTTGGCAAAACTTTCGGGTTTTTGCGAACCGTAATATGTGCCGTTGATTTCGATGGAGGTGAGCTTGCTACTCGCATATTCAAGCTCGCGCTTCTGGATCAGCCCCTTGGGATAAAAAACACCGCGCCAAGGCTCATAGGTCCAGCCGCCACTCCCAACCCGGATATCGCCAGTCTTGCGCGCCATATTCCCTCCGATATCTGTCTTGAATTCGAAGTCTAACTTGAGGGATCAGCATCGTGCGAGCGTAACGCTTTGCTGAATTTATTATAGATTTGAGGAGAATGGCGCGGCGCTAGATATTATCCGCCTACGGACATATAAGACTCGAACGCCGCACCGAGCGCAGGTTGATCACCGCTTGCGGCTGACGCATGAGGGCGGAACGGGCAATCGCCGTTCCGCCCTGCGTTCGTGGAAAGTGCGATGCAGAGATAACCGATCACTTCTTAGCTTTTTCAGCCTTCGCTGCGGCTTTCAGCTTCGGATCCTGCTTCGGCTTCTTTTTTTCCTTGTTACTTTTCATCTGACCTTTAGCCACAATCGTTCTCCCTCGCGTTGGCACCGAGGCTCGTGCATCGGGCGTGTTGAGACACGAATACTACCGCTGGCCGCTCAATCGCGCTCGCTGAATCTGCCGGATTGTCGCAATTCGCTGATAAACCTTGCAGTTTCACGCTTATGGCTCCATATATGCAGTATCTCAAGCAGCGATACTGTTGCGAACGCGCGCGCCGAAAGGCTCGCGCTCTGGAGCGCATTCTATGGAAAGTCACAAGTTCAAGGTTGGCGAAACTGTCGAGTTTCATCCTGGCGGCTCATATCTCGCAAAAACGCGCGGCCAATACACTGTCGTGCGCCTGCTCCCTTCCGAAGGGGCGGGTTATCAGTATCGCGTGAAGAACGTCACCGACGGCCACGAACGGATCGTGCGTGAAGGACAGATCGACTGAGGTTTCGAATTTCGCGCTCTCAGCCGACGAGTTGATATTCGTCGAGATCAAGATGGCGCATCTGCCACCAATATTTGACTGTGAAACTTGACCAGTTGTTGGTGACCTTACCGGCGGCATTCTTGTACCAGCTTGAGCAACCGGCTGCCCATACAGTCTTCTGCATGTCCTCCTGCAATTCGGCGTTGAATGCGTCCTCCGCCCTTTTGCGTACATCCAGCCAGCGCACTTTCGGATTCTTCAGCGTATCGATGGCCTGCATCACATAATTGATCTGGCATTCGAGCATGAAGATGATCGAGTTGTGGCCGAGATTGGTATTCGGCCCATAGAGCATGAAGAAATTCGGAAAGCCTGCCACCGCGACCCCACGATGCGCTTCAGCACCATCCTTCCACACATCGTTCAGATCGCGACCAGAGAGGCCGGCAATTTTCATCGGTGCAAGGAAGGTTGTTGTCTCGAAGCCGGTCGAAAAAATAATCGTGTCGGCAGCGTGCGAAACGCCATCTCGTGTCACCACTGCATCTGCCGTGATCCGCTCAATCGGACTGGTGATCGTTTCGCAGTTGGGCTTTGCAATCGCCGGATACCAATCGTTGGAAATCAGCACACGTTTGCAACCCGCGGGATAGTCCGGTGTCAGAATCTCGCGAAGCTTCGGATCGCCGATATGTGCCTCAAGTTCATTGCGGCCCGCCTTTTCAAAGAGCTTGCTGAAGAAGCTACCTTTGATGAAGGCGAGATAGTTGCGTTCGAGTGTCCAATAAATCATCCAGCGGTGCAGCTTCACGAGCCAGGGGAAGCGCCGGAACATCATTTTCTCTCTGGCCGTATAAGGCCTGTCTGCCTTTGGTACGACCCAGTTCGGTGAGCGCTGAAAGATCGAGAGCTTCTTCACCTTGCCGACAATCTCGGGCACGAATTGAATAGCGCTCGCACCGTTGCCAATCACCGCGACAGTCTTGCCGGTAAGGTCGTAGTCTTTGTCCCAGCGGGCGGAGTGAAACGTCTTGCCTGCGAAAGTCTCAATGCCTTCGATCTTCGGGTAAGCAGGACGGTTCAACTGGCCAAGCGCCGAAACAACCATGTCGGCCACGATCTCCTCGCCGCCGACCGTGCGAATGCGCCAGATGCCCTCCGCTTCGTCGAAGCGAGCATCGGCGACCTCCGTGTCGAAACGGATAAAAGGGCGCAGCCCGTATTTCCTGGTGATATGCAGTTGATAGTCGTGAATTTCAGGTTGCAAGGCGAATTTGCGCGACCAGTCGAGCTTGGGCTCGAAGGAAAACGAATAGAGATGTGATGGCACATCGCAACCTGAACCCGGATAGACATTGTCGCGCCAGGTCCCGCCAACATCGCCCGCTTTTTCAAGAATGACGAAACTGTCGATGCCGGCGCGGCGAAGCTGGATCGCCATGCCGAGGCCGCCCATGCCCGCGCCCAGAATGGCGATTCTGACGGTCTTCGGCTCGACCTTCGGTCCCCGGCTCATCGCAAGCGTCACGGTCGCGTCTCCTTTGAAAATTCGGGTCCCCGCGTCGCGCCCCAACAGTCGCGCGCGCAGGGCCCTTTAGGGTATATCCCCTATTTTATATATACCCGAGTCCAGTCTTGAACAATCATGGCGCGGATGCGCTTACCGTCACTTTCTCGCTTCAAGAATATGTTTGTAAGCGCGCACCTGCTGGACGAAACGCAAAGCTTGTCCACCTTTGGCCGGGCCGAACTTGAGATTGGCCGCATATTGCGGTTTTTGAATAAGAGAAAGCGCCCGGCGAAGATCCGTCCAACGGTTCTTGTCGAGGCCCAAGCGTTCGGCAAGCGCTCGAGCATCAAGCAAATGCGCAAAACCCATATTGTAAGCGGTGAGCGCGAACCAGAGGCGATCAGGTTCCTCGACACCTTCAGGAACGCGGCTGCGCAGATCCGCGATATAGCGCGCGCCTGCATAGATGCTATCGATCGGATCAAGGCGATCCTCGACGCCTAAATGCTGGGCGGTATCCTGTGTCAACATCATGATGCCGCGCACGCCGGTGTGGCTGCGGGCATCAGGCTTCCAGTGCGATTCCTGATAAGCCACCGCGGCAACAACCTGCCACGGCAAACCATTTTTGGTTGCTGCATCGCGTATCGCCTTTTCATAGTCGGGCAATATTTCCTCGACCGCCGATTGGAAGGCGCGAACATCGACATAATCGAAAGGCGGCAGGAAACCAAAGAACTGACGCTCTATCTCGGCAAGGGCACCTGATTTTTTCATGCCCGCCATCCAGGTCTTTACATATCGGCCAAGGTCTTCCGACCCTGGCGCCAGCACCCAGGCTAACGGCTCATCGCCGGTAACAGGGAAAGCTTCGACGAGTTCGGGGTAATAGGGATTGTTGACCTGCAGCTCCAGTGTGTTTGCAACGGTGCAATCGAGCTTGCCCTCGGCAACCGCTTCAAGAAGGTCCTCGACCGGCCTGTCACGCTGCTCGATCTGCACGCCTTCCGTCTGCACGGAGAGAGAGAAGGCCGCTTCGCTCGCAGCGGTCGATGAGCCTACGGCCACTTTGAGGCCCGTCATATCTTTCGGCGTTTTCGGCAAGGGAATGCCGCGCCGACAGACGGCAAGCTCGCGGACAGTTTGATAGGTCGGAACGGAGACAAGTCCGGTCGGGCGCGCATCCGTCGCGACCAAGCCCGCTGCGGCGAGCTGACCCTTCCGGCTTTTTAACGCCTCGATGAGTTCCGCTTCGGTATCATAAGTGCGGTATTCGACTTCAACACCGAGCGACTTACCCAGAGCTTGGGTCAGTAGATATTCAAAGCCCGTCTGTCCCTCGGTGCCGAGATAATAAGTCGTGGGCGCGAGGCGGGTCAGGACGACGAGGCGCCCTTCCGCCTTGATGGCGTCGAGCCCCTGCGGAACAGGACGCACATAAGTCAGGTACCAACCAAGATTGGCGACCGCAAAGACGAGCAATGCTCCGACGACGAGATAAGGCATCCGCCGGTTGCGCGGGAACGCGGCTACAAAATCGACTGTTTTCCGCCAGATTTTCGTCACGCCATCCCGCTGCGCTGCTTCGCTCGCGCCGTTATCGCGCGGCGGGCGACAAAAGAAAAGCCCGCGAGGCGCGGCTCGCGGGCTTCCGCTTCATTGTTCGAACATCTATTTGCCCTTGGGTGCCTGATTGAAAGGCAAATCCTTATCGGCACGAATATCCGATGGCATACCGAGAACGCGCTCGGCGACGATGTTACGCAGGATTTCATCGGTGCCACCCGCGATGCGATAACCCGCAGCGCCAAGCCATTGTTCGGTATAGGCACCTTCTTCCGACGAAATCTTCCGGTCACGGATGATGCCACCCATATCCTGAAGGTCCATACCGAAGGAACCGAGATCCTGCATCTTCTTGGCGGCGACAATCTTCGAGATTGAGCTTTCCGGCCCAGGCGTCTCGCCCTTTGAGAGCGCCGTCAGAGTACGCAGGCGTGTGAACTTCAAGCCTTGAGCCTGCACGTACCAGTCTGCGATACGCTCACGGACGGCACCGTTGGAGATGGCGGGCTTGCCATCGATTTCGGTTTCGCGAGCAAGAGCGATCAGCTCGGCGACATCCGCATTGCCCTGTGAGCCACCGACGGCGAGGCGTTCGTTCATCAACGTCGTCAGCGCTACTTTCCAGCCATTGCCCACATTGCCGAGACGCTGGCTGTCTTTCACACGGACATTGGTGAAGAAGACTTCATTGAAGTTCGCATCGCCCGACATCTGCTTGATCGGGCGGACCTCAATACCGGGGCTCTTCATGTCGATATAGAACATGGTGAGGCCCTTGTGCTTGGGGACCGACGGATCAGTACGGACGAGCACAATGCCGAAATCGCAATAATGGGCACCGGAAGTCCAGACCTTCTGGCCGTTGATGACCCATTCATCGCCGTCTTTTTCAGCCTTGGTGCGAAGGCCCGCAACGTCGGAGCCACCCGCGGGCTCGGAAAAAAGCTGGCACCAGATTTCGTCGCCGCGCACGGCGGGCTTCACATAGCGTTCTTTCGCATCCTGCGGACCCCATGTCATCAAGGTCGGGATGCACATGCCGAGGCCGATGGCAAAGACGCTACCCGTCACCGCATAGTTCGATTCTTCCTGGCCGTAGATCACGTTTTCAATGGTGGTGCCGCCGCCGCCGCCCCACTCTTTGGGCCAAGTGATGCAGGCATAGCCGGCTTCGGCTTTCTTCGCCTGCCACGCTTTCGACCTCTTCAGCAGCTCTTCGAGCGTCTTTGCCTGCTCGGCATCTTTCGCTTCGGATTTACGCGTGGCGTTCGCATCGAGCCATGCGCGAACTTTCGCGCGATAGGTCGCTTCTTCCTTGGTGTCGTTGAAATCCATGGGTTCGTTTCCCGAATTAAAAATTGTTGGCGCGATCAGGCGGCGTTCTTGGCTTCGAGACGCGAGGCCAGCTTTTCTTTCCACTGGGCACTGCTGCCGACGGTGAGCGCGAGAAGCTTGGCGCGGCGATAGTGGAATTGCGTGTCCGCTTCCCACGTGTAGCCGATGCCGCCATGCGTCTGGAGGCTTTCCTGCGCAGCAAAGACATAGGCGTCGCTGCCCGCGATACGCGCTGCGGCGGCTGCTTCAGGCAACTCCGCACC
This sequence comes from uncultured Parvibaculum sp., assembly GCA_964560165.1. Lineage (GTDB taxonomy): Bacteria > Pseudomonadota > Alphaproteobacteria > Parvibaculales > Parvibaculaceae > Parvibaculum. Next base: position 10,879 of record CAZLLB010000003.1, on the reverse strand, counting down.
TTCATCGTTCAACATCATCGCGCCGAAATAGGCGTTCGACTTCGCCAGTTCCTTTTTCACATACATGTCAGCGAGCTTGTGTTTGATCGCCTGATAGGAACCGATCTGGCGACCGAAGGCATAACGCTCCAGCGAATAATCACGCGCCATTTCGATCGCCGCTTCCGAGCCACCGACTTGCTCGAAGGCGAAGAGAACAGCGGCGCCATCGAGAACGCGCGAAAGCTGCGACCAGCCCTTACCCGCTGGCCCCATCAGTTCGGCAGGCGTGTCCTTGAAGGTGATTGTCGCGTGGCTGCGCGTCGGATCGATGGTGCGGAGCACTTCACGGCTGACACCCGCGGCTTTCAGATCGACGATGGCGAGCGAGATCGCCTGCTCGCCTGTGCCGCCGGAATTTACAAGAACCACGGCAACGTCGGCGATGTCGCCATCCGGCACCGGCATTTTCGTGCCGTTAAGCTTGCCACCTGCAAAACCCGTGTGGATGTTGCGCGGGCTCGCCGCATGCGTACCTTCTGAGATCGCGACGGTGCCGATGATCTCGCCTGCGGCAAGTTTCGGCAGCCATGTTTCTTTCTGCTTCTCGGTGCCATAAAGCTTGATGGCTTCGCTGGCGAGATAGACCGACGAGGAGAAAGGCGTCGCGGCGACAGCGCGGCCAAGCTCTTCGGCAATCACGCAAAGCTCCAGCGCCCCGAGACCGAGACCGCCATAAGCTTCGGGGATCGCTGTGCCGGTGAGGCCCATATCGACGAGGCCTTTCCAGACTTCCTTCGCATAGGACTCATCGCCCTCAAGAATGCGACGCGTGACGCTCAGTGGGCTCTTGTCGCCAAGGAACTTGCGCACCTGCTCCTTGAGCATTTTCTGATCGTCTGAAAAATCGAAATTCATGAATCCTCCCCGTGGTCGTCACCGGCAAGCGCAACAGGCTTGCCGAGGCACCAGTCATACGGCCGAATTGGGCTAATGGACCTTCGCCGCATCAAGCGGATCGGCCCGGTTTTGGCTCATTGTCCCTGTAATTTCTTGCGCTGAAAAGACCCCCGGCGTTGACGCCGCGTCCGCTTGGGGTCACTTGCCCAAAGTGGACGCGCGTGCTTCTTCGGCCAGCAAATTCTGTTTCAGACGCTCAAGCAGATGCATCAGTGTCGAGCGCTCGTCGGCAGTCAGCCCCTCGAGTGCTATTTCAAACATGCCCTGAGCAGCCCCCCACATCGGATCGGCCAAATTCTCCGCCGTGCCGGTTGGATAGACGCGGCGCACACGGCGATCGGCGGGGTCGGGCTGGCGGATGATGAAGCAGAGTTCTTCCATCCGGTCGAGAAGGCGACCAAGGGGTGCCTTCTCCATTTCCACCTCTTCAGCCAGCGCCGTCTGGGTGAGCCCACCCTGCCGGTGAAGCTCGGCCAACACACGCGATTGCGCTGGGCTGATGCCGGTTCCCGACGCCTTCAGACGCCGATGCCAGGCGCGCTGAAATAATCGAAAAACATCATGCAGCGTCCAGCCGAATTGCCGTTGTTCGGCATTTTCCGGGGTGGGCGCAGAGATTTCGGGCACTGGTGTCAATTTGCACCTTTCCCAGTTGTAACCAGGGCTACTATACTCATGTAGACTATTGAGCGTCGCGCTACGGCGCAATGGGGTTGGGGGCTAAGTATGAAGTTTGCGTTCGGGGGCACGCGCCTTGCCGCGGTCGTTCTTTCCATAGCGGCCTTGAGCATGCTCGCGAGTTGCGGCGACGGGGACAAGAAAGCGGAGGCGGAAAAGCCCGCCGCCGACACCATCAGCGTCTTCGAGGCGACGGCAACCGCCAAGGAACTCGTGGAGCCGGTTATCGGCACAGGCACCATCTCGGCTGCCAAGTCCACGACGCTTGGCCCCCGTGTCACGGGCATCATCGACAAGATCGACGTCTATGTCGGCGCGCGCGTCAAGGAAGGCGACGCGCTGTTTCATACGCGCGACACCGAGATCAAGCTGCGCGTCGCCGAACTCGAAAACCAGGTGAAGCTCGCCCGCGCCGAAGTACGCAACGCAAGTCGCGCTTTCGATCGTTCGAATGAATTGCATGCGAGCGGCTTTGTTTCCAATGGCGGGCTCGACAATGCGCAAGCGGCTAAGGACACAGCGAATGCGCGGCTCGGTATCGCGCAGGCACAACTCGCATCCGCAAAACAGATGCTCGACGATTGCACCGTGCGCGCGCCTTTCGACGGGGTCATCACCCGGCGGGATGTCGATGAAGGCAAATACATGATGACCATGGGTGGCATGGGCGGTATGGGCGGCGAAGGCGGCGGCAATGGCGTCTTGCAGATCATGAAAATTGATGTCGTCGCTGCCATCGTGCAAATCCCGGAAGTCGATCTGCGCAAAATCCATGTCGGCACCAAGGGCAAGGTGATCATCGACAGTGTCGGACGCTCATTCGACAGCTATGTCATCATCCTCAACGATCTGATCGACACGACGACACGCGGCGTCGAAGTGCGCCTGCCGATCCTCAATGCCGATTACGCAGTGAAACCCGGCCTCTTCGTCCGTGCCGAACTTTATCCAGAACCACGCAAGGTACTGTCGCTTCCGCGCGGCGCAGTTCAGGGCACGGAAGGCAAGCGCTATGTGTTTGTCGGAGAAAACGGTGCAGCAAAGCGCGTGCCTGTCGAGATACGCCAGATCGATGCAAGTTCGGTTGAAGTGCTGTCAGGCTTGAACGCTGGTCAAAAAGCGCTGATCGGCCCCAATCTGCCACTTCTCTCCGAAGGCACCCCCATCAAGGTCGAGACTATCGCCGCCGTCGCGGAGGAAGGTCGGGACGTTATTAAAACGCCCTGAACGATCACGGACAACGACGCCTGACGAATTGCATTTTTAAGGATCGCACGCATGTGGATTTCCGACGTCTCAATCCGCCGTCCGGTTTTCGCCGTCATGATCATTCTGGCGCTGGTGGTGCTGGGATGGATTTCTCTCGGTCGCCTCGGCGTCGATCTTTTTCCCAAGGTCGAGTTTCCGGTGGTTTCGGTTTCGACGGCGCTTGAAGGGGCCTCGCCCGACGCTGTCGAAAGCGACATCAGCGACCCTATTGAAGAAGAAGTAAACACGACGTCGGGTATCGATTCACTTTCATCGGTGAGTTCCGAGGGGCTCAGCCGCGTCGTCATTCAGTACAAGCTCAACGAGAATGTTGACGTCAAGGCACAGGACGTGCGCGACAAGGTGGCGATCGCGCGGGCAAACCTGCCTGATGACGCCAAGCAATCCATAGTCGAAAAGCTTGATCCCGATGCGCAGGCGATCATGTCGGTCATGATCGCGGGTGATATGCCGATCAAGGAGTTGACGCATTTCGCCGACAAGACGATCAAGGAAAATCTGCAACGTATCGGCGGCGTCGGTTCGATCACCATTGTCGGCGGACGCGACCGCGAGGTTCGCATCTGGCTCGATGCCGACAAGATGCGTGCCTATGGCGTGACCGCAGACGATGTGACAAATGCCATACGCCGCGAACATGCCGACATTCCCGGCGGCAAGCTCGACACACCCGGCCGCTTGACCGAATTCACCGTGAAGACCAAAGGCGAAGTCGCCACGGTGCCGGGATTCGGAAATATCATCGTCGCCTTCCGTAAAGATGGCGCGCCGACGGCGATCAGGGATATTGCGACCGTCGAAGACGGAATGGCCGACGAACAATCCTACGCTCAGCTTGACGGGCGGCGGGGCGTCTCGCTCGAAATCCGCAAACAATCGGGTCAGAACACCGTTGAGGTCGCGCGCGCGGTGCGCACGGCACTTGCCGAGTTGCAGCACATAGCTCCGCCAGGCGTCACCATGAAGATCGCCCGCGATAGCGCCGTCTTCATCGAGGGTTCAGCGGAGGACGTATTCGTCGATATTCAGATCGGCATCGGGCTGGTGGTGCTCGTAACCCTCGCGTTCCTGCTCTCTATACGGGCCACGCTTATCGTCGCCATAGCGATGCCGACATCTCTGATCTCGACGTTCTTTGCGTTTTATGTCGCCGACTTCACCATCAACATGATGACGCTGATGGCACTTTCCATGGCGGTCGGCCTGCTTGTCGATGATGCCATCGTCGTGCTTGAAAGCATTTACCGAAAACTTGAGGAAGGCTATTCGCCGATGGAAGCGGCGGCGCTCGGCACCAAGGAAGTCGGCCTTGCCGTGCTTGCCGCAACCTTCTCAGTCTGCGCCGTCTTCGTGCCAATCGCTTTCATGAGCGGCATCGTCGGGCGTTTTTTCTTTCAGTATGGATTGGCGATTACCTTCTCGGTCTTGGTGTCGTTGCTTGTTTCGCTCACCCTGACGCCGATGCTGTCGGCCCGTATGCTGAAACAGCACGATACGTCCCCGGAAAACATGAACCGGGTGGCGCGCTTTTTCGATCACGCCTATTCCCGCGTCGATGCGGGCTATGGAAAGCTCCTCGGCATAGCACTCAATTGGCGCTGGACGGTGATGGGCGCGGCATTTGGTGCCGTTGTCCTCGGCATTCTTGTGGCGCGCACGCTACCGGCTGCGTTCGATGCGCGCTCGGATCGCTCAGAATTCCTTGCCAATATTGAACTGCCTTTTGGCGCCGGCCTCTCGGAGACACAACAGGTTGCTGCGCGTGTCGCCAACGCTTTAAGCAAGGTGCCTCATATTACAACGGTGTTTTTCACCGTCGGCGACGGTGCGCAGAAAAATGCCAATGAGGCGGCATTCTATATCGGCATGACACCGAAGAAGGAGCGCGACGTCAGCTTCCTCAAAGTCATGGACGACGCGCGCGCCGTAATGCAGAGGAATGCGCCGGAGGCCAAGCACCTGTCGCTTTCCGATGTGCCTTGGATTTCCGGCGGCGGTTGGGGCAACTACCTTATCAACTATGCGATCAAAGGCCCCGATCTTGCGGTGCTGGAAGAAAAGACGAATGAAGTCGTGGCCAGGATGCGCCAAGACCCGATGTACACAGACGTGAAGTCGAGCTACGACTCCGGCAAACCCGAATTGCAGGTCCATATCAACCGCGCCCGCGCGGCAGACCTCGGCATTCCGGTACGCTCGCTCGCCGAGACGGTGCGGACCATGGTGGGCGGCGTCAAGGCTGGATCCTTCGAGGAATATGGCCAACGTTACGATGTGCGTGTACGCCTTGCTGAAGACCAGCGCGATAACATCGCCAAGCTGTCCCTCATTCAGGTTCGCGGGCCAAGCGGACAACTCATCGACATCGCCAATGTGGCGAGCTTCGATGTGGCCTCCGGCCCCGCGCAGATCGACCGGCAGAACCGCTCGCGGCGTATTCAGATTCTCGCCAATATGGGGTCGGGCGTCGCGCTTGGGCCGGCAACCGAGAAACTAGAGGGCTACCTGAACGATCTTCACTTGCCCCCGAATTATTCATGGTCGGCCGAAGGTCAGGCCAAAAGCATGAAGGAGACGGGGCAAGCGATCGGTTTCGCCTTCATGCTGGCGCTTACGGCGCTCTACATGATCCTTGCAAGCCAGTTCAACAGCTTTGCTCAACCCGTCATCATCATGCTGTCGGCGCCGCTTTCTTTTGTTGGTGCCTTCATCTCGCTGAAATTGTCAGGCCTCGAGATGACGATGTTTGCCCAAATCGGCTTGCTGGCGCTCATGGGGCTGGTGATGAAGAACGGCATTCTGCTCGTCGATTATACAAACCAGCTTCGCGCCAAGGGGCTACCCATCAAGGAAGCCCTGTTGCAAGCAGGGCCTGTACGTTTGCGGCCTGTGCTGATGACGCAAATCGCGACGATTTTCGGCATGATCCCGGTGGCCATCTCAACCAGCCAAGGAGCTGAAATCCGCAACGCCATGGGCTATGTCGCCATTGGCGGTCTGATTTCCTCGACCATGCTGACGTTGCTGGTGGTGCCCGTGGCCTATCTGCTGCTCGAGCGTGGGCGCGAACGCATCGGAAATTTCACCACCTGGGTCCGGCGCAAGGCTACGGATTACGGGATCAGCAAGCCGAGCGACGATGTCGTGGTGCGTACAGGAGATTAATCCTCTCATGAGAGCCCGTTTAATCTTCTGCTAACCGCCGCGCGACATACTCGGCCTGGTCCCCAACTCAAGCCGGATGTCGTTTCATGGCGAAGGCGCAATTTCATAAAAACCAGCGGGTCTATGTGCGACCCGTCGGCACATGGGCAGTGATTGAACGCGTCGTTCCCCAATGGGTGAAGGACGTGCCCGAGCCATTGCGTGTCTTCTACGACGTCGGCCTTGGTCGCGATTTCGTGGCGACCGAACTCCAGACCGAGGAAGGCGCCGAACTCACTGAGATCGACCCCGCCATGGAAGAATGGCGCGTCGTTCGCTCCGCGAACAAATGGCGCTCAGCGGAAGAGTGTTCCAGCCATCCCTTCCCCGGCACCTTCCCCGTCATCATGACAGGCACGCAGGAAAGTGGCGGCTGGCGCGTCCCGGGCAGCGAATATGACTTCGCGCCCGAACGCATCGAACTTCAGGCCCGCATCATGGCTGCGAGCCCCAAATTCATGGTGCTCCTGCGGAGGATCATCGAATATGCACAGACGAGTCCCGAGAACATGCCCGAGGACCTGATGATCCTCGCGCGCGATGCTGAAGCGGTAATCGAACAAACGAAAGCCACCAACCCGGACTAGGGGTCAGACTACCCTCGCAGTTTGCCGAAAGCCCGTCACGAGACGCATCAGAGCGTCTTCAAAGGCCTGTTCATTCAGGCCGGAAAATTCTTCCAAAACGGCGGCGCGAATAACGCTCGTCACCGCGCGTGTCAGCACGAAGGCTTCAACGCGACTGGCTGTGACTGGAGCAGGCAAACTATAGGCCGTCCGGTCGGTGCGCTTACCCAAAGCGGCTGCTCCCTCCGCATCGATCATCGCCTTGACCGCCGCACGACGGGTGGCCGGCCGGCCCTCGAAAGCCCCGATATGCGCACGGATTGCCATGCGAGCCGCATGGTCGGGGTCGGATGTCTTCGCACTTACCTCTCCGACCGTTTCCGCAAAGCGCGCCGTTTCCTCGCGCGCCATTTCAATCAGAATTGCTTCCTTGTTCGGGAAGTATTGATAGAGCGAGCCAACGCTAATGCCAGCCCGCTCAGCGATGGCATTGGTCGTCAATGCGCCCTCACCTTTCGTCTCTAAAATCTGAGCAACTGCTCCGAAGATCGCCTCGCAGGTAAAGCGGGAGCGGTGTTGTTTCGGCGTTCGGCGCCAGGTTTTTGCGGGCTTGGACATGGGCGTGATGCTCCCTAGGAAACGCGAGTCCCACTCGCGAGAACGTTCAGTCAGAGTTCGGACCGCATGATCAAGGAAGCGAACATGACTTGGGCGACCGAACGGCTAGACTCTCTCAAGGATGGTACGGCGGAGCCGCCGCCTGTCGTCAAGACACTTCGCCTTGGGCAACTCGACGACTGGGGACCGGGATGGGCAAAAAAATGCTGGAAGCCCGTACCGGATATCCTGCAATCGGACGGCACGATGTTCGGGGGATATATCGCAGCACTAGCGGATCAGATGCTGGCTTTTGCCGCCCTGTCGGTCGTACCAGAGGGTTACGCGTTTCGGACGATCAATCTCTCCGTTCAGTTTTTTCGTATCGCCCGCGGGGAAGAGATCACCATCGAGGGGCGCGTCGTCGCGCAATCCCGGCAATTGATTTCTGTCGAAGCGGAGTTTCATAGTTTGGCAGGCAAGCTTTTCGCCAAAGCCACGGCGCAGCAGGTGATTATGCCTTTGCGTTAACCTCAATCCAGCCCGCGAAGGCTGCCATGAATTTCGTCAGAAATTTCCTGGTATCTTCCTTGGCGATACCTCCTGCCTCGTCGAAGAGGGATGCCGCGCCGCCGATATAGGCTTCTGGTTGTTGCAGCGTCGGCACGTCCAGAAATACCAGCGACTGGCGCAGATGGTGGTTTGCACCGAAGCCGCCGATGGCGCCAGGCGAGACACTGACCACCGCGCCCGGCTTTCCCGACCAGATGCTCGATCCATAAGGGCGTGAGCCTATGTCGATGGCGTTTTTCAAGACGCCGGGAACCGAGCGGTTATACTCCGGCGTCACAAAGAGGACGGCGTCGGCGGACCGCATACTATCGCGAAAGGCCACCCAGGCTGTCGGCGCGTTGGCCTCTTCGTCTTCGCTGTACAAGGGCAGATCGCCGATTTCCACGATGCCGAGTTTCAACGTCTCGGGGGCGAGTTTTGCCAGCGCCAGTGCCATCGTGCGGTTGTAGGACGCCTTGCGTAGGCTGCCGATCAGAACGGCGACATTGTGGATTTTGGTCATCTCGAATGCACTCCTGAGGGTGAGGGCAAAAGCCTGGCAGCGGCGTGGATTTGTCTCAAAAACCCAACCGCCGAAATTTTGCCATATCCAGAGACCATTGATCTACAATCGCATGCTACCCCTTACCGATTGCCGCGCTTGAGGCCGAACATCCCATGAGAGTAGAAGACCCACGCCCTATCCTCCTGAAGGATTATGCACCGCCCGCCTTTTTTATCGATAACGTCAAGCTGGAGATCGAGCTCGATCCGGCAGCGACCCGTGTTCGCGCCAGGTTGCAGATGCGGCGCAACCCTGATGCGGCGGGGCACGGCCCTCTCGTTCTTGACGGGCAAAAGCTGACGCTGCACGAAGTGACCCTCAATGGCGAAACGCTAAGCAGCAATGCCTATCAGACTGATGGCGAACATCTGACAATCCCCGAAGCGCCGGACGGTGAATTCACGCTCGAGACGGTGACGACTTGCGGGCCGGAAGCGAATACGCAGCTTCTCGGGCTCTATCTGTCGAGTGGCATTTATTGCACGCAATGCGAGGCGGAAGGTTTTCGCCGCATCACTTATTATCTCGACCGCCCAGACGTGATGGCTGTCTTCACGACGCGCGTCATCTCGGATCAGAAGATCGCACCGGTTCTGCTATCGAACGGCAATCTGACCGCGAGCGGCAAACTGCCGGGCAACAAGCACTTTGCCGATTGGCACGATCCATTTCCCAAACCCGCCTATCTTTTCGCACTGGTCGCGGGCGACCTCGCATATATCGAGGACAAATTCGTCACCATGTCGGGCCGTGAAGTGACGCTGCGGATTTTCGTCGAGCGCGGCAATGAAGATCGCTGCGCCTATGCGATGGAAGCGCTGAAGCGCTCGATGCGCTGGGACGAAGAAACCTTCGGCCGTGAATACGATCTGGACATTTTCATGATCGTCGCGGTAAGCGCTTTCAATATGGGCGCGATGGAGAACAAAGGCCTGAACGTCTTTAATGACAAATATATTCTTGCCCGTCCCGATACAGCGACCGACGCAGATTATGCGGCAATAGAAGCGATCATTGCGCATGAATATTTCCACAACTGGACAGGCAATCGCATCACTTGCCGCGACTGGTTCCAGCTTTGCCTGAAAGAAGGGCTCACGGTTTTCCGCGATCAGGAATTCACATCCGACATGCGCTCGCGCGCCGTGAAGCGCATATCGGACGTGCGTCTGTTGCGAAGCCACCAGTTTCCCGAAGATCAAGGGCCTCTGGCGCATCCGGTACGTCCTGACGGCTACATCGAGATCAATAATTTCTATACAGCGACGGTTTATGAAAAAGGCGCGGAACTATGCCGCATGATCCACACGCTTGCGGGGGCGAAGCGTTTCCGCAAAGGCATGGACCTCTATTTCGAACGGCATGATGGAGAAGCGGCGACGGTCGAGGATTTTCTGAACGCTCTCGCCGATGGCGCAAAGTTAGATCTCACGCAATTCAAGCGCTGGTATGCGCAGTCTGGTACGCCGGAAGTTCTGACCTCCGGCCGCTATGATGCGGCGCGACAGACTTACACGCTGAAGATGAGCCAGATCTGCGCGGCGACGCCCGGCCAACCGCTAAAAGAGCCGTATCATATTCCAGTCGCGGTCGGCCTTGTCGGACCCGATGGCAAAGACATGACTTTGCAACTTGATGGCGAGGAGAAAGCGAAAGGTACGACGCGAGTTCTGAACCTGACGGAGCGCGCGCAGACGTTCCGCTTTCGCAATGTCGAGCAAAAGCCCGTTCCATCATTGCTGCGCGGCTTCACCGCGCCGGTAACGCTGAGTGCCAACCTCAAGGAACGCGACTGGGTTTTCCTGATGACCCATGACAGCGACCCGTTCAACCGCTGGGAAGCAGCGCAGCGCTATGCCTCCGGCCTGCTGATCTCACTGGTCGAAGCTACCCAGACAGGCGGTCGGCGGCGCAAGGGCGATGCCTTCGCCGACATGATGCGAGAGATGCTCACGGCCCGGAAATATGATCCCGATCTGGTCGCTCAGATGATTCAGCTACCGGGCGAGCAGACCGTGGCGCAGCTCATTCGCGAGAATGTCGATGTCGATGCCATTCACGAGGCGCGCGAACATTTGCGAGCTTCGGTCGGTCTGGCGGTGCAGGACGAGCTTCGCGCTGCTTACGAGCGCAATCGTATCGAAGGCCCCTACAGTCCCGAAGCATCTCATGCCGGACGGCGGGCTCTGCGGAACACCTGCCTCTCCTATCTCGCCATTCTGCCTGGCAATGACGGTGTGAAACTGGCGGCGCAGCATTTCGCCGAGGCAGATAACATGACCGACCAGATCGCCGCCTTGGGCATACTGGCCAATATCGACTGCCCGGAACGGCAAAACGCCATCGACAGCTTCCACGATCAGTGGAAAGACGACCACCTTGTCATGGACAAATGGTTGACCATTCAAGCTACCTCCGCCCTGCCCGGCACGCTTGACGACGTCAACAGGTTGTTGCGGCACCCCGCGTTTACCATACGAAACCCCAATAAGGTGCGGGCGCTCATCAC
>CAZLLB010000002.1:0-36794 GCA_964560165.1 uncultured Parvibaculum sp. | reverse complement strand
ATGCCGAGGATCGCGCAAGCGCCTGCAAAGCGCGAGAAGAGGCCGGGATGGTCCTGCGCGTAAAGCGTCAGCACCGTCACGTCGCGCGTCGGCTCGGGCTGGGCGGCAATCGACAGGCCTGTATCCTTTGCCTCGGCGATGAAACGCGCGTGGCGCTCCTGCGTCTCTGCGTCGAAGGCGAGCCAATAGGCGTCGGTGTGGCGAGCCTTGTAGATGGCGCGCGCCGTCTCGGGCCAATCGGCGAGGCGAGCGCTCAGCGCCTCCTTCGCCTCGGCAACGCGGGTGGCGCGGTTCAAAGTGGCCTCGCCGCCCTGCAACACGGCGGCGGTTTCGAAATAAAGCTCGCGCAGGAGTTGCGCCTTCCAGCCGTTCCAGACACCGGGGCCGACGGCCTTGATATCCACGACCGTCAGAACAAAGAGCATCTTCAAGCGCTCAGGACTTTGCACCAGATCGGCGAAATCCTTCACCGTGCGCGGATCGGAAATATCGCGGCGCTGGGCGACGTCGCTCATCACCAGATGGTTCTTGACCAGCCAGGCGACGGTTTCGGTTTCGCCCTTGCCGAGGCCGAGGCGCGGGCAGAGATGACGCGCGATGCGCTCGCCCGCGTCGGAATGATCTTCCTCGCGGCCCTTGGCGATGTCGTGCAGGAAGACCGACATGTAGAGCGCCTCGCGGCTCTGCACCTTCGACATCACTTCGGTCGCCATGGGGTGGTCGTTATTCTTGCCGCCCTTTTCGACTTCCGACAAAATTCCGATGGCGCGCAGAAGATGCTCATCCGCCGTGTAGTGGTGGTACATGTTGAATTGCATCAGCGCGACGATGCGGCCGAAATCGGGGATGAAGCGGCCAAGGACGCCCGCCTCATTCATCAGGCGCAATGTGCGCTCGGGCGCTTTGCGCGAGGTGAGGATTTCGAGGAAGAGGCGGTTTGCCTCGTCGTTGGCGCGCAACTCGGCGCCGATATATTTCAGCGAGCGGGTGACGAGCTTCAACGCGTCGGGATGAATTTCAAGTTCGTCGGCATCGGCCACATGGAAGATGCGAATGAGATTGACCGGGTCGTTCTCGATCGCCTTGTCGCTGGTAAAGGAGAGGCGGCCGGTTTCGAGCTTGAAACCCCTGATGACTTTCTTGCGGCGCAACTTCTGCATGAAGCGGCCAATGCCGGGTTTCTTCTTGCGCTCCTGATCTTCGAGCGCGGCGCAGAAAATGCGCGTGAGGTCACCGACATCCTTGGCGACCAGAAAATAATGCTTCATGAAGCGCTCGACCGCCTTCAGACCGGCATGGCCGTGATAGCCAAGCTGGTTTGCCATTTCGGTCTGGATGTCGAAGGAGATGCGCTCCTCGGCGCGGCCCGTAAGGAAATGCAACTCGCAGCGCACCGCCCAGAGAAAATCCTCAGCCTTGCGGAAGGTCGCGTATTCCTGGCGGGTGAAAACGCCTTCCCTCACGAGATCGGAGGATTGCTTGACGCGGTAGAGATATTTGGCGATCCAGAAAAGCGTGTTGAGATCGCGCAGGCCGCCTTTGCCTTCCTTCACATTGGGTTCGACCAGATAGCGGCTCTCGCCCGCGCGGGCATGGCGCACGTCGCGCTCGGCAAGCTTGGCCTCGACGAATTCATTGCCGGTGCCCTTGACGACTTCCTCGTCGAAACGCTTTTCGAGTTCGGCGAAGAGTTTGGGGTCGCCGTCGAGATAGCGCGCTTCGAGGAGCGCGGTGCGGATGGTGAAATCCTCGCGCGAGAGGCGGATGCAATCGGCGACGGTACGTGTCGAATGGCCGACCTTGAGGCCCAGATCCCAGAGCACGTAGAGCATGTATTCGACGATGCTCTCGCCCCATGGGGTCTGCTTGTAGGGCAGGAGGAAAAGCAGGTCGATGTCGGAGCCGGGAGCAAGCGTGCCGCGCCCATAGCCGCCGACGGCGGCGATGGCGAGGTTTTCAGCCTTGCTGGGATTGGCGACGGGAAAGACGTTTTCGAGCGCGAAGGCGTGGACCGCGCGGATGATCGTGTCCTGAAGATAGCAAAGGCTCTCGGCGCAGACGCGGCCGCGATGAGCGCCTTGCTCCAGCCGCTCGCGCGCCTTGGCGCGACCTGCTGCTAGCGTCGCCTTCAAGGTTTCGACAAGCGCGCGCTTCTGCGCCTCGCCTTGAAGACGCGCGGCGGGAGCGAGCTGCTTTTTCAGGCGGCCCGGATCGACGATTTCTAGCTGGCTGGGCAACATGCGGCCCATGGGTGTCAGGTCTCCGGTTTTGCCGCGAAACGGCGCGGCGGCGGTGCAGGCCGATCTTAGCCGCGAAGGCGGGGCTCGCGCGACACATTACACACGCCTGTCCTGCGCATTACCAAGGTTTCACGCCGAGCCTTGGTTCGGCCACAATTCCGCCGGGAAGCCGCCCGGCGGCGGCGCAATCGTCTCGTCCGAGGGTCGCCCCCCTTCGACCCTCTTGCCCCGGGCGCTCCGACGTTCGCCGCTCAAACGGCAGCGCCGGAGACGCTCCGATCTGTACCGGGGATCTTCACCGGGTGCCCTCCACCCGTGTCTGTTTTCTCCTCGGCCCTTTCACGGGCACAACTTGCGGCGCGCTTCCGGAACCCAACGGAGCGCGCCATTTTTCTTTGTACGGATGTTTATCCAATCTAGATGAACGTTGGGTTACGAATATTTAAGGCGCATACGGATTTTATTCAGCCGGTGCCGGTCCTATCTTTTAGTGATGCGGGCGAGAGCACGCGGCCTTGTTTCAGACTTCGCCCTCGCGCCCGTTTCATCGCAACGGGAGATTATCATGAACAGACTTATGATCGGCCTTTCCGCCGCCGCCTTGACGCTTGCCGGCACGACCATGGCTTTTGCCACGACGGGTGAGCTTTCGAAAGGCGACGCGACGCAGCTTTGCACCAAGCTCGACGCGCAGTTCACGCATCTGAAACCCTTCAAGGAAGGTCTGCCCTATTGGCAGAAGGCAAGTGCCGCCCACAAGACGGGGATGCAGGCTTGCGATAACGGCAAACCCATTGTCGGCGCGAAATCCTTGCAGGCGTCGATTTCGGACATGTATGTGAAGCCGGATACGCTTTGAAGGTGTGAGACCCTCACCCTCCCAAAGGGAGAGGGCCTTCTTCAGTCTTTCAGCGTCAGCGCCTTCAGCCGGTAGAGAAGTTCCAGCGCGGCTTTGGGCGTCAGATCGTCGGGGTTGATGGTTTTCAATTCGGCTTCGGCGGCGCTTTCTTTTGACGCGAGAGGTGCGGGTTTCGCACTCGCGGAGAAAAGCGGCAGGTCGTCGATCAAGGTGGCGGCGCGGTTGCTCTGGCCGCCTTTTTCGAGCGCGGCGAGAACCGATTGCGCCCGCGCGATGACGGCGGGCGGCAGGCCTGCGAGTTTTGCGACCTGAATGCCGTAGGAGCGATCCGCTGCGCCCGCCGCAACTTCATGCAGGAAGACGACATCGCCTTCCCACTCTTTCACGCGCATCGTCGCGTTGGTGAGACGTGTGAGTTTTTCGGCCAGCGCCGTCAGCTCGTGATAGTGGGTGGCGAAAAGCGCGCGTGACCTGTTCGTCTCGTGCAGATGCTCGACGGCGGCCCATGCGATCGACAAGCCATCGAAAGTTGCCGTGCCGCGTCCGATCTCATCGAGGATGACGAGTGAGCGCTCGCCCGCCTGATTGAGGATCGCCGCCGTCTCGACCATTTCGACCATGAAGGTGGAGCGGCCGCGCGCCAGATCGTCCGCCGCGCCGACGCGGGAGAAGAGACGATCGACCGTGCCTATATGCGCCTCTTCGGCGGGCACGAAACTGCCCATCTGCGCCATGATGGCAATCAATGCGTTCTGACGCAGGAAGGTCGATTTACCGGCCATGTTGGGGCCGGTGAGAAGCCAAAGGCTTTTTTCAGACAGGTTACAATCGTTCGGCACGAAGGGTGTGGCTGAGGCTTCGCGCTCAAGCGCGGCTTCAACAACGGGATGGCGACCCCCCTTGATCTCGAAAGCAAGGCTCGCATCGACGCGCGGTCGGCGGTGGCGGCGTTCGGCAGCGAGTTCGGCCAGCGCCGAGGTTGCGTCGAGACGACCGAGCGCGACGGCGGCGCGCGAGATCGTGTCGGCCTTGCCGAGCGTCGCGGCGACGAGTTCATCGAAGAGGCCGAGTTCCAGCTCGAGGACGCGGCCCGCTGCTTCGGCGATGCGGCTGGCAAGATCGGCAAGCTCGGGCGTCGTAAAGCGCACCGCATTGGCGAGCGTCTGGCGATGGATATAGGCGCTATCGCCGAGGAGGCGATCTGCGTGGCGGGGCGGCACCTCGATATAGAAGCCCAGCACATTATTGTGGCGCACCTTGAGCGCGGAAACGCCTGTGCCATCGGCATATCTTGTTTGCAGGCCCGCAATCAGGCGGCGGCTTTCGTCGCGCAACATGCGCAGATCATCGAGCGACGCGGAGACGCCCTTGGCGATGAAGCCGCCATCGCGCGCGATCAGCGGCAGATCGTCGGAGAGCACCTCGGCAAGGCGATCATGCAATTGCCCGGCGGCCCCGCTGAGGTTCGCGGCAATCGCCGCGATGTCGTCGGGCAGCGGCAACAGCGCCGTGGGCGCGGATTCGAGCAAAGCTGCAAGTGCGTGAGAGGCGGCAAGACCGTCGCGGATCGAGGCGAGATCGCGCGGGCCGCCGCGCCCGAGCGAGAGGCGCGAGAGGGAGCGGGCCATATCGGGTGCGGCCTTGAGGTGCGCGCGGATTTTTTCGCGAAGGCTCCGCGCCTCGAGGCACCATTCGACAGCATCGAGGCGCAGGTTGATCGCGTGAGGATCGGTGAGCGGCGAGGCGAGGCGCGCGCTCAGCTCGCGCGCGCCTGCGCCTGTGACCGTGCGATCTATGGTGGCGAGAAGCGAACCGCGCGCTTCGCCCTTCAATGTTTTCACCAGTTCGAGATTGGCGCGCGTTGCCGCGTCGATCTGCATGGCCGAAGCGGTGGCGGCGCGGCGCGGAGGCGACAGCGCGGGCATGCGTCCCACTTGCGTCAGTTCGACGTAATCGAGGAGCGCGCCCATGGCGGCGATTTCGGCCTTGGAGAAACTGCCGAAACCATCCAGCGCGGCGACGCCGAGGTGGGTTTTCAAGCGGCGCTCGCCGGAGCTTGAATCAAACCGCGCCGAGGGCAGCAGGGTGAGGACTGGCGCATAGGCATCGAGCGTGTGGCGGAGCGCCTCATCGCCGGGAAGGGTGTCGGCGGCAAGCAACTCGCCCGGATCGAGACGCGCCAGTTCCGCGCCGAGCGCGCCGGGCTCGACCAGCGTGACTTCAAACTCGCCGGTCGAAACATCGGCCCAGGCAAGGCCGAGCGCGCCATCGGCGGCAGTGCGGGCGAGGGCGGCGAGGTAATTGTGGGCGCGTGCGTCAAGCAGCGTGTCTTCGGTGAGGGTGCCCGGCGTCACAAGGCGCACGACCTCGCGGCGGACAACCGATTTCGCCCCGCGCTTTTTGGCTTCCGTCGGGTCTTCGGTCTGTTCGCAGACGGCGACCTTGAAACCCTTGCGGATGAGCTGCTGGAGATAATTGTCATGAGCGTGAACGGGGACGCCGCACATGGCGATGTCCTCGCCCAGATGCTTGCCGCGTTTGGTCAGCGCGATGCCCAGCGCCCCCGACGCCTTGACCGCATCGTCGAAGAACATCTCGTAGAAATCGCCCATGCGGTAAAAAAGCAGCGCATCGGGGTGGCCGTGCTTGATCTCCAGATATTGCGCCATCATCGGCGTCGCATCGGCGGGCACGGTGGCAGATGACGCTGCGGCGCGCGGGCCCTCATCTGGCTCGGTGCGAGGCATTTCGGGGGAATTGGGCAGGGGTTCAGACATGGCGCGCAGACTAGAGTAAATTCCAACTACTTCGAATCTCGATTTCGCCCCGGATTTTGATTTGCCCGCTTAGGGGGCGACCAAAGCGCCACGTCCGGGCAAAATCCGCCAACTTGGCTTGTTATTGAGGGGGGAGCAGCCTAAAAAGCGGCTTGCCTGCCTGTGGACAACTTAGGGGCACAAGGCCCCGGATTACCCCCGGAACACAAAGTCATTATGAGCAAGAAGCGCCGCCAGTTTACCGATGAGGAAGCCCTGCTTTTCCACTCGATGGGAAAGCCCGGAAAGCTCGAAATCAACCCGACGAAGCCGATGGCGACCCAGCACGATCTGGCGCTCGCCTATTCGCCCGGCGTCGCGGTGCCGGTACGCGCCATCGCTGAAAACCCGGACGCGGCTTACGACTACACATCCAAGGGCAATATGGTCGCCGTGATCTCGAACGGCACGGCCATTCTGGGGCTTGGCGATCTCGGGGCGCTGGCCTCAAAGCCGGTGATGGAAGGCAAGGCAGTTCTCTTCAAGCGGTTTGCCGATGTGGACGCCATCGACCTCGAAATCGACACCAAGAATGTCGATGAGGTCATCGGCGCGATCCGCTATCTCGGGCCATCCTTTGGCGGCATCAATCTGGAAGATTTTTCGGCACCCGACTGCTTCATCATCGAAAGCCGGTTGCGTGAGCTGATGAACATTCCCGTGTTTCATGACGACCAGCACGGCACGGCGATCATTACGGCGGCGGGGCTCATCAACGCGCTCTATCTGACCGGCCGCGACATCAAAGACGTCCAGATGGTCGTCAACGGCGCGGGTTCGGCGGGCATCGCCTGCCTCGAACTCGTGATGGCGATGGGGCTGCCGCATGAGAACGCCATTCTTTGCGACACCAAGGGCGTGGTCTATCAGGGCCGCACCGAGGGCATGAACCAGTGGAAGTCGGCTCACGCCATTGCGACCAAGAAGCGGACGCTGGAAGAGGCGATGGATGGCGCGGACGTGGTGCTCGGCCTTTCGGCCAAGGGCGCGCTGACGCCGAAGATGATCAGGTCGATGGCGGCAAAGCCGATCATCTTCGCTATGGCCAATCCCGATCCCGAGATCACGCCGGAAGAAGTGGCCGCGATCCGCGACGACGCCATCGTGGCGACGGGGCGTTCGGACTACCCCAATCAGGTCAATAATGTTCTGGGCTTTCCTTATATCTTTCGCGGCGCGCTCGATGTGCGTGCAACGCAGATCAATGAGGAAATGAAGATCGCCTGCGCCGAAGCGCTGGCCAAGCTCGCGCGTGAAGATGTGCCAGACGAAGTGGCCGTCGCCTATCAGGGCGAGCGTCCGCGCTTTGGCCCGCAATATATTATTCCGGTGCCTTTCGATCCGCGACTGATCCGCGAAATTCCGCCAGCGGTTGCCAAGGCGGCGATGGATTCAGGCGTGGCGCGCCATCCGATCGTCGATATGGAAGCCTATAAGAACACGCTGTCGGCGCGGCTTTCGCCGACGGCTGGCATGTTGCAGGTGATCGTGGACAAGGTGCGCCGCGATCCCAAGCGCGTCGTCTTTGCAGAGGGCGAGGAAGAAGGCGTCATCCGCGCCGCCATCACTTTTCGCGATGCCGGGCTTGGCCATCCGATCCTTGTGGGGCGCGAAGAACAGATACGCGACACGCTGCGCAATATCGGCCTTGATCCCGATATCGGTCTCGACATTCGCAATGCGCGCAACTCGCCGCAGGCGAGCGCCTATGCGGAATTCCTCTACAATCGCTTGCAGCGTCAGGGCTATCTCACGCGCGATTGCACACGCCTCGTCAATAACGACCGCAATATCTTCTCGGCCTGCATGGTCGAGATGGGCGATGCGGACGCGATGGTCACGGGCGTCACGCGCAACTATGCGGTGGCGCTTGACGATGTGCTGCGCGTCATCGATCCGATTGAGGGGCGTCGCATCATCGGCGTGACGCTGGTGGTGGCGCGCGGGCAGACTGTGCTCGTCGCCGATACCAATGTGCATGAAATGCCGACGGCGGAAGAACTGGCCGATATTGCCATTTCGGCGGCCGATGTGGCGCGACGTCTTGGCTATGAGCCGCGCGTGGCAATGCTCTCATCGTCCACCTTCGGCAATCCGATGCATGAGCGTTCGGAACGGTTGCGCGAGGCGGTCGGCATTCTCGACGCGCGCAAGGTCGATTTCGAATATGACGGCGAGATGGCTGCCGATGTAGCTCTGAGCCGGGACGCGATGGCGCTCTATCCGTTCTGCCGTCTCTCCGACACGGCGAACGTGCTGATCATGCCGGCCATTCATTCGGCGGCGATTTCGACCAAGCTGCTGAAGGTGCTCGGCCAGTCAACGCTGGTGGGGCCGCTGCTTGTCGGCCTCAAGCGCTCGGTGCAGATCGCGCCGATCGGCTCCAACGTCTCCGATCTCGTCAACATGGCAGCCATCGCGGCTTACAATCTCGACCGCTAGAACACACTCGCTCAGACCCTGCCCGGCTCCCGCTATGGGCGCACCTTGCTTTAAGTTCCGCCTGCGGCGGAACGAAGCGGGGTTGCGGGCGTTCTACATGGGCAAAAGCGAGGGTAAAATCATGTCACTTATCAATCTGGTCGTGATCCTGGTGGTCGTCGGCGTGCTGCTCTGGGCCGTGAACACCTACATTCCGATGGACAGCAAGATCAAACAGATCCTCAACATCGTCGTCGTGATCGTCGTTGTGTTGTGGCTGCTTCAGGTCTTCGGCATCTTCGGCGGCGTTGGCGGAATTCACGTCGGCTCCTGAATACTCTTCACGCCTTCGGAGGCGGCAAGGCTTGCCCTCGCTGTCTCCGAAGGCGAAGATGCTTCTCCAGACATAAGGGTGGAGATGCACGATGCGCAAAATTGGAACGATCAGGTCGGCGACGCTTGCAGCTGCTCTCATGCTTGCGGGCGTAGGCTTTGCTCTGCCCACACAGGCCGAGGAGACGGTGAGCCCCTGGCCTGCGGATGCGGAGGCCTATATTATTTCGCCCGCTGACGGCGCGACGGTCAAAAGCCCGGTGACGGTGCTCTTCGGATTGAAGGGTATGGGCGTGGCACCGGCAGGCGTCGAGAAACCCAAGACCGGCCATCATCATTTGCTGATCGATGTCGATGCGCCGACGGGCGAGGCGTTGAACGATCCGCTTCCCGCCGACGACAATCACATTCACTTCGGCGGTGGCCAGACGCAAACCACCATCGAGTTGAAGCCCGGCAAGCACACGCTTCAGCTCATCATGGGCGATGCGAGCCATGTGCCGCACGCCAAGCCGCTGGTGTCGAAGAAGATCACGATCACGGTGGAGTGAGTTTTTTATATTGTCATTGCGAGGCCGAAGGCCGTGGCAATCCAGAGCTGAGCTGAAAGGGCTGGATTCTTCGTTTCGCTCGCAATGACGAAAAGAAAAACTCAAACGGGCGTCGAGCCGAATTTCGTCAGGTAGCGTTCTGAAATCTGGGCGACGGGGAAGAGGATCAATACATCGGTCGTGCCGAACTGCGTATCGATCACCGCGCCATCGCCAATATAGCAACCGGCGCGCAGATAGCCTTTGATCATCGGCGGCAAAGCGCGCCAGGCTTCGCGCGGATTGATATCTTCCTTTGCGATCAGGTTCATTTCGACAAAGCGCTCGTCGAGCGCGCGGACATACCAATCCGAAGGCGTCATGTGAAAATGATGCAGATATGAGAGTGGCACCGCCAGCTCTTGCGGATCGGTATTTTCAAAACTGGCGCAGCCGAACATCACGTCGAGATTGCGGCTTGCCACGTATTGCGCGATGCCGTGCCAGAGCAATTCCACGGTCGGTTTATTGCGATAGGGCGGGAGCACGCAGGAACGGCCAAGCTCGAGGAAATTCATCTCAGGCCCGGCACGTGAGAGAAGCGGCGCGATGTTGTATTCGCTGGCGGTGTAGAAGCCGCCATTCTGCTCAGCGACCTGCTGGCGAAGCAGGCGATAGCAGCCGACAACGGCTTCGGGGTGCAGCGCATCGCCCTCGGCACCTGCGAGCTTGTGATCGACAACGAGCAGATGATCGCAAAAGCTGTCGAAGCGATCGACGTCGCGCTTTGAGGCGCGGGTCTGCGCATCGGGCGTCGCCGACATTTCCTCGTAGAAGACGCGGTAGCGCAGCGCCTGGGCCGCGTCGATCTCGGCGGGGGTGGTGGCGATGCGAACTTCGAGCGTGCCCTTGCGGCCAAAGCTCATCGGCGTCGCGACGCTGGAGGCACCGGGATTCGGTTTGGTATGGTTATGAGCGGCGCTGGCGTCTGCGCCCGGCAAAGTCATGGACTCGAACCCCGTTATCTCCCCACGACCGAAGCTTCTGCCCCGGCCCATGGTCCCTCGCGTACCGGCTGCCAGACCTGCCCTCAGCCGGTTTTCCGCGACTTTGGCCATTAATGTCAGACCGGCCATACCCGTCATCCTTTCATTATAGCGTCGCCAAGCCAACCGCAGGCTTGTTGATCGCCCTTCCCTTGTCGCGCGTTTGTGCGGCAATGGTGTGACGCTGTTAAGCGCCTGAAAGGACTTGGGTTTCCTCAGAGGCTTATAAGGCGAGCCAAGGCTCGGACACAACCGCTGTTCAAATTCGAATATGCCGTGGCGGGTTCAGGCGGCGGGCTTGTCATCCACCTCAATGGCGTTCGACCGGCCAAGCCACCAGAGCAGGATGAGGCCCGGTATCGCCACAAGCGTACTGATGAAGAAAAACGGCACCCAGCCGACGCTCTGGGCGACCTGCCCGCCGCTGGCCGACAGGAAGGTGCGCCCGAAGGATGAAAGCGCGGAAAGCAGGGCATATTGCGTCGCCGTGAAGGCGCGCGCCCGGCAGAGGCTCGAAATCCAGCCGACGAAAACGACCGTGCCGATGCCGCCGGTGAAACTCTCGACCGCCACGGCGAGGGCAAGCGCGGAGGGCTCGGGGCCGATGAAGGCCAGCCAGCAGAAAACGAGATTGGAGAGCATCTGCATGATGCCGCCGATCCACAGGCCGCGCGTCTGCCCGACCGCGTTGACGAGCCAGCCGCCGAGATAACCGCCCGCCAGCGCCGCGATCAGGCCGACGGAGGAGGAGATGCCGGCATAGACGCCTTTTTCAAAACCGATATCGATGGCGAAGGGGCCGAGCAGGTGGCCTGCATAAGCATCGCCGAGCTTGAAGAAAATGATGAAGACCAGAATGACGAACCATTGGCGGCGGCGCGTGAATTCGACGAAGGGATCGACGACCGCGCGGCGGAAGCGCAACGCCATGCTTTCAGGCTCGGCGGTCTCGGCGGCGGGGGCGTCGGGCTCCCTGGCCATGAAACTCGCGATGAGGCCGATGCCGACCAGTGCGGCCATCGCGCCATAGCCATAGGTCCAGGCGGCCTCACTATTAGTGCCGCTTGCTTGCACCCAGGAGACGAGGCCGACCGCGCCGCCGGTGGCCACCAGCATGGCGACGCGATAGGCGGCGACGAAATTCGCCATGGCGGCGGCTTGCTCATCTTCGGGCAGGCTCTCGATGCGGAAGGCGTCGATGACGATATCCTGCGTCGCAGAGATGAAGGCGACGATGACGGCGGCAAGCGCCATCAGATAGGGCGCGGCTTTGGGATCGACGAGGCCCATGGAAAAGACCGCGAGCGCCAGCGCGACTTGCGTGGCGACCAGCCAGGCCCGGCGGCGGCCAAGCAGGGCGGTGAGAAAGGGCAGACGCACATGATCGACGAAGGGTGCCCAGAGAAACTTGATCGAATAGGGAAGACCGACCAGCGCGAAGAGGCCGATGACTTTCAAATTGACGTCTTCATCGCGCATCCAGAGCGCGAGCGTAGAGCCAGTGAGCGCCAGTGGCAGGCCGGAGGAAAAACCAAGAAGCAGAATGATGACGAGGCGACGCTCGGTATAGACCGCCCAGGCTTTCGCCAGACGCGGACCCCATGCGAGCCGTTCGGAACTATCGGTCACTGATTGTTTCCCCGGTCGAATCAACCGGCCCGAGCTTAGGCGAGATTTGCGCGGGCGGCATCAGCGGGAGCAAGGCCGAGATCGCTGCGGCGATGCGACCAGGCAGCGAGCATGCGGGCCAGCGCTTCGGGCGCGACGGGCTTGGATAGATAATCATCCATGCCTGCGGTGAGGCAGGTCTGGCGGTCATCGGCCATGGCGTTGGCGGTGAGCGCGATGATGGGGATGCTTGAACGCTCATCGGAGAGGGCACGGATGCGGCGCGTCGCTTCAAAACCGTCCATGCCCGGCATGTGCAGATCCATCAGCACGATGTCGGCGGGCCTTTCGGCCTCGTCGAGCGCGTCGAGGACTTCCTGTCCGTTGCGGGCGATGCGGACCGTGTGGCCATCGCGTTCGAGAAGCGTGCGCGTCAGCAGTGCGTTGATCTCATTGTCTTCGGCAACGAGAACGCTCAGGCGGGCGCTCCATTCGGTGGGGCGGGGCGCTTCTTCTCGTTCGGGACGATCGGATTCGTGATTGCGATATTGCGGGCGGTATTCGGGCTGCGCGATCTGGCCGCCGCCCATCAGGGCTTCCAGGCGCGCCAACAGCGAAGAGGCGCGCACCGGGCGCACCAGATAGCCGTCAAAGATGCGCTGGAACATGGCAGGATTGCCTTCCTGCCCGATCAGGGCGGGCAGGCGGTCGCGGTCTTGCGGGCGCAGCAGCACCAGCGCGTCAATGCCCGGCGCGAAAGCGCGTGCGCGCGCAACGAGGGCCGCACCCGGCCCTTCGACGGTATCGATGGGGCAGATCAGAATATCGGCGGGCTCTTCTTCCAGCGCTGCAATGAGCGCTTCCCCGCTCGGTACGAGGCGGATATCTGCACCGGCGAGACGCGCGGTCTGGGCGAGCGAGGCGGCGAGGATTGGCCGGTCCTCAAGCATGATGACGCGCAAGCCGTTCAGCGTTTCGCGGCGCGGCATGGCTGGCTCGATGGCGGTGAGCGGCAGAGAGACGCGGAAGAGCGAGCCTCTGCCCACAGTGCTTTCGACTTCGATCGCGCCGCCCATGGCGGTGACGAGATGGCGGCTGATGGCGAGGCCGAGGCCCGTGCCCTCGAAGCGGCGGGCGAGCGTCTGGTCGGCTTGTGCGAATTCGTCGAAGATCACCTCGATAGCGTCGGTGGCGATGCCGATGCCTGTATCGACGACTTCGATAACGATATGAGCTTTATCGTCCGTATAGGAATAGCTATCGAGTCGGGCGCGCAGGATGACGCCGCCCGTCTCGGTGAACTTCACCGCGTTGCCCGCAAGATTTATGAGCACCTGACGGATGCGCGTTTCGTCGCCGGAGAGGCGCAGCGGCACTTGCGGTTCGACCTCGGCGATGATTTCGAGGCTCTTTTCAAAAGCCTTGGGCGAGAGAAGCTCGCAGACGCTTTCGAGCGTGCCGCGCAGATCGAGCGGGCCTTCGGCAATATCGACCTTGCCCGCCTCGATCTTGGAGTAGTCGAGAATGTCGTTGATGATCGAGAGCAACGCCTCGCCGGAATGTTTCACCGCTTCGGCATAAGACCGCTGGGCGGGCGTAAGCTTGGTGTCGAGCAACAGATTGGTCATGCCGAGAACACCATTCATCGGTGTACGGATTTCATGGCTCATGGCGGCGAGGAAGAGGCCCTTGGCGCGATTGGCGGCCTGAGCCTCATCAAGCGTGCCGGTGAGCTTTTCTTCGATCGCCTTGTGATCGGTGATGTCGCGGCCGACGGTCTGAACTTCCTTGAGCTTGCCCTCGTCGTCGCGGATGGCGAATTCTTCCCAGGCGAACCAGCGCGTGCCGCCGACCGTCAGGACACGCTGCTCGAAACGCACGCGATAGGGCGGGACGGCAAGGCCGGAAAAAGTGCCGAGCAGGCGACGGGCCTCGCCTTCGGGCAGATCGGGGGCGAAGGGTGCGCCCAGCGTGTCGGCGCGCTCCTTGCCGAAAGTGGCGCAGAAGACATCGTTGACATAGGTGACGCGGCCCATCAGATCCTTGCGCAGGATGACTTCGCCTTGCGTCTTGACGAGATCGCGATAGCGCTCCTCGCGCTCGGCCAGTTCCCAGTTCTGGTCGCGCAAGGTCTCAAGTTCAGCTTCCGCCTTGATCGCCTCGGCCTTGTTGGCGCGGGCGCGGGCGGCGGCGCGCCGCCAGGCTTCAATGCCGAGAATGAGCACCGTCGCCAGAGCGAGCAGCACCAGAGGGGCTGGTTCGTTGAAGGGAAAAGACATGGGTTGCGCGTCCAGGGCCGTGATGGTCCGAGACTGCGCCAGTCATGGTTTCCAGATCGTTACTTTTGCGCCGGAGGCTCGTAGGTGACGACGGTTTCGGCCGCGGGCGGCAGGGTGCGCAGATAGGCATAGATCGCGCCGAGATCGGCGTCGGTCATGCCCGCATAGTCGGTCCAGGGCATTTCGGTATCGACCTCGCCCGCTTCGGGCGCAATCTTGGCCATGGCCTCCGGCGACCGGCTGCGAAACAACTCGATGAAATCCTGGCGCGTCAGCCCGCCTATACCGTGCTCGGCATCGGGCGTGATATTGGCTGAGCGGGCAAGCCCGCCCGCAGGCAGGGCAAAGACATTGCCGCCCGCGTAAGGCGTGCCAACCGGCTCGCCGCGAGAGTTGCGCCGGGTGTGGCACTCAAAACAGGAGCCGTTCATCGCCAGATATTTGCCGAGCGCGACCTCATCGGTGGCGGATGGGCGTTTCTCCGGCGCGGCGTCCCCGGCGACGAAACGCATGATGACCGGGAGAGGCATCGGCAGCTTTGTCTGCGGCAAGGTCACGGGGCGGGAGGGGAGCGCGCGCAGATAGGCCACCAGCGCCTCGACATCTTCAGGGTCCATGCCCCGGTAATAGGGATAGGGCATCATGGCGAAAAGAGCGTGGCCGTCCTTATCGACGCCCGAGACGATAGCGCGATAGATCTCGCCGTCGGTCCAGTTGGAAAGGGCCGCGGGCGTCAGGTTCGAGGCGAAGATTTCGCCCGGCATTCCGTCTTCAGGACCGCCCATGCGGCGGCCCGCGCCGATGCGCGCCTCGTCGGCGACGCGCGAGAAGCGGTGCGGCGTCAGCTCCGGCGTGTGGCAGCCGGTGCAGGCAAACTGGTGGTTGAAGAGATAGTCGCCGCGCGCGATCTGCTCCGCCGTGCCCGCGACCTTCAGGTCTGGCGCTGCGGAGACACGAGGGAAGATCAGAAAGATCGTCGAAACGGCAATGAGAATGAGGGCGAGCAGCGACGCCCCCGCCCAGATAGCGATGCGTCTGACCGACATGAAGCGTTCCCCCTGCTTTGCCTGCAACAGGAATCCTGATCCGCGGACGGAAATCAAGGGGGTGTTCGCGTTTTCAGAGCGCGGCGTTTATGTACCAGACGCCATCATCGTGGACGGTGGAGGTTTGAAGCAGTTTTTTGGTGCCGTCGCCATAGATCAACGTCACATCGTAAAGCGCCAGACGATTATAGGTGACGACGCCGCCCTGGACCTGGACGTCCTTCAAGCCGCGATGCGCCTGCATGTCATGCGCCCATCGCTGGACCGCCGCATGAAGCTCGGTCACATCGAATTTCTTCTGGATCTCGGGGGAGAAGAGAGCGACGGCGGCGTCCTGATCGCCACGCTGGATCGCATGGAAGAAATCGAGGATCACCCCGTCGCTGCCGCGCGCACAAGCGGCGAGGCCGACGAATAAAACGACGCAAAGCGCCAGACACCTGGTCCATGCCGTCATCAGATCCTCCCGGTCGGGCCAACTGGTCTGGCGGAGGATAGCATGAGGGGCGCGCCAATGCGCGGGTCCTCGACGGAGAGGGGTACCTGACCCCGGAACGCTGATCGGAATGGTTAACGGAAAGTTGCGCGTAGTTGTCTTTCCAGCCTTTCTTTCCAGCCAGGCCTTGTCCCCTCCCCGGGACGCCAGAGACGGTGCGCGATCTTCCGTTCACGGAGCAGGCTTGCAATATCATCCGGCGTGGCACCGTCATTAACGATGGCGTCCAGCAGTGCGGTCAACGCGCCCTTCTCTCGCAGAAAGGCGGCAACGTCATGCCGGCAGCCGTGAATATTGAAGATCGCCGCGTTGCTCTTCAGCGTGGCGCGGAACAGATCGCTGTGGCGCCAATCGCGACGATCGGCGCTGCCGAAAAAGAGAAAGGACATGCCCTCGCCCGCGCCTGACGATACGCAATCGTCAACCAGCCATTCGCCAATCTTCTCCGTGAAGACACGCCAGCGGCGTTCGCCCGGCACGATGGATGGCCGAACCGAGAATTGCGGCGCGAAGGCAATGGCAGCGCTGCACTCGGACAGATGGCGACCGAACAGAAGCGCGCCGAACCCGCCCATGCTGTTTCCGAGAGTTATCACATCCTGCCCGGAGGAAAGGTCTTTGATCAGGCTCGTTATTCTCGGGGCAGTCTCGTTGTACCAGGAGCGATTTCTGTCGATGACATAACAAACATCGTTGGCCGCTTCGCGATCTCCATCGCGGAGCGTATGACCGAATTCCACCTTCTGCTCATAAGCATGTCCAAAGCCCACGCCAGCGAAAGAGAAGACGATGCGCTTGCCCCCCGCCTTGCGGTAGGAAACCTGCAAGGCGTCGTCATCGGCGAGCATATCCATCACCAAATCAGCCCCGGTCATGCCGTCGCACCGAGGCGCCCTGCGACGGGTTCGCGATAGGCCAGTGCCTCGGCGATGTGGATGCGTCTGACGCTATCGGCCTGTTCGAGATCGGCCAGAGTGCGGGCAACGCGGAGCACACGGTGATAGCCGCGCGCGGTGAGGTGCATACGCTCGGCGGCTTCTCTCAAGAGACGGAGACCTGCCTCATCGGGCGCGGCGACCTTGTCGAGCAATTCGCCCTCGGCTTGCGAATTGAGGCGCGGCGCAGTGACGCCCATATGCGAGGCGTGTTCGTCGTAGCGCGCTTCCTGAAGCGCGCGGGCGGCGGCGACGCGGGCGGCGACCTCGGCGGAGCCTTCAGACGGCGGCGGCAGGGAAAGATCGGCGGACGAGACGGGCGGCACCTCGACATGAATGTCGATGCGGTCGAGCAGGGGGCCTGAGAGTTTTGCCTGATAATCGCCGACGCAACGAGGGAGGCGAGGACAGGCCCGGGCCATATCTCCCGCATGCCCGCACCGGCAAGGGTTCATCGCGGCGACGAGCTGGAAGCGGGCCGGATAGGTCACATGCGCGTTGGCGCGGGCGACGACGGCCTCGCCGGTTTCGATCGGCTGGCGGAGACTGTCGAGAACCTGACGGGGAAATTCCGGCAGCTCATCGAGAAAGAGAACGCCGCGATGGGCGAGCGACACTTCGCCGGGCCGCGCGCGCAACCCGCCACCGACCAGCGCAGCCATGGAGGCCGAATGATGGGGGGCGCGAAAGGCGCGGGCGCGGCCCATGCCCGTCGCCTGCAATTCGCCAGCGATCGAGGCGATCATCGACACTTCGAGCATTTCGCGTGGGGAGAGCGGCGGCAGGATGCCGGGGAGGCGCGAGGCCAGCATCGACTTGCCGGAGCCGGGCGGGCCGACCATCAGCATGTTATGGCCGCCTGCTGCCGCCACTTCGAGGGCGCGCTTGGCGGTTTCCTGACCCTTGACGTCACGGAGATCGGGGAGGGCGCGCGCATCCGCCGTCTTCATCGGCGCGGGTTCGGACAGGATCTGCGTGCCCTTGAAGTGATTGACCAGCGCGATGATCGAGCGTGGCGCGAGGACGCCGCCGGGATTGTCGGCGCCCATGCCCGCCCAGGCGGCTTCCGGCCCGCAATCATAGGGGCAGATGAGGCCGCGCCCACGCCCATTGGCGGCCATGGCGGCGGGAAGGGCACCGGCGACGGCGTTGATCTGGCCATCGAGCGACAATTCGCCGATGACGACGAAACGCTCAAGCTCATGGGCGGGCAGAACCCCCATGGCGACGAGTAGGCCCAGCGCAATCGGCAGATCGTAATGGCTGCCTTCCTTGGGCAGATCGGCGGGGGCAAGATTGACGGTGATGCGCTTGGGCGGAAGACCGAGGCCGATGGCGTTCAGCGCCGCACGGACGCGCTCGCGGCTCTCGCCGACCGCCTTGTCGGCCAGACCGACGACCGAAAAGGCGGGAACGCCGCCCGCTATATGGACTTGAACATCGACAGGCCTTGCCTCGACGCCCTGGAAGGCCACCGTCTCGATATGCGCGACCATGGCCCCCCGACCCGTCATCTCTCGTTATGGAAAAACTCTAGCGATGCGGTGATGCGTGTTCAAGAACAAAATAGCAACGCAAAACCTTATAGCAAGCGGAACGCACGACGGCGGGAGACGTTATTTGTTCAGGGTCCGGCTCGTGACCTCAGGGGGCTCCCGAAGGAGCTTGAACATGAAAACGTTCCTCGATTTTCGTCATCTGGCGGCCCCGCTGATTTTGGGGGGCACGCTTGCCCTTGTCGCCGGTTGTGCGCAGACGACGACTACGCGCAGCACCACGACGCAGATTCCGGCACAGACCACCGTGACCGCCGACCAGCCCGGCGCGAATACGGCAGTGCCCTATTCGCCCGGCACAACGACGACGACCACGCCGCCCTCGACCACCACTTCCACATCGGTTGAGCGCCACTACTAATCATTATACGGAGTGATCAGATGAATTTATATTCCCCCAATATCCGCCGTGTCGCCGCGACGCTGGCGATCTGCGGCGCTTTTGCCGGCCTTGCCGCTTGCGGTAGCGACGAGACGACGACACGCCGCAGCACAACCACAGAGACGACCGGCGCTGTGCAACAATCCGCGCCGACCTCAAGCAGCACGACCACAACCACCACGACCGAAACGTCGGAATAATCGCACGGGCCGGTTGCTCCTGCGACCGGCCTGTGCGTTCCGCGCGCTATGTCTTGCGACAACGGGAGATATGAAATGAAGTCTTTTTCTGGTGTGCAACGAGGTCTGAGGATTTCCGCGTCGGCGCTTTTTCTTTGCGGCGCGGGTGTGGCGCTGGCGGCTTGCAGCAGCGACGCCCATTCGATCGGCCCGGCGCAAGCCGATCACGGACCGATGGGCACGACGGCATCGCCTTCGCGAGCCGATCTGCCCAGTTCAAATTCGCAATCGACGCCGGTAATGAAACCGCAATAGGGGCGCGCTTAATTCCGCTTTCGCGCCGCTTCGACGACATCCATGACGCGCATCAGATTGCCGCCCCAGAGTTTGGCGATCTGATCTTCCGTGTAACCGCGCTTCACGAGTTCTCTCGTCACGTTGAATGTCTCGTTGGCATCAGCCCAGCCGTCTATGCCGCCGCCGCCCTGAAAATCAGACGCAATGCCGACATGGTCGATGCCGATGAGCTTCACCGCGTAGTCGATATGATCGGCCAGCGTTGAGACATTGGTGCGTGGCCAGTTGTGATTTATTTCAGCGATGCCTTCGGCAAATTCTTTCTTTGTCGCAGCGTTTGCCGCGAAGACAGCGTCGAGGCTCGTGAAGCCCAATGACTTTGCGAGTTTGGCCCGCGCGGCTTTCTTTTCCTTCGGCATGGGTTTTAGGTATTCGTCGAAGGCGACGATCTGGATGACGCCGCCTTTGGCCGCCAGCGCCTTCATCTCCTTATCGCTCATGTTGCGGGGATGGGGGTTCAACGCATAGACGGCGGAATGGGAGGCGATGATGGGCACGCGGGATGCCTTGATCGCATCGAGCGTGGTCGATTTCGCGGAATGCGAGACATCGACCATCAATCCGAGATCGTTACAGCGCGCGACGATTTCTTTGCCAAAGGCGCTCAGGCCACCATGTTCGCCGCCCTTGTCATTTGGGAGGTCGCCGAGATCGGCGCGGGGCTGGGCGCTATCGCCGATGTCGTTATGGCCGTTATGCGCCAGACCAAAATAGCGCGCGCCCAATCCGTAATAGATGTCGAGCAGCTCGGGATGCTTGCCGATTGCATAGCCGTTCTCGATGCCGATCAGCGCGACGCGCTTGCCCTGCGCGTGAAGGTGGCGAATGTCGGCGGCGCTGAGCGCGAGGCCGATGGCGTCGGCATATTGCTCATCGGTCATGCGGTG
Source organism: uncultured Parvibaculum sp. (assembly GCA_964560165.1). Classification (GTDB taxonomy): domain Bacteria; phylum Pseudomonadota; class Alphaproteobacteria; order Parvibaculales; family Parvibaculaceae; genus Parvibaculum. The sequence continues at coordinate 16,824 of CAZLLB010000002.1, read as the reverse complement.
GATGGCGGCGAATTTTGCGAAGGCTTCCGACGCGGCTTCGGCGTAGCCCGCCGCATCGCGTTTCGTCTGATCGACATAGACGGCAAAGAAGACAGCATCGAGCCCGCCCGATTTCATGCGCGGCAGATCGACCAGCGCAGGCGGGCCGTTCAGTTTTCCGGGATCGTAGCGATCCGTGGCGAAGAAGGTCGGGATGTCGGTATGGGTGTCGATGGTGATGATGTGCGACTGGATCGCGCGAGCTTTGGCTTCAAGCGCTGGGTCGTCACTCGCGAAGGCAGTCGAGAGGAACATCGGCGTCATGAGCGCCGCAACCAAAAATCTTTTCATATGCCCCCTGAAATCATTGCGAGCCGCTGAAGGCGGCTTGGCAATGACGTTAGTTGTTATCTCTTCTCTTCGATCGCATCCCATATCAAGCCCGGAATATTCGTGCCGTCGAAGCGGTCTATTTCCTGAATGCCGGTCGGTGAGGTGACGTTGATTTCGGTGAGGTAGTCACCGATGACGTCGATGCCGACGAAGATCAACCCGCGTTTTTTCAGCTCCGGGCCGATGGCTTCGCAAATCTCCTGCTCGCGTTTCGTCAGCATGGATTTTTCGGCCTTGCCGCCGACATGCAAATTGGACCGCGCTTCACCCATAGCGGGAACGCGATTGAGCGCGCCGACCGGCTTGCCATCCACCAGAATGATGCGCTTGTCGCCCTTGCGCACGTCGGCCAGATATTTCTGCACGATGACCGGCTCGCGATTGATCGAGCCGAACATTTCCAGAAGCGATGCAAGGTTCTCGTCGCCCTCGCGGATGCGGAAGACGCCCGCGCCGCCATTGCCGTAGAGCGGCTTGACGATGATGTCCCTGAACTCGTCGCGGAAGGCGCGGATCTCATCGGCGTCGCGGGTGATGAGCGTCGGCGGCAGGAGACCTTCAAAGCGGGTGGCGAAAAGTTTTTCCGGCGCGTTGCGCACTTCGGAAGGGTTGTTCACCACCAGCACTTTGGGATGGATCACTTCGAGTATATGCGTCGCCGTGATGTAGCTCATGTCGAAAGGCGGGTCTTGCCGCATCAACACCACATCGACGCTGCCCAGATCAATCTTTTCAAACCCGCCCAACGTGAAGTGATTACCCGCCTCGCGGCGGAAGCTGAGCGCGTGACCGCGCGCATAGACCTTGCCGTCGCGCATCGAGAGATGTTGGGGCTCGTAGTAAAAAAGCCTGTGACCGCGTTTTTGTGCTTCGAGGCCGAGGGCGAAAGTTGAATCGGCATCGATATTGATCGTCTGGACCGGGTCCATCTGGATCGCGACGTGCAGGCTCATGGGGGCTCCGTAAGGCAGGCTTCCGGCCGGGGCGCAGAAGTGGTTTTGGAGAAGATGGGGGAGCGGGCCACAAAACACCAGAGGCGCCTTGAGTTTTGGACCGCGAGCAGCGAGGCTTGCCGCCATGACCAATGATTTGCTGACCTTCGGCCTGACGGCGCTTGCGGGCTATTTCGCCATCGCGAACCCGATCTCGGCGACGCCTATCTTCATCTCGCTGACCTCCGGGGACAGGCCGCCGATCAAACGCGTCATTGCCCGCAATGCGGTGCTGACGGCGCTGTTTGTCGTCATTCTGTTCAGCGTCGGGGGGAAGCTGATTTTCGAGGTTTTCGGCATCACCATGTCGGCGCTCAGGGTGGCGGGCGGCGTGCTCGTGTCCATTGTCGGCTACCAGATGTTGCAGGGGCAATCGTCAAGCGTGCAGGTGCCGCGCCAGGTCGGGGGCGAGGCCGCGCCGCCCGATGTTCTCAAGGCACGGCTTTCGGTCGCCATCTCGCCGCTCGGCATGCCGATGATCGCGGGGCCGGGCACCATCGCCACGGCGGTCGGCTTTTCGGCCAATCCGGGTTTTGTTTATACCGCCATCTCCATCGCCGCTTTCGCGCTGGTGGCGAGCGTCACCTATTTCATGTTTCTGCAAGCGCATCGCATCGTCCGCTTTCTCGGCGAGACGAATTTGACGGTGGTGACGCGGCTGATGGGATTGATCGTCGCCACAATCGGGGTCGAGATGGTGATGACGGGACTGGGCGATGCGGCGCGGGATTTTCTGACGTCGCTGCCGGTGCAGTGAGGGCGGACGTCAGTTCAGTTTCGTCTTCAACCGCCTGAGAGCTTCCGCCGCCATGTTGGCGATACGCATTTCGCCATCGCCCGAGGCCATGTCGCGGCAGGTGGTGAAGGCTTGAGCCGCCGCGCTCATATGGCCCACATGAACTTCGAGCCGCCCCAATTCAAATTGCAACCCGGCGCGGCGCGGGGCGAGCCAGATCATGCGGGTGATGACGGCGCGCGCGCGAACGTGATCGCCCGCCTTCAGGGCCCGGCTCAGAATATTGTTTTGCAGGCGCAGAAGAATATCGCGTGGGCCGACCGGCGCGTAATCCTCGGGCGAGAGTTGGGCGTTGGGGCCTTCGATGCTGCGCAACAGGCGCAGGAGATCGGCTGTCGAGAGCGTCTGGCCACTATTGAAGGGGTCGATGATGGTGGCGCTCGTGCCGATCTGGAGGCGCATGACGAAGTGGCCGGGAAAATTGAGGCCTGCAAGATCGAGGTCAAGGGCGCGGGCGAGATGCAGATAGAGAATGCCGAGCGCGACGGGTAGGCCCTTGCGCCGGTCGATCACATGCATCAGATCGGCGTTCTTGAGATCGTCATATGTTTCGCTGTCGCCACGATAATTAAAGCGGCCCGAGATGAGGCCCGCAAGCGTGGTGGCGACAATCTCTGCATTGCTTGAGAGAGCGGGCGCGCCCTGCTGTGACAGCGCCTCGCGCGCGGCGGCGGCAAGCTCGGCCAGATGTTCGCGGTAAGGCGCGCGCGATATGTCGGGACGATCGGCCTGGGCAAAGGCGAGCGCCAGATTTGCAACGTCAAGCGCGTCGTCGGATGCTTCGCCCGCTGCGCGCAGTTCCGCCTCGATGTCGCTATCGTTGCCTGTATCGTGTTTGCCCATAGCCCGATCATGGCGCGGGAGACGGGGAGGCGGCAAGAAATTTTGCCGGGCGCGTTTCACGAATTTTATTCAAAGGCCCGTCATTGCGGGGCCAAAATGTCGGGGGCGGCGGCTAGATCAGGATTTCACCTGAACATTGGAGACAACATTGCGCACACCGCTGACGCCGCGCGCGTGGGCAATGACGCGCTTGAGCTCGGCCTGATTTTGCGCAGTGCCGCTCAGATACACCGTGCCGCGGATGGTCTTGATCGAATAGTTGATGCTCGCCACGCCGCTATCGGCAAGGAGTGTGGTGCGCAGCTTTGTGGTGATGAGGCTGTCATCGGCCTTTTCGCTGAAGCTCGTCGGATTACCGGTCTGCAATTCATTATCGACCTGTTTCACACCGCCGACCGACCATGCGACCTTCGACACGGCGGCGCTGTCCTGCTCGTTGCGCACAAAGCCCGTGAGCACCACGCGGCCCGCGCGCACCTGCGTCGAGACGCGCTTGAAAAGCTCGCTGTCTTTGGCGGCAAGCTTGCGGTTGATCTCGAGCGAAATCTCGTTGTCGTCAACGCCCTGTTCGAGCCCGCGATCCTGAGACGCCATGACCGCGCCGGTCGCGCCCGCGCCGACGACGATGGGGACGCAACCCGAAGCGCAGAGCGCTGCGATGATGACCGCGCTTGCCGCGAGATGACGCATGAACCGTTCCTTTTCGATCAGGGAGACAAGATTCTCCGTGAGGGGAGAGTATCGTTTGTTGAGGCGAGATTATGGCGGCGACGCTTCAAGGCTGCCAGGCATCGCGAAGATGGATGGGCAGGCGGCGCGGCGTCATCAGAACGACGTCGAAGCGCATGTCGAAATCGGCAAATTCGGGCCGCGTGGCGGCAAAGAGCGAGGCGGCGCGGGCAAGGCGGCCCCGCTGGTGGAGGGAGAGGGATTCGGCGGCTGTGAGGGTGTCGCCACGTGACTTCACCTCGACAAAGACGAGCGTGCGGCCACGCTGCGCGATCAGGTCGATTTCGCCGAGGCGGGTTTTCACGCGGCGTCCGACGATGCGATAGAGCTTGAGCCGCAGCAGCCATGCGGCAAGGGCTTCGGCGCGCAGGCCCGCGGCATGGGCGGCCCGGCCACGCGCACGGCGGAACGGCGCGACACGCTTTGTCATGCGCCGTCCGACAATGCCAGTGCACGGGCATAAATCTGCTTGCGCGGCAGGCCCGTCATCGACACGACTTCGGCGACGGCGTCTTTCAGGCTCTCGCGGGCCAGCGCGTTCTCCAACATGGCGTCTATCTCGCTTTCGCCGAGCGCGGCGCGGGGCGCGGGCGGGCCGACAACGACGACGATCTCGCCGCGCGGCGCGCCTGTCTCTGCGTAATGGGCGGCAAGGTCGGCCAATGTGCCGCGCCGGACTTCCTCGAAGCGTTTGGTCAATTCGCGGGCGACGGCGGCTTCGCGCGCGCCCAGCGCCGCCGCCATGTCGGCAAGCGAGGCGGCGAGGCGATTGGCGCTTTCCAGAAAGACCAGCGTGGCCGGAACGGCAGCGAGTTCGGCAAGCTCGCGGCGGCGCGCCTCCTGTTTTGCCGAAAGGAAGCCTGAAAACAGGAAACGGTCGGTGGGCAGGCCCGCCAGCGTCAGCGCCGCCATGACGGAGGACGCACCGGGCAGGGTGGTGACGGTGTGGCCTTCGGCAACGGCGTCGCGCACCAGCTTGAAACCCGGATCGGAGATCAGCGGCGTTCCGGCATCGGAAACGAGCGCGATGCGGGCACCCTGGGCGAGGCGCTCCAGAATGCGGGGGCGCATCTCGGCGGCGTTGTGATCGTGATAGGGGAGCATTCGCGCCTCGATGCCATAGATGGCAAAGAGCTTCGCGGTGACGCGCGTGTCCTCGCAGAGAACAAGATCGGCGGCGCGCAGCACATCGAGGGCGCGGAGCGTGATGTCGCTGGCATTGCCGATGGGGGTGGCGGTGACATAAAGGCCGGGGGCGAGCGTTGCACCGGAGCGGCGCGAGCGCGGTTCGTTTTCGGAAATATGTTCCGCCGGGAGGTCTGGGTCTTGCTCGGGCATGTTTACCATTTGCGCGGATTATGGACAGACCTTGCGCCCGGAGGCCGGTCGTTTGGGATTACAGCATAGCGGCGAGCGGAACGGCGGCGTTTACTTGCTGCGGTAGCGAGATTAGTCTTCAGCCTTCGTGTTGTCCCGTCCTGATCCCGAACGGAAGTGCGCCTTGGCTCCGATCCCGCTCTCTACCGCCCGTCATGCTGTTCGTGTGAGCCTCGGGGCGCTTTTCCTCTTCTGCCTGATGCCGCTGCTGGCGGGTTGCGCGGGCTTCGACAATGACAGGCCGCCGCCTCGCCCCATCGTCACCGCGCCGCCCATCGCCGTGCAGCCGCCGCCCGCCGCGCCCAAGACCACCAGCGTGACGCGCGATCCGGCGAATTTCTTCACGCCCACACAGATGGAAGGCCGCTCGCTCATTCGCGTCGCCATTCTGCTGCCGTTCAATTCGTCGCGCCCGGAAGTGCGCTCGCTCTCCAATGCGCTCTATAACGCGGCCCAGCTGGCGCTTTTCGAGTTCAACAATCCCGACATTCTGCTGATGCCCAAAGCGACCGGCAGCACAGCGGCGGCGCAGAAAGCGGCGCGGGACGCGATCCGCGAAGGGGCCGACCTGATCCTCGGGCCGCTCTTTGCCGAGGAAGTCAGCGCCATCGCGCCCATCGCCCACGCCTCGAATGTACCCGTCGTCGCTTTTTCATCGGATACGAAAGTGGCGGGCAATGGCGTTTATCTTCTCTCATTTCCGCCGGATGAGGACGTTAATCGCATCGTCGATTTCGCGGTGATGCGGGGCATGACGAAATTCGCCGCGCTCTTCCCGCAGGATGATTACGGCAACCGCGTGCGCATCGCCTTTGAAAAGGCGGTTGCAGATCACGGCTCGCAGATCGCCACGATGGCGGGCTATCCAGCCGGTACGGAAGGCATGGACGCGCCGGTGCAGCGCATCGCCAGTTATGGTGGGCGGCATGGTGCGCTGGTCGCAAAACGCGCCGCGCTGAAGAAGGCGGGCGACGCAGCCGGGCTCAAGGCGATCGAAAAGGTCGATACGCTGGGCGACCTGTCCTATCAGGCGATCTTCCTGCCCGAGGGCGGCACGCGCCTCAGGGCGCTGGCGCCGCTGCTGCCCTATTACGATGTCGATCCACGCAAGATAAAATTTCTCGGCACCGGGCTTTGGGACGATCCGTCGCTGGCGCGCGAATCGGCGCTGGATGGCGGCTGGTTTCCGGCCCCGCCGCCTGAGGCCCATGCGCAATTCGTCGAGCGCTATCGCCGCGTCTATGGCGGCGAGCCGCCGCGTATCGCGAGCCTTGCCTATGATGGCGTGAGCCTCGCCGTGGCGCTGTCGGCGCATGCGCCCGAGAACCGCTTCTCGGCGGAGACGCTGACGCATCCCGATGGATTTGCGGGCGTTGACGGCATTTTCCGCTTTCTGCCGGATGGGCGTACGGAACGCGGGCTGGCCATTCTCGAAATGCATCCCACTGGCGCGGTCGTCATCGATCCCGCGCCGACGAGCTTCGGCTTTGCGCCGTCTCTCTGACGATGCTGAAACTTTATAATTTCTTCCGCAATTCGGCAGGGCACCGTGTTCGTATCGCGCTGCATCTGAAGGGCCTCGATTTCGAGTATGTCTCGATCGACATTCGCGCCGGACGCCAACATGACGCCGATTACAGGGCCATCAATCCGCTGATGCTCATTCCGGCGCTTGAGCATGACGGGCAGGTCGTCACGCAATCATCGGCGATCGTCGAATATCTCGAAGAGCTGTATCCGGCACCGAGCCTGTTGCCCGCTGACCCGCTGGTGCGCGCGCGGGCGCGCGCTTTCGCCGCCACCATCGCGGCGGAGCTTCACGCGATGAATAATCTGCGCGTTCACAAATTTCTCGATGGCGAGCTGGGGCTCGACGCCGGTCAGCGCAACACATGGTTCCAGCACTGGAACAAGGTCGGTTGCGCCGCGCTTGAAGCGGAGCTTGCCGCCGGGCCGAAAACCAGATTCGCCTTTGCCGATCATCCGACGGTGGCTGATATTTTCCTTGTGCCGCAGGTTTATAATTTGCGCCGCGTCAAATTCGATCTTGCGCCTTATCCGCGCATTGTCGAGATTGCGGCGGCCTGCGAGGCGCTTCCTGCTTTTCAGAAAGCCGCGCCGGAAGCTCAGCCCGATTATGTCGAAGGGCAGTAGGTAAGCTATCCGGCTAGGCCAGCAATCGTCCGAGCACACCGTTCAGGACGAGACGACCTTCGGGGGTTGCCTTGATGATGTCGCCGTTGCGGAGAAGTGCGCCGTCGCGGATTAATCCGTCGATGCGGGCGGGCGCGAGCGCGCTGCCTGTCAGGCGTTCGTAACGCGCGAGGGATACGCCTTCTTCGAGGCGCAGGCCCATGAGCATCATTTCGTCGCCTTGCTCACTGGCGCTTACGCGGTCGGTCACTTCTAGTCCGTGACCGTTTTTTTCGACTGCTGCAATCCATGCGCCCGGCGTCTTCAGCGTGGCGGTGGCGAGCCGCCCCTCGCTCGTGGCGATGCGACCATGCGCGCCGGGGCCGACGCCTGCATAGTCGCCATAGCGCCAATAGACGAGATTGTGACGGCACTCGGCGTCGGGCCGGGCGTAGTTAGATACTTCGTAGGCGGATAACCCAGCCTCGGCGCAAATCTCGCCGGTCAGACGATAGAGAGTGGCGGCGTCCTCTTCCTCGGGCAGTTTGAAAGCGCCCTTCTCATAGAGGCGCGCGAAAGCCGTGCCGTCCTCAATCGTCAACTGATAGAGCGAGAGATGATCGGCGGCGTGCGCCAGCGCCATGCGCAACTCGCGCGCCCATTCCTCTACCGTCTGGCCGGGGCGGGCATAAATCAAATCGAAAGAGAGGCGCGGAAAAATCTCGCGGGCGAGACCGATGGCGGCCAGCGCTTCGTCGGCGCTGTGCAGGCGTCCGAGAAATTTGAGTTGCTTGTCGTCGAGCGATTGCACGCCGAGCGAGAGGCGATTGACGCCCGCGGCGCGGTATCCACGGAAGCGCTCCGCTTCGACGCTGGTGGGATTGGCTTCGAGCGAGATTTCGACATCGGCATCGACGGTCCAGAGTTTTGCGATCTGGCGCAACACCGCATCGACCGTTGCTACTTCCATCAGCGAGGGTGTGCCGCCGCCGAAGAAGATCGAGGAAACGTGGCGCGGGCCGGTGAGGCCGCGCATATGCGCAAGTTCACGCGCAAGGGCGTCTGCCCATTGGCGCTGATCGACATTGGCGACGACATGAGAGTTGAAGTCGCAATAGGGACATTTGGACAGGCAGAAGGGCCAATGGACGTAAATGCCGAAGCCGGAATCTTTGTCCTGAGACGTACCCCTCACCCAACCCTCCCCCTCAAGGGGGGAGGGCTTCAGGGCGCGGGTGTCGGCGCTATCAGCTTTTGAAACAGGCATCGACAAGCTGGCGGAAGGCGCGGGCGCGATGCGACATGGCGTGTTTCTTTTCCGGGTCCATTTCACCGAAGGTTTCCTCGAAACCCTCGGGAACGAACATCGGATCGTAGCCGAAGCCTTTCAAGCCGCGCGGCGGCCATGTGAGTTCGCCATCGACGCGGCCCTCGAAATATTCGACATGGCCATCCGGCCAGGCGAGTGCGAGACCGGCGATGAACCAGGCTTTGGTGTTCAGCGTGCCTTCCTCGACAAGGCCAAGGCGGACCTTCTCCATGGCGAAGTCGAAATCCTTTTGCGGGCCAGCCCAGCGCGCCGAATAAATGCCCGGCGCGCCGTTCAGTGCTTCGACGCAAAGACCTGAATCGTCGGCCAGTGCCGGTTTGCCGCTGGCGATGGCCGCCGCCAGTGCCTTCAACTCGGCATTGGCGCGAAACGTGTCGCCGGTTTCATCGGGCTCGGGCAAGTCGAGATCGCCCGCCGAGATGGTTTCAATGCCGAAGCCGTCGAGCAGTTCCTTTATCTCGCGGACCTTGCCGGCATTGTGACTGGCGACGACCAGCGATTTTTCAGCGAACTTGCGTGCCACCATCAGGCAATCGCCTTCTTCTGGAGAGCCACCAGATCAATGATGGAGGCTTTGGCCAGACCCATCAACTGCATCAACTCGGCTTCGCTGAACGGCTCGGCTTCCGCCGTGCCCTGGATTTCGCAAATGCCGCCGCTGCCGGTCATGACGAAATTGGCGTCGGTATCGGCTTCGGAATCCTCGGCATAATCGAGATCGGCCACCGGCACACCACGATAGATGCCGCAGGAAATGGCGGCCACATGGTCCTTGATCGGGGTGACGGCCAGCATTTCGCGGGTGATCATCCATTCGATGCATTGGTGAAGCGCGACCCAGGCACCCGTGATCGAGGCGGTGCGGGTGCCGCCATCGGCCTGAAGCACGTCGCAATCGACCGAAATCTGGCGCTCGCCAAGGAGTTTCATATCGACGACGGAGCGCAAGGAGCGCCCGATCAGGCGCTGGATTTCCTGCGTGCGGCCCGACTGCTTGCCCTGAGCGGCCTCGCGGCGCATGCGCTCATGGGTCGAGCGCGGCAACATGCCGTATTCGGCCGTTACCCAGCCCGCGCCCTTGCCCTTGAGGAAGGGGGGCACGCGCTCTTCAAGGCTTGCCGTGCAAAGCACATGCGTATCGCCGAATTTGACGAGGCAGGAGCCCTCGGCATGTTTCGTTACGCCGCGTTCGAGGGTCACGGCACGAATTTGTTGGGGCTGACGGCCGGATGGACGCATGGCGAACCTGCTTTCTCGTCTTGGCTAGGTGAATTGGGCTAGGGTGAACTTGCGCGCCTTAGTAGCCTGAGCGGCCCTTGAAGGAAAGATGGCCAAAGCCCGCATAATCCTCCCATGATTGACGAAGGCCCCCTCGCTTCCTAAATTCACTCTGTATTTCAGGCACATAACAGGAGATGCGAAGCCCCGATGGTCGCCATCAAGGATCTCAACGAGCGTTCGCGCGAGATATTGCGCCGTGTCGTGGAGACCTATCTCGAAACCGGCGATCCCGTGGGTTCCCGCTTTCTCTCGCGGCACCTGCCGATGGCCCTGTCGGCAGCCTCGATCCGCAATGTGATGTCGGATCTGGAGGCGCTGGGCCTCATCTTTTCGCCGCATACAAGCGCCGGGCGTATGCCGACAGAGGCGGGCCTGCGCATGTTCGTGGATGGGCTGCTCGAAATCGGTGACCTCTCTGAGGATGAGCGCGGCCAGATCGAACGGCAGGTCGCTGGTTCACACAGAAATGTCGAGGATGTGCTCGACGAGGCCTCGAAAATGCTCTCCGGCCTCAGCCATGCGGCGGGTTTCGTGGTGGCCCCGAAATTCGAGGCGGCGCTCAAGCATATCGAGTTCGTGGCGATGGACCCCGGCAGAGCGCTCGTCGTCATCGTCACCGAAGGCGGCGAGGTTGAAAACCGTGTGATCGAGGTGCCGATGGGGCTGACGCCCTCGGCGCTGACGGAAGCCACCAACTACCTCAACACGCGCCTTCGCGGCACGACCTTCGAGGAAGCCAAGGGCATTCTGGCCCGCGAGGTTGAAACGCAGAAAGCGGAGCTGAACGAACTTACCGCGCGCGTTATCGCTTCGGGGCTTGCGACCTGGTCCGGCTCGAAATCAGCCGCCAATAGCGATGATCCCTTGTCGAAATCGCTGATCGTGCGCGGGCGTTCGCGGCTGCTCAACGATGTGCATGCGATGGAAGATCTGGAACGTGTGCGCCTGCTTTTCGACGATCTCGAAAACAAGAATGACCTCGTGCAGCTTCTCGGTCTGGCAGAAGATGCCGATGGGGTGCGGATTTTCATCGGCTCGGAAAACAAGCTTTTCTCGATGTCGGGCTCGTCGCTCGTCATCAGTCCCTATATGGACAGTCGCCAGCACGTCGTGGGCGTGCTTGGCGTCATCGGACCGACGCGGCTGAATTATGCCCGTATCATTCCGATGGTCGATTACACGGCAAAACTGGTAGGCCGCCTCATCAATTGAGGGCGGTTGACTTTGGAAGCTCTAACGCGCACATCCCCGGCGCGGACAACTTTGGATTTGTGACTATGAACGACCAGATCAACGAAGCGGCCAACGGCGAAGAACAGGATGGGGAAGAGCCCATCGATCAGCAGGCCGCCGACCAGATGAACGAGATCGAAGCCGAACTCGGCGAACCCGATCCCTTCGAGGTGCTTGTGGCGCTTCAGAAGGAAAACGTCGATCTCAAGGACAAGCTTCTGCGCGCCGTCGCCGAAGCCGAGAATACGCGCCGCCGCGCCGAGCGCGAGCGCCAGGACGCGGTGCGCTATGCCGCCGCCGGATTTGCCCGCGACATGGTGCAGGTCAGCGACAATCTGCGCCGCGCCATTGCCGCGCTGAAGCCGGAAGAGCGCGAGGCTTCGCCCGCGACGGTGCAGGCGCTGATCGACGGCGTGGATGCAACGGAGCGGCAATTGCTGGCGACTTTCGAGCGCCACGGCATCAAGGAAATCACGCCCGCGCCGGGGGAGCGCTTCGACGCGCATCTGCATGAGGCGATGTTTGAGGTGCCGGATAGCGGCCAGCCCGCAGGCACGGTCGTGCATGTGATCGAGGCGGGCTACACGATCAACGACCGGCTGCTGCGTGCGGCCCGCGTTGGTGTTGCCAAGGGCGACGACGAAGCACCCAAGGGTGCGGGCGTTGACGTCAGGGCGTGAGGAAGAAGGTGCTGTGGATCAGGTTGTGATCGATACCATGACCACGCCGACGCGCTCGACATAATCGTCCCAGAGCGCCAGCATTTCAGCGAGCCGTGCGGGTTCTGCCGCTGCCCTGTCGTCGGTTTCGCCGGGGTCGGTGGCGACGTCATAAAGCTGCCAGTCGCTTGTGCCTTCGGGCGCAGGAATCCAGATCGCCTTCCAGTCGCCTTTGCGGATGCCGCGCCGTCCGAAAAATTCCCAGCCGGTTACAGCATCTTTCGGATGAACGTCATTGGCTTGCGCTGAGAGATAGGGCGCGAGGCTGCGGCCCATCATGGGCACGACCGCGCGGCCTTTATAATCGGGCGCGGGGTGGGTCGCGCCTGCAAGATCGAGCAGCGTCGGCATCACATCCATCACGGTGGAGAAAGCATCGCCCACTTCATTGCGGCGCGCGAGGCCCGCGCCTGCCGCGAAGGCAACCACGCGGATGCCGCCTTGCGACGTATAGGTCTTGTAGAGGCGTGACGGCGCGGTTGAGGCTTGCGCCCAGCGCGGCCCGTACCAGACATAGGAATTGGGCCGCCCGATGTTTTCGAGGCTGTTGTCGTAATATTTGTCGATGAAATCCATCAGATAAGGCCCGAAGACCGGCACGGCTTCGATGAGCGCGCCTTCGGCGCCATTATCCGACATGAAGAGAATAAGCGTGTTGTCGAATTCGCCCGTCTCTTTCAGATGCGCGACGAGGCGGCCGACGTTCCAGTCGAGACGTTCGACCATGGCCGCATAGACTTCCATGGCACGGGCGGAGCGGGCGCGCTCCTCATCGCTCATCTCGTCCCATGATTTGTTTTTGGCGACGATGGGATGCGGCTTGATGTCGGGAGCGCAGAGCCCGAGTTGCTTCAAGCGCGCGAGCCGCTCCTCGCGGAGCGCTTCGGGCCCGGCATCGTAGCGGCCACGATATTTGGCGATGAGATCATCGGGTGCCTGCAACGGCCAATGGGGGGCGGAAAAAGCCAGATAGGCGAAGAAGGGCTGGGTCTTGTCCTCGCGTTCGCCGAGATAGTCGATCATGCGTGTCGTGAAGCCGTCGGATGTATAGAAATCGGCGGGCAGATCGACGAAATGATCATCTTCCGTATAGAGAGTATCTTGTTTGGGAAAACCGGTGCCTGCCTTGGGCGAGGAGGCATAGTGGTTCGCCGCGCCGGGCAGGAGCGCGAAGGAGCGGGTGAAGCCGCGCGTTGCCGGGCAGGTTTCGAGCGTCGAGCCGAGGTGCCATTTGCCGGACATCAGCGTCAGGTATCCGGCATCGCGCAGGAGCTGGGGCAGGGTGGCGATACGGTCGTTCAGATAGCACTCATAGCCGGGCTTGCCGCGCTGGCTTTTTGCCAGCACTTCCTCATGGGTGCCGAGACCGGCGATATGCGGATCGGTGCCGGAAAGCAGCATGGCGCGGGTGGGCGCGCAGGCGGGCGCGGAGTGGAAATTGGTCAGCCGCAAGCCGGTCGCGGCCAGCGCATCGAGATGGGGTGTTTCGATCTCGCCGCCGAAAGCACCGATATCCGAAAAGCCTAGATCATCGGCCACAATCACCAGAAAATTGGGTCTTTTGGCGTTCATTTGGTGATGGAACCCATTAAATTATATTTCACTCACACATTCGACGAGGGCCGTGAGCAGGTCAAAGGCAAATGGAGCCTAATTGATTTTGCCTCGCCTTGATGCGGCCCTGGCGGGACGCGAACGCGGTGGAGGGCGAGGCCGGATTTCGTCATGATCGGAAAAGCCCGGCGGGGAAAATCTGTGGATCGGGTTGCAGAGCGGGGCGCGAACCCCCATTCTATAACGATGTTATAGAATGCTTTGAGGGAGAGAGAGGCGATGATCAATCTCGTGGCGGCGGCGGCGTTCTTTCTGGCAATCCATCTTTTGATTTCGGGCACCAAGCTCAGGGGGCAGATCGTGGCGGTGACGGGCGAGACGCCCTATCTCGGGCTTTTCTCGCTGGCTTCCATCGGCGGTATCGGCTGGCTCAGCGTGGCCTATAAAGCGACCAACGGGATCCCGAACCGTCTCTATTGGGTGGCACCGGACTGGCTGATCCATCTCGCCCCGGCGGTGATGATCATCGCCTTTCTGTTTGCGCTGATCGGGCTCACCACGCCAAACCCCACCGCCGTCAAGGCTGAGGGCGTGCTCGACAAGCCCGATGCGGTCAGGGGCATGTTGCGAATTACCCGCCATCCTTTCCTCTGGTCGGTGATGATCTGGGCGGCGCTGCATATCGCGCTCAATGGCGACAAGGCCTCGATCATTTTCTTCGGAACATTTCTGGTGCTCGCGGCGCTCGGCACGCTTTCCATCGACGAGAAGCGGAAAAAGACGCTGGGTGCGAAGTGGGAGGGTTTTGCACGGACGACCTCGAACCTGCCTTTCGCAGCGATTGTTGCTGGTCGCAACAAGCTTGTCATAGGTGAACTTGGCTGGTGGCGAATCCTGCTGGGCCTGATCGCGTTCGGCGCAGTCTTCTACGCGCATCTTTGGCTTTTCGGGGTGTCTCCAGTGCCGGGATGGGCACCTTATTGAGCCGGTTTCGTCACGCGGCGGAGCGTCAGGTTCAGTCGCCCGCCGCCTTCCACCAGTTGCGAGGTGCCGGGGATGATGCGATCGACGCCATGGAACCGCATGCGGGATGCGCCACCCAATACGAAGACATCGCCTGAAGCGAGTCTGAAGCTTCTCGTCTTGTCGCTACGGGCGAATCCACCGAGGCGAAAGAGGCAAGTGGCACCAAGTGAGATGGACAAGACCGGCGCGTCGAGAGCGTCTTCGTCACGATCCTGATGAAGGCCCATCCGGGATTTTTCGCCCCGGTAGATATTGACGAGGCAGCATTCAGGCGGCGCGTCGTAGCCGGCGATTTCGGCCCAAAGTGCAAGTAGGGCCGGGGGTATGGCTGGCCAGGGCTCATGTGTTAACGGGTGGAAACCATCATAGCGGTAGCCATCCATGGCTGAGAGCCAGCCGAGACTGCCGAGGTTCGTCTGCATGATCGACCAGGGCTGACCCGTGCGAGGCATGTGCGGGCGATAGGGCGGAGCGAGCTTTGCGAGGTGGCGCAGCTCTTCGACCAGCGCGGCCTGTTCCGCCGCCTCAAGGCATTGCGGATAGAAACGGACGCCATCGAGGCCCAGATCGATCGACTGCCTCGCCATGGCTGTTTTGCCTCGTTTCTCTGTTGGGTTCGCATCTCTGCGCCCGGCAAAGGCGGGCGGCGGCGCTGCACCCCATGATCCCATGAAGATGGTGGCCCGGAAACAGGCGATCCGCGTCACAATCTTGTGACATGCCTTGTGCCATATTAATGATGGTGCTTAAATAACGGGGAAAGCAACCGGGGAAGGGCTCTACATGAAGAAGCTTCTAGTATGCGCCGCGATGGCGCTGATGCTGAGCGGCTGTGCCGCAGCCGCCATTCAGGGCGCCTCACGCGCCAAGGATCAGGCGGTCATCGCCGCCAATGAAACCGAAGCAGAAGCGGGCGACGCCGCCGCCCAATATAAACTTGGCAACGCGCATTGCTGCACCATCGCGGGCTCCATGGGCGTACTCAACAATCAGGAAGCGACGCACTGGTTCTGCAAGGCAGCCGCCCAGAACAATTCCGACGCGCAATATGAATTGGGCCGCATCTATTCCGGCGATCTCGTGCGCGGCATGAACGGCCCGGCAAAAATCGGGGCTTTGCTCACCGAACAGCCTGAAAACAAGCCGCTGGCGCTGATGTGGTTCAATCTGGCTGCGGCCAATGGAAACAAGGATGCGGGGGACAAAGCCAACAGCCTGAGCCGCGACATGACACCGGCCCAGCTTGCGGAAGCCCAGATCCATCAGCGCAGCCCGCAGACCCAGGCTTGCGAATGGAATGACGTTTACCCCGATCACAAGCTCTAAGGCCGCTTCACTTTGCTGCACCGGCTCGACGCCCCGGCCCGCAAGGCCGGGGCGTTTGGCATCCGGACGGGCGATAAACCCGCGTTCGGGCATGTGACCGGGCGTCAAAGCTTAACGCTGTGGCGCATTTGCCGCATGACCGCTTGCGGCCTTCAACTGCCAAACCTATATAGAGCGCAACATGTTCACCCCTAACGGACCCCTATGGGGGCCGGATCTGGCCAGGGTGTTTTCTCAGACGCCTGAGCCGACGCATGGGTGCCCACTTGATGGGACCCAGCCGGCCTGCCGCAATGAAAGAGGACCATCGAGATGGGAAAAGTAATCGGCATCGACCTCGGCACCACGAACTCGTGCGTGTCCGTGATGGATGGCGCCACTCCTAAAGTGATCGAAAACTCCGAAGGCCTGCGGACGACACCGTCCATCGTCGCCTTCACCAATGACGGCGAGCGCCTCGTGGGCCAATCGGCCAAACGCCAGGGCGTGACCAATCCGACCAACACCTTCTTTGCGATCAAGCGTCTCATCGGCCGCGCCTATGACGACCCGACCACGCAAAAAGACAAGGCGATGGTTCCCTATTCGATCGTGCGCGCCCAGAATGGCGACGCCTGGGTCGAGGGACAGGGCGAAAAATATTCGCCTTCGCAAATCTCCGCTTTCATTCTTCAGAAGATGAAAGAAACCGCCGAAAGCTATCTCGGCGAAAAAGTGACGCAGGCCGTCATCACCGTTCCCGCCTATTTCAATGACGCCCAGCGTCAGGCGACGAAGGATGCGGGCAAGATCTCTGGTCTTGAAGTGCTGCGCATCATCAACGAACCGACAGCGGCGGCGCTCGCCTATGGTCTCGACAAGAAGGACGGCCAGATCATCGCCGTCTATGACCTTGGCGGCGGCACGTTCGACCTTTCCATTCTTGAAATCGGCGACGGCGTCTTTGAAGTGAAGGCGACGAACGGCGACACATTCCTCGGCGGCGAAGACTTCGATATGCGTCTCGTCAGCTATCTGGCCGAGGAATTCAAGAAAGAGACCGGCATCGACCTGAAGAGCGACAAGCTCGCGCTCCAGCGCCCGAAGGAAGCGGCGGAAAAAGCCAAGATCGAG
>CAZLLB010000001.1:0-39825 GCA_964560165.1 uncultured Parvibaculum sp. | reverse complement strand
GACGACGGAGGAATCGACGCCGCCGGAGAGGCCGCAGATCACGCGTTCCTTGCCGACCTGCTTGCGGATGCGGGCGATTTACACATCCTTGAAGGCGGCCATGGTCCAATCGCCTTTGCAGCCGACGATCTTGTGCGTGAAGTTGCGCAGCAGATCGCGCCCGCGCGGCGTGTGCGCGACTTCAGGGTGAAACTGGACGCCGTAGAAATGACGGCTCTCGTCAGCGATGGCCGCGAAGGGAGCGTTGCCACTCACCGCCACGGCCTTGAAGCCCTGCGGGAGCGCGACAACACGATCGCCATGGCTCATCCAGACCGGTTCTTCATCGCCTTTTTGCAGGATGCCATCGAACAGCGGCGAGTTCTCGATGACCTTGATCGCGGCGCGTCCGAACTCGCGCTCATCGTCGGAGGCCGCGACGCGACCGCCGAGCTGAGCGCACATGGTTTGCTCGCCATAGCAGATGCCGAGGACCGGGATACCTGCCGTGAACACCCAATCTGGCGCGCGGGGCGCATCGAGCCCGGCAGCGCTGGCGGGGCCGCCGGAAAGGATGACGCCTTTGGGCTTGAAGGCTTCGAGTTGGCCTTCGGCCTTGTTGAAGGGAACGATTTCGCAATAGACGCCGCTCTCGCGGACGCGCCGCGCGATCAACTGCGTCACCTGACTGCCGAAATCTATGATGAGGATATTGTCGGTCATGGTCCGTTTACGGATTGGATGAGGTGGCGGCGGGAGTGCCGGTCTTCAATGCGTTTTCAAGTTCGTGGGTCTGCTTGCAGGCGGGACAGACGATCTTCAGCTTGCGCAGCTTGTCCTGCGCGTCGGCCTTCTTGCCTTCGGCGAGATCAAGCGCCGCAGCGCCGGACAATGCCGTCAGGTCCACCGGATCGGCCCCCAGCGCGAGATCGTAATATTTGCGAGCCTTGGCTCTTTGCCCTTCGCGTTCATAGAGATTGCCCAGCGCGCCGAAGGCGGCAGCGTTGGAGGGGTCGGCGACGATGGATTGTTCCAGAAAACGCTGGGCGCGTTTGGCGTCATGCGCCGCCAGACCCCGGCTCAACAAGGATTGTGATGCCTGGCTCATGGCGGGGCTTGCCGCGAAGACCGGAGCGGGCAGCGCGCAGAAAAGCATGATGCTGAGCAGAGCGACCCGTTTGCGGCTTCTCATTCCTGTCACATCAACCCTCTCGCGTGAGAACGACGGCGAAGAAGCCATCCGTGCCCGTGGTGGCCGGCGTCAGGCGGAGCGCCCCACCCTTCGCCACCGACGGCGTTTCGACGCCTTCCGGCCAAGCGGCGTCCCATGGGGTCAGCGTAAAGTCGGATCGGGCTTTCAGGAAGCCATCTATCTGCAATTCGTTTTCGCAAGGGAGCAGCGAACAAGTGACATAGACAAGGCGTCCGCCCGGCTTCACGGCGAGACTGGCGCGGTGCAGCACCTCCGCTTGCGTGGAACGATAGCTTGCCAGCAATTCCGGCGTCAGACGCCAGCGCGCATCGGGGTTGCGCCGCCATGCGCCCGTGCCGCTGCAAGGCGCATCGACCAGCACGCAATCCATGCGGGCTTCGAGATCGGCAAGATCGGTGTCGGGGCCGCCGGGAAGCACATCGGGCTTGATGAAGCGGGTCTGGATGTTGCGCGCACCTGCGCGCTGGGCGCGAGGCATCAACTTGCCGAGGCGGCGGCGGTCGGTGTCGCAAGCGTGGATCTGGCCGCGATTGCCCATGGCGGCGGCGAGCGCCAGCGCCTTGCCCCCACCGCCCGCGCAGAGATCGACAATTTGTTCGCCGGGCTTGGCGGCGACAAGCAGGCAGGCAAGTTGTGAGCCCTCATCCTGCAACTCGATCAACCCCTCGCGGAAGGAGGCGAGGCCCTGAATATTGGCGCGGGCTTTGAGCCGCAGGCCGAGCGGCGCGAGCGGCGTCGGCTCGATATCGACTTTTTCTTCCGAGAGCGCGGCAAGTGCGGCCTCGCGGTCGCCCTTCAGTGCATTGACGCGGAGATCGGTGGGCGCGCGCTCCATCAGCGCCGCCATTTCGGTTTCGAGGCGCGGGCCGAAAGCCGCAACGAATTCGCCGTGCAACCATTCGGGATAGTTGAGGCGCACATGGGCGGGAGCATCAGTGCCGGGGAGCGTGGCGGCGAGAAGCGCTGCGGCCTCGGATGGCTCAAGCGGCGCGGGGGCGTGGCGCGCGCCATCGGCCAGTGCCATGGCGGCGGCGGGGCCTGCCGCATTGATCATCGAGATGGCCCCGAGGGCGAGCAGGCGCGGCTCTTGGCTACCAAGTGCGGCGGACAGTTCAGACTTGTGGCGGAGTACGGTGAAGACAAGCTCCCCCACAGCGGCGCGATCTTTCGATCCGGCAAAACGGCTTCCGCGCGCCCAGCCATCGAAGACGCGATCCGCAGGATGGCGGGTGCTGTCGATAGAGGAGAGAATGTCGATCGCCGCTTGAAGGCGGGCACCGGGGGTCATGTTGCCGCCTGACTAACTGAATTAAATTAACTGCCGATGCCGGGATAATTGGGGGCTTCGCGCGTGATCGTCACATCGTGAACGTGGCTTTCGCGCAAGCTGGCCGCGGAGATGCGCACGAACTCGGCGCGCTTCTGGAACTCCTTGACCGTCTCTGATCCCGTGTAGCCCATGGCGGCGCGCAGACCGCCGACGAGCTGATGAAGAACCTGCTCCACCGGGCCCTTGAAAGGAACTTGCCCTTCAATGCCTTCGGGCACGAGCTTCTGCGAATCCTTCACGTCTTGCTGGAAGTAGCGATCGGCGGAACCGAGCGCCATGGCGCCGACGGACCCCATGCCGCGATAGGACTTGTAGCTGCGGCCCTGAAACAGAAAGACCTCGCCGGGGCTTTCCTCGGTGCCCGCAAGCAACGAGCCGATCATCGCGCATTCCGCGCCAGCCGCGATGGCCTTGGCGAGATCGCCAGAATATTTGATGCCGCCATCAGCGATGACGGGTACGTCCGCTTTACGCGCCACTTCGACGGCATCGAAAATCGCGGTGAGCTGGGGCACGCCGATGCCGGCAACAATGCGCGTGGTGCAGATGGAGCCGGGGCCGATGCCGACCTTGATCGCATCCGCACCTGCGTCGATCAGCGCTTGCGCACCATCGCCTGTGGCGACGTTGCCCGCGATGACCTGCGTGGCGTTCGACATTTTCTTGATGCGCTGCACGGCTTCGGCAACGCGCGAGGAATGACCATGCGCGGTATCGACGATGATGACATCGCAGCCAGCGGCAAGCAGCGCCTCGGAACGGACGAAGCCTTCATCGCCCACCGTGGTTGCGGCGGCGACGCGTAGGCGACCCTGATCATCCTTGCAGGAATTGGGGTGAAGCTGCGCCTTCTCGATATCCTTGACCGTAATGAGGCCGATGCAGCGATAGGCATCATCGACGACGAGAAGTTTTTCGATGCGGTGCTTGTGAAGGATTTTCTTGGCTTCAGCCTGGCTGACACCATCGGACACTGTGACGAGGCTTTCCTTCGTCATCAGGTTGCGCACAGGCTCCCGCATGTTGGTTGCAAAGCGCACGTCGCGGTTGGTGAGAATGCCTGCGAGCTTGCCATTATCCTCTACCACCGGAATGCCCGTGATGCCGTGGCTGTCCATCAGCGCAAAGGCATCGGCCAGTGTCGCATCGGGGCCGATGGTGACGGGGTTCACCACCATGCCGCTTTCGAATCTCTTGACCATGCGGACTTCGGCGGCCTGCTGCTCCGGCGTCATGTTGCGATGGAGAACGCCGATGCCGCCAGCCTGCGCCATCGCGATGGCGAGGCGGCCTTCGGTGACTGTGTCCATGGCGGCTGAAATCAGGGGGATGCCGAGTGTAACGGCGCGTGTAAGTCGCGTTCGCGTGTCGGCCTGGCTGGGCAATATTGATGATGCAGCGGGCAGCAGGAGAACGTCATCGAACGTCAGTGCTTCGCGGATCATGTAGCCAACCTCCTCGCGCCCGCTAACGGCGCGTAATCACGTGTTGGCGGTGGCTTCTAACACCCTTGGCGCTGAATGCAAAGGAAGATTGAAATATAGAGGCTTTACCGCCATCGGATTGCTTGCCTTGTGCGCGCAATGCTGGATGCGAAAGCTCACTGAGAATCTTCGCTTCGTTTCCGAAACCCTTGAGCAAGCACATACATTTCCGACGAATCGGCGCGGCTGGCTTTTGGCTTCACATGGCGGACGGTCTGAAAGTGTTGCTTGAGCATCAGCAGAAGCTCGTTCTCCGTGCCGCCGCGCAAGACCTTGGCGCAATAGGTGCCACCTTCGCTCAGCACATCGACGGCAAAATCGGCGGCGGCCTCGCAAAGCGCCATGATCTTCAGATGATCCGTCTGACGGTGGCCGGTGGCATGGGCTGCCATATCCGAAAGGACGACATCGGCTTCGCCGCCCAGCACCTGCTTGATCTGGGTGTCGGCGCCCTCTTCCAGAAAATCGAGCTTCATGACTGTGGCGCCGGGCAGCTCATCCATATTGCCCATATCAACACCGATGATGCGGCCCTGCTTTGCGCCCCTGCCCTCCAGCGCATGAGTGCGCACGACCGCGACCTGACACCAGCCGCCGGGCGCAGCACCGAGATCGACCACGCGAGCACCCGGCTTGAGAAAATGAAACTTGTCGTCGATTTCCAGAATCTTGTAGGCGGCGCGCGAGCGGTAGCCATCCTTCTTCGCAGCGGCGACATAAGGGTCGTTCAACTGACGCTCGAGCCAGCGCGCAGATGACAGAGTGCGCTTCTTCGCTGTCTTCACACGCACGTGAAGTTTGCGGTCGCCTGCGCCCGGGCCTGAAGTTTTTTTCTTGTCCGTCATTCGGTTGTTCCTTGCGCGGCGGCGCTTGCGGCTCTGGCGCTCCGGCGTCTGCGACGGCGGCGGCGATTGCGGGTGCTGTCGGCCTCCATCAGCGAAAGGAGAATCCCCTCACGCAAGCCCCGGTCTGCGACACGGAGACGCTCGGCTGGCCAGGCGCGAGCAATGGCCTCGAAGATAGCACAACCAGCCAGCACAAGGTCGGCGCGTTCGCGGCCAACGCAAGGATGAGCGGCGCGCGCGTCGTAGTTCATCGCGAGCAGCGTGCGCGTAACGCGATCGACATCGGTGGGCGTGATCCACGTGCCGTCAACGCGGTTGCGATCATAGCGCGGCAGGCCGAGATGGACGCCTGCGATGGTGGTGACAGTGCCGGACGTGCCGAGAAGATGGAACCCGCCACCGCCCGCTGGTTCAGCCTGACGCAGGCGGGCGATGAAAGGCACGATGCGAGCGCTCACCTCCGCGACCATGCTCTCATAGGCAGTACCCGAGACATCGACGCCACCATGACGCTCGGCCAGAGTGACGACGCCGCAGGAGAGCGAAATCCAGTCTTCGATGCGAGGTCTGGGCCTGCGCGCGCCAGCCGCCTCACCCATGCTGACCCAGATCAATTCCGTCGAGCCACCGCCTATGTCGAAAACGAGAGCCGAGGCGCAGGCACTATCGAGAAGCGGCGCGCAACCGGCCACAGCAAGGCGCGCTTCGTCCTCGTTCGACACGATCTCGAGCGCAAGGCCGGTTTCGGCCTTTACGCGATCGATGAAATCCGCGCCATTGGCGGCGGCGCGGCAGGCTTCCGTCGCAATAAGGCGAGAGCGTGTGACGCCGCGCCGGACCATCTTGTCGGCACAGATTTTCAGCGCATCGACGGCGCGGTCCATGGCGTCGCCGCCGAGAGCGCCGCGCGCTGAAAGCCCCTCGCCGAGACGGACAATGCGCGAATAGGCGTCAATAACCTTGAAGCCCTCGCGGGTGCGCCGGGCGATGAGGAGGCGGCAATTATTGGTGCCGAGATCAAGCGCGCCATAGACCGGGCCTTGCGCCTCATGCCGCTGGGTGACGCCTGTGGGGATGGGAGCGTTCTTATCCCCAGCCCGGCCCTTGCCGCGCGCACGGCGGCGGCGGCGCCCCAAGCGAGGCGCCGGCTCTGGAAGGCCGGTTTCGGCGGTGGCAGGCTGGCCATGCGCCAACCGACCGGCATCGGACACGGGGGGCTCCGACGGCCCATCCGCGCCCCTGTCACCTTCTGGGTGCACGTTCGACCAGACCCGGGAAGCAGCCTACCCCTCCAAAGGGGCAGCGCCTCCGACCGGGCTCCTTATCTTTTCAGTTGCGAAGAGCTTAACAGGTTGCGTTGAAGGGTAAAGGCGGGCGCGACCTTCATGCACGCATGTGGTTGACGGCGGCGCACTGGCTGACTAGGTTCCGCGCGTCCAAGGCGCTGCTTCGCGCGGGTTCGCCCCACGAAGCAACATGACCAG
The DNA here is from genome assembly GCA_964560165.1 of uncultured Parvibaculum sp. Classification (GTDB taxonomy): domain Bacteria; phylum Pseudomonadota; class Alphaproteobacteria; order Parvibaculales; family Parvibaculaceae; genus Parvibaculum. The sequence goes on along the minus strand of CAZLLB010000001.1, from coordinate 33,490 downwards.
CGAAGCGCTTGGGGGATCGTCTAACGGTAGGACTGCAGACTCTGACTCTGCCTATCTAGGTTCGAATCCTAGTCCCCCAGCCAGCGCCTTTTTCATCGGAAAAAGCAGGATTTTCGGATTTGCGGGAGCTGCGATGCGTCCGCGCGCGGGGCCCGCGAATCTCGCAATTTCGGGCGGAAATCTGGTGTGATTGGGCTAAAGCGTGGTTTTATGGCGACTCGGTGCCATTGAAAGCCAGAGGCCCTCTGCATGACCAGTGAGACGATGCCGGCCAAACACCCGACGTTGATTGGGCGGTTCAGCCATTTTTTGACCGTGTTTGCCTATTTGTGGCTGCTGCTGAGCGTTTATACGCTGCACAATTCGGTGGTTCTTTCCGATTGGGGGCTGGTCGAGCACCTTGGGGCAGCGACGCTCAAGGCGCTGGTTTTTGCGAAATTCGTGGTGATCGGCGAGCATTTGAGGCTGGGGCGGCGGGCTGAGCGGTTGCCGCTGATCTGGCCCATTCTGATCAAGGCGGCCTTGTTTTCGTGCATGTTGATCGGGTTCAATCTGCTTGAAGAGGTTCTCGTTGAAGCGATCTGGCCCCATGCCGAGGCGAGCAACGACATTCTGGAGATGAGTAATCTGCAGGTGATTCTCTCTCTGGGCTTCATGGCGTTTATCGCGCTGATCCCCTTTTTCGGGATCAGCGAATTGAGCAAAGTGATCGGCCAGGAGAAGATGCACGATCTCTTTTTCCGTAAACGGACGAAACTGGAAGCGGAGGAACAGAGTTGAGCGATACGATGCCGGACGATCTTGACGCCGAGGCGGAGGCCCTGCTTGCCGCGATGATGACGCCGAAGCGGCGCGTGAGGCCGCGCATTGCGGAAGCGCTGCGCGATGCCGACGACATCGAGGTCGAGACGCCTTATGGCAAGGTAATGGCATGGCGGCTCGGCAAGGGAACGGCGACGCTTCTGGTGCATGGGTGGGAAGACGACAATTGCCTGTGGGGCGCGATTGCCGACAAGTTTGCCTATAACGGGCGCGCGGTCGTTGCGATGGATTTGCCGGGGCACGGGTTTTCACCTGCCGAGGATGCGTCGCCCAAAGCCGCCTCAGCCGCGGTGCGCGCAGTGGCGGAGGCCTGTGGGCCGATCGACAGCATCGTTGCACATTCTTATGGCTGCCCAGTCAGCATGCAGGCGATGACGGACGGGCTTGCTGTGAAGCGCGTGGCGCTGATCGCGACGCCCATTCCGAAAATGTCTCAGCGCTGGGAGCGCGCCGAGCGCAAGGGTGTACCGCCCGAGGTGATAGAGCGGGCGCAAGCGCTCTATGCCGCACGTCAGGTGGATGTGCCTCCCGCCTACGACATGGAAGCTGCGGCGGAGCAGATGACGGCCAAGGCGCTCTTCGTGCACTCACTCGACGACGAGGATTGCCCTGCCTCCAATTCGCAGACGCTCAAACGCGCATGGCCGGACGCGAAGCTGATCCTCGTGGATGAACTCGGACATCGGCTGATCGCGCAGGATTCCGCGACGCTGGACCGCATCGTCGATTTCATCGAAGGTTTCGAGAAGTAGAGCCTAAGCCTGCTTCTTCGCCGTCTTGTTGGAAAAGGCGGCGATGCGCTCCTGCATATCCGGGCCGACGCCTTTGGTGTGAACTATCTCATGCGAAAGACCGGCGCTGAGCGGCAGGCCATCCGTGTCCTTCAGCAGCTTCTTGTTGGCGCGATTGCTGAACCACGAATTGGTGAGGATGGATTCAGCGAGCGAGGCGAGAGTTGCGTCGAACTCGGCATCGGGGACGCAGATATTGGCAAGGCCGATGGCCAGCGCTTCTTCACCCGGAAAAGTGCGGCAGGTGAACATCATTTCGCGCGCCTTGGGCAGGCCGATGCGGCGCGGCAGCCGCTGGCTCATGCCCCATACGGGCGTCAGCGACCACTTGGCATGCGTGTCGGCGAATTTGGCGGACTGTGCCGCGACGATGATGTCGCCGCCGAGTGCCAGTTCCAGCGCGCCTGTGTAGCAATGACCATGCACGGCGGAGATGACTGGCTGCGGCAGGTTCGCCAGACGCTCAATGGTGTGGGCCTGAAAGTTCGGACGCGGCGGGCGCTCGCCGTGAGCGATGTCGCCGAGATCGTGACCGGCGGAAAAACATTTGCCCGCGCCGCGCAGGATGACGAGGCCGACGCCATCAAGATCTTTCTCGATGGAGGCAAGATGGGCGTCGAGTTCGACAAAGACTTCGACGTTAAGCGAGTTGAGCTTTTCGGGCCGGTTCAGCGTCAGTGTTGTCAGGCCATTGCGGTCTTCGCGCAGCACCAGATCGGTCATGAGTTTCTCCCTGATTTTATATAGGTGTTTTCGATTATCCGTTGCGGGCGCTAATGCCGCCATCGACTGTGTAGATGACGCCGCTTGTGTAGCCTGCGCGATCTGACGCCAGAAAGGCCATCAGATCGGCAATCTCGCGAGGCTTGGCGGGGCGGCCAAGCGGGAAGCTCTTCATCATCTCGAGATATTTGTTCTCATCGTTGAAGCGTGCCAGCGCGGCGCGTTTCATCAGCGAGACGATGCGGCCCGTTTCGACCGGGCCGGGATTGATGCCGACAACGCGGATATTGTCGTCGAGGCTGCGACCACCAAGCGCGCGGGTGAAGGCCATCAACGCCGCATTGCCCGCGCTGCCTGCGATATAATTGAAGTCGAAGCGCTCACCTGCCGCTCCGATGTCGTTGATGATGACACCGTGGCCGCGCGCTTTCATTGCCGCATAGACGAGGCGTGTCAGGTTGATATAGCCGAAGACTTTCAAATCCCAGGCATGACGCCATGTGGCTTCGTCGATCTTGTCGAGCGAGCCGCCGGGAATGTCGCCCGCATTGTTGATGAGAATGTCGATGCCGGATGTTTCCGTCGTCAGACGTTCGATGTCGGCGGATTGACGCAGATCGACCGGATGGACCGTAACTTCGACGGCATGAGCCTTGCGCAGATGCCCCGCAAGATCTTCGAGGTCCTTCACGCTGCGGGCGGCGAGGTGGAGATGGCACCCCTCCTCCGCCAGAGCCTCGGCTGCCGCAGCGCCGATGCCTTTGGATGCGCCCGTGACAAGTGCACGCTTACCGCGCAGATGCAGGTCCATGTTTCCCTCCCGCAATTTGATCGAGCGGGAGCATAGCCGGTTTGACGCGGTTCAGGTCAAGCGCGAGGCTTGTTCGGCTTCTGCTTGCTGTAGTTCGGCTTGCCGCCGATCTTGCCTGCTGGTTTGCCACTTGGTTTACCACTGGGCTTGCCCGCATATTTCGGTTTGGGCTTGCCTTTATACTCGGGCTTGCCGGCCGGTTTCGGGCGATCGGAAAAGCTCAGGCGTTCGGACGGATTGCGCGCGTCGCCCCGATCGGGCTTTGCGAGGGCGCGCGGTGCATCAGGCTTTCTGCTGTCGTCGCGCTTCTCGAACTTCGGCTTGCCTTCATGCTTCGGCTTGCCCTCATATTTGGCTTTGCCTTCGTATTTCGGTTTGCCTTCATATTTTTTCTTGCCGTCATGGGCAGGCTTTGCCCATTCCTTCGGCTTGTGAGGTGCCGATGTGCTTTCCTTGTCCGCCCCGCTGCCGGGATGGAAGTCGGGTTCCGGCGTGAAGCGCGACTGCTGTTCGCGCGGCTCCCATTTACTTTTCGCCTTCTGCTTGTTCTTGTCGAACTTGTCTTTGCGCGGGCGCTGGTTCGGCTCGCGATCGACATCTTCGACAGCAGGCGCGGAAGTCGGCTCGCTCAGTTCGGCACCGGGTTTCATGGGCTCGATGCGCACTTCACCTTTGGGGATCTGGCGCACATTGCCGAGGAAACTTTCCGACGCTTCGCCCGCGATTTCGACGCGCGTTTCATGTTCGAAAATGCGGATCGCGCCGATTTCGCGTTTCGTGATGCCGCCCTGACGGCAGATCATCGGCAGGAGCCAACGCGGATCAGCGTTTTTCTCGCGGCCTACATTCAGACGGAACCAGACGCTGCCGCCCGCGAGTGCCGGGCCGGTCTTTTTCGGGCGCGGCGCGCTATCGCGCTCGCGGGGTTCGCGCGGCTCGCGGCGACTGCGCGGCTCTCTCGTGTCGCGGCTGTCGCGAGACGAGCCCGGGTCCATGATCTCTTCAGGCGCAGGCAGACCAGCGCGATAAATGCGCACGAGCGCCGCGGCGATGTCCTCTGCCGAGCGTTCAGCCAGCAGGGCTTTCGCCATCTCCAGATCGTCGTCCGTGCGCTCGTCGGTCAGGATCGGGCTTTGCAGAAGGCGTTCCTGATCGAGTTTGCGGATTTCATCGGCTGATGGCGCGGGGGCCCAGACGGGCTCGATGCGCGCATGGCGGATGATAATGTCGGCCTTGCGACGGCGCGACTGCGGGACGAGGAGGACGCTGACGCCCTTGCGCCCCGCCCTGCCGGTGCGTCCGCTGCGATGCTGGAGAACTTCCGGATCGTGGGGCAATTCGGCATGGATGACGAGGCCGAGATTTGGCAGGTCGATGCCGCGCGCCGCCACGTCAGTCGCGACGCAGACTCGGGCGCGCCCATCGCGCAGAGCTTGCAGCGCGTGGTTGCGTTCGCCCTGGCTCAATTCGCCAGAAAGTGAGACGGCGGAAAAGCCGCGCTCGGACAAGGTTGATTGAAGATGGCGGACGGATTCGCGCGTGTTGCAGAAAACGATGGCGCTGGACGCTTCGACAAAGCGCAGCACATTGACGACGACATGCTCGACTTCGCGAGGAGCGACTAGGATGGCTCGATATTCGATATCGGCATGGCCGCGCTCATTGCCGCTTGCCTGAATGCGCCAGGCATCACGCTGGAATTTTTTGGCGAGGCCGACGATTTCCTTGGGCAGTGTTGCCGAGAAAAGCAGCGTACGGCGCTCTGCCGGTGTCGTTTCGAGAATGAATTCGAGATCCTCGCGGAAACCGAGGTCCAGCATCTCGTCAGCTTCGTCGAGGACGACAGCCTTGAGGTTCGCGACCTTCAGGCGGCCACGCTCAAGATGATCGCGGAGGCGGCCCGGTGTGCCGACGACGATATGCGCGCCTTCGTTCAACTGGCGGGCTTCGCTTTTGGGGTCCATGCCGCCGACGCAGGAGACGACACGGGCGTTGGCATATTGGTAAAGCCATGACAATTCGCGGTGGACCTGAAGCGCCAGTTCGCGCGTGGGCGCGATGACAAGCGCGACGGGATCGCCTGCCCGGCCCAGAAACTCCGCCTCGCCGAGCAGGGTCGAGCCCATGGCGATACCATAGGCGACCGTCTTGCCGGACCCTGTCTGAGCAGAGACGAGCAGATCGCGCTCTTCCGCTTCAGGCTCCATAACGGCGGTCTGCACCGGCGTTGGATCATTATATTCGCGCTCGGTAAGCGCACGGGCGAGCGGAAGAGCGGTCGGGGGGAATGCCACGGATGTGCCTTGCGTCTTGAGGATGCCCGCTGCAAAGGGGGCTCTGTGAGCACGCTCCCGCCGGGAGAGCGGGCAATAGCGCGGCGCGCGCCACTAGTCACGCGCGATCTTCAAAAACTTGCCGTTTTCGTCGCATTTTGAGGCTTTTGGAGCCCTTTGCGACGTTAAATCGCATCGCCGGGGGTCAGAGCCCCAATATGCGCTTGGCGATGATGTTCTTCTGGATCTCATTGGAGCCGCCATAGATCGACTGCGCTCGCGCCCCGAGATAGCGCGCGACCGAGGGAGCGGCGGCGGCTGGAATGGCGAAATTGTCCGAACCTTCAGGCACGACCGAATCCGGGAAAGTCGGCTGCGCATAGGGGCCGAAGGCCTCGACGCCAAGCTCGGTAATGTCCTGCGCCAGTTCGGTGGCGATGACTTTCAGGATCGAGGATTCCTCGCCCGGCGCGCCGCCATCGGCCACCGAAGCAAGGACACGCAGCACGGTGAGTTCCAGCGCATCGAGGCGAGCTTCAAGCTCCGAGAGCTTGCGGGCGAAACCCGGATCGAGAAGAAGCGTAGCGCCATTCGTCGCGGTTTTTGCCGCCGTCGCGCGAATGTCGCGGAGTTGGTTGCGCTTGCCTGCCACATGCGCATAGGAGGTGCGCTCGTGACCGAGCAAGTAGTTGGCATAGGTCCAGCCCTTGCCTTCTTCGCCGATGCGGTTTGCTTGCGGCGCGCGGACATCGACGAAATCGACGGCGTTGAGCGCGTGTTTGCCGTCGATGGTGATGATGGGACGAACGGTGATGCCGGGCGTCTTCATGTCGATGCAAAGGAAGGTGATGCCCTCCTGCTTCTTGCCGGAATTGTCGGTGCGCAACAGGCAGAAAATCCAGTCAGCATGCTGGGCGAGGCTCGTCCAGATTTTCGTGCCGTTGACGATGTAGTCAGACCCATCGGGCACGGCGCGCGATTGGAGCGAGGCGAGGTCCGAGCCGGATTCAGGCTCGGAATAGCCCTGCGCCCAGAAAGTGGTGCTGTTGAGGATGCCGGGCAGCCATTGCGCCTTCTGCGCCTCGGTGCCGAATGTGTAGATGACGGGACCGACATAGAGCAGGCCCATCGGCACGACGTTGAGAGCGCCTGCGCGTTCGAGCTCTTCGTCGAATATATATTTCTGATTCGATGTCCAGCCGGTGCCGCCCGCCTCCTTTGGCCAGTTCACGGCGACCCAGCCCTTGCTGTCGAGCGCACGTTCCGAACGCTGATAATCGGCCTTGGACGGAGAATGACCGTGCGCCATTTTCTCGATCAGGTCCTGGGGATATTCGGTCTCGAAGAAATGGCGGACCTGCATCCGAAATTCTTCATCGGCGCGCGTGAATGAAAAGTCCATGAGCTGATCCCGGCCTGCATCGAAATGACTGTTGCAGGTTTTATAGCAGATCGGCGGGGCCGTGCGCGGAAGGTTTCACGGCTTGCCGTAGGGGCTGCGCCGCTCGCCGTCCAGGGTCAGCAAATCGCCATAGAGATCGACGCGGCGGTCGCGGAATACACCCCATTCGAGGCGGGCCTGCCGGTTGCGCTCGAGATCAAAAGTGGCGATCAAAACAGCCTCATCCGTCTCGCCCGCCTCGGCAACCTTCTGGCCGGTATTATCAGCGATGAAGGATGAGCCGTAGAAGGTGAGTTCGCTGGTGCGGCCCATCTCGCGGCCGATGCGGTTCGACGCGATCACCGGCGTCAGGTTCGCGGCAGCATGGCCTTGCATGGTGCGCTGCCAGTGGTCGCGTGAGTGGATTGAGGCGTCATGCGGTTCGGAGCCGATGGCGGTCGGGTAACAGATGATGTCCGCGCCCTTCAGCGCGAGGATGCGCGCGGCCTCTGGAAACCATTGATCCCAGCAGATGGCGGCACCGACCTTGCCAACCTTGGTGTTCCAAACCTGAAAGCCGGTGTCGCCGGGGGAAAAATAATATTTCTCCCCATAGCCGGGCCCGTCCGGGATGTGCGACTTGCGATAGAGGCCGAGGATTTCACCATCGGCGTCGATCATCACCAGCGTATTGAAGAGCGCGTTGTTGGCGCGCTCATAGATCGAGATCGGCAAGACGACAGCGAGACGGCGGGCCAGCGCCTGCATGTGCCGGACGGCTGGATTTTCGGCGACAGGAAGCGCCAGGTGCATGAGATCGGGCGCGGTGTCCTTGCAGAAATAGGGCGTTTCAAATAGCTCCTGAAGCAGAATGAACCGCGCACCCTGCTCTGCCGCGCGCTCAACAAGCTGCTCGGCTTTCGCGATGTTTTCCTCGCGGTCGGTTCCACATGCCATCTGGGTGGCCGCGACGGTCAGTTCGGTCATGATTGGCCTTCCGGTGGGCTTGTTGAGCGCTCTGTTCTATTACGCGCTCATATTATAACCACAACAGCGGACGATCACGCCGATTCACGTCTGCGTGTGGTCGTCTGAAAACTCTGCCGATAGCGGGTCGCGTGGGTTAAGCTGCGGCATGACCGATATGTCCGGCACAGGCGAAGCCCGACGCCTCATCCATCCGCTGGTGGTGCGTGTCACGCATTGGATCAACGCCTTTGCCATGATCTGCATGATCGCAAGTGGCTGGCGGATCTACAATGCCTCGCCGCTCTTCGGCTTCACCTTTCCCAATTCGCTGACGCTAGGCGGCTGGCTGGCCGGGGCGCTGGCATGGCACTTTACCGCCATGTGGCTGCTGGTGGCCAACGGTCTGGCCTATCTCGCCTATGGCATTGCTTCGGGCCATTTGCGGCGACGCTTTTTTCCGCTGTCGCCCCGCATGATCAGCGAGGACGCGCAAGCGGCGCTGGAGTTGCGGCTTGCCCATTCTCCCGGTCGCTATAATGCCGTGCAGAAGCTCTCCTATATCGGCGTCGTTCTGCTTGGCTTTCTCGTGGTTGCCAGCGGATTGGCGATCTGGAAACCAGTGCAATTTCAACTCCTCACCGCCCTGTTTGGTGGCTACGACATTGCGCGTATCGTGCATTTTTCGGCGATGGCGGGGATTGTGCTGTTTCTCCTCGTTCATCTGGCGCTTGTCGCGCTGGTGCCCACGACGCTCTGGCCGATGATAACCGGTCGCGCGGCGGTGGCCCATGACGAGGAAACATCTCGATGAAGTCGCCTTCTCGTCCCAAGACTGTTCGGCTGAACGAACTGGGGCCGCAGGTAAAGCGTATCGAGCGGCGCATGTTTCTACGTCAGGGGCTTTCGCTCGGGGCGCTGACCATGCTCTCGGGCTGCAATCTCACCGATGGCGATGCGGTCGATCGTGTTCTCTTCGCCATGTCGAGATGGAATGATCGAGTGCAGGCAGCGATCTTCAACCCCCGCCGCCTCGCCCGGACCCATCCCGAAAGCGCGATCACCGATCCTTTTCCATTCAACGCCTTTTATCCTGAGAGCCGTGCGCCGGTCATCAACGGCGCTAATTACAAGCTGCGACTTGCGGGCCTGATTGCAGACAAGAAGCCCTGGACTGTTGAAGCGTTGCGCACACTGCCGCATGAAACGCAGGTCACTCAGCATATTTGCATCGAGGGATGGAGCGCGATCGGGAAATGGGGCGGCGTGCCGTTCAAGGTATTTCTTGAACGAGTGGGCGCAGATACGACCGCAAAATATGTCGGATTCAAATGCGCTGACGGATATTATTCGAGCATCGACATGGCGACGGCGCTGCATCCGCAAACTCTGCTCGCCCTCGATTATCGCGACGAGGTTTTGCCGGTCAAATACGGATATCCAATGAAGCTCCGCGTACCAACAAAACTTGGGTTCAAGAATCCAAAACATATTGTCGAGATATTCGTCACCAACGACTATCCGGGAGGATATTGGGAAGATCAGGGGTACAACTGGTTCAGCGGCTCATAATCCGGAAAAATCGACAAACGACACGAAACCACCCTGCATCTCATGCGTTATGAGAGATAGATAAAGGAGCGGCTTCAGCATGTCCCAATTCCGAAAATCTTTCTTGTCCCGCCCAATTTTTCACTGGGCCCGCGGCGTCCTGCCGACAATGTCTGCGACGGAGCGCGAGGCCATCGAGGCTGGCGATGTGTGGTGGGATGCCGATCTGTTCACCGGCGATCCTGATTGGCAAAAGCTTCTGGATACGAAACCGGCCTGTCTGAACGCTGAAGAGCAAGCCTTCCTTGATGGCCCAGTGGACGAGCTTTGCGCGATGCTCGACGACTGGAAGATCAATTGGGAGTTGCGCGACCTGCCGCCCGAGGCGTGGGATTTTCTGAAGTCAAAAAAATTCTTTGGAATGATTATTCCGAAGGAATATGGCGGGCTTGGATTTTCGGCCTTCGCTCATTCCGAGGTGGTGCGCAAGATTTCGACGCGCTCAATTGCAGGCGCGGTAACGGCCATGGTGCCGAACTCGCTGGGACCGGGCGAGTTGCTGATGCAATTTGGTACCGAAGAGCAGCGCAAATATTGGCTGCCCCGGCTTGCGGATGGGCGCGAAATTCCTTGCTTTGGATTGACCAGCCCGGAAGCGGGATCGGATGCTGCTTCAATGATCGACATCGGCGTCGTTTGCCACGGGCGCTATGACGGAAAAGATATGCTCGGCATTCGCCTCACCTGGCACAAGCGTTACATCACGCTGGGGCCAGTGGCGACGGTGCTCGGGCTTGCCTTCAAGCTGCATGACCCCGATCGGTTACTCGGCGATAAAGAAGACCTCGGCATCACGGTGGCGCTCATTCCCACCGACACCCCCGGCGTCACCATCGGTCGCCGCCATCTGCCGGCCATGCAGGTTTTTCAGAACGGCCCCAATAGCGGTAGAGACGTTTTCGTGCCGCTCGACGCCATTATCGGTGGCGCGGAGCGGGCGGGCCAGGGCTGGCAAATGCTGATGAGTGCGCTGGCCGCCGGGCGCGGCATTTCGCTGCCCTCGATGTCAGCGGCAGGCGCAGCGTTCTGCGCATATACGAGTGGTGCCTATGCGCGGGTGCGCAGCCAGTTCGGCATTTCCATCGGCAAGTTCGAGGGTATTCAAGAGCGGCTGGCGCGGATCGCGGGCACGGCCTATATGCTTGACGGCACGCGGCGACTGACATGTGCCGGGCTCGACCAAGGCCATAAGCCTTCCGTCATTTCAGCCATCATGAAAAGTCAGGCGACCGAGCGCATGCGCGTCGTCGTCAATGACGCGATGGATATCCACGCGGGCAAAGCCGTGATCGACGGGCCGCTCAACTATCTGGGCAGCCTTTATCGCTCGCTGCCTGTGGCGATCACGGTGGAAGGCGCCAATATTCTGACGCGCAGCCTCATCGTCTTCGGCCAGGGAGCCATTCGCAGCCATCCTTATTTGCTGAAGGAAATGATGGCGCTGGGCGACGAGGATCGCGCTCGCGGCCTCGATCAGTTTGACCAGCTTTTCTGGCAGCATGTAGGGCACGGGCTGAAGACAGCTTTCAGCGCCTTTGGCCGGGCGCTCACCAATGGCCGCTACGCACCCACGCCGAACGCCGGAGAGACGCAACGCTTCTACGGTCGCCTCGGTCGGTATTGCGCGGGCTTTGCACTGACATCCGACATGGCCTTGCTGACGCTCGGTGGAAGCCTGAAGCGAAGGGAAATGCTCTCGGCGCGGCTTGGTGATATTTTTTCTGAACTCTATCTGCTCTCCGCCGTACTGAAGCGCTGGGAGGATGAAGGACGGCAGGCAAGCGACCGGGTCATCGTCGAATGGTGCATGGAAACGGGTTTCGCCACCATCGAACAAAAACAGGATGAAATCCTCGCCAATCTGCCGAACCGCCCGGCGGCGTGGCTTCTGCGTCTCTTCACCCTTCCCTTCGGGCGACGCCATGGCGGACCAGCGGACAGCATCACGCAGGCCTGCGCCGATGTTCTGCTGACCGCGACAAACGCGCGGGACCGCCTCACCAGTGGCATTTTTCACGGTTCGGGCAGCGAAGGCCTCTCGCGTCTCGAAACCGCCTTCGCGCTCGTAGCCGAAACGCAGACGATTTCCGAGCGGATGCACAAGGCAGGCATCCACGACTCGCAGGAAGCGCAAAAGAAGGGCATTATCAACGCCGATGAGGCAAGACAGCTTGCCGCCACCGACGCCGCTGTGGCGAAGGTTATCGAGGTTGATGATTTTGCTCCCGAAGACTTGTCGCCAGAGTTCAATGACGAAAAAAAGCCAGACGTTTCTGATACCGACCAAACACAGCGCCGAAGCATCCGCTGAGACGCTCGCCCGCCTCACGCGCTGCACCGCCCTGTCATGACGGCGCTCCACAGACATGACAATGCGGATGATATTGCCGAGGCGATCATCCGCGAGGTGGGAAAGAAAATCGTTCTGGCGCTGCCGCTCGGGCTCGGCAAAGCCAACCACATCGCCAATGCGCTTTACGAGCGCGCGGCGGCTGACCCATCAATTGATCTGACGATCTTCACGGCGTTGACGCTTGAAAAGCCGCGACCCTCAAGCGATCTCGAGCGGCGGTTCATGGGGCCGGTCGTTGAGCGACTTTTCGGCGATTATCCCGAACTCGCCTATGTGAGAGCGCTGCGTGAGAAGCGGCTTCCGGCGAATATTGAAGTCAACGAATTCTTCTTTCTTGCCGGGCGCTGGCTCGGCTCGCCGCTCGCGCAGCAGAGCTACATATCGGCGAATTATACTCATGCGCTGCGCTACATTCTCGACCGGCGCGTCAATGTTGTGGCGCAACTGGTGGCGGGGCGCGGCATCGCTGACGATTGCTTCAATCTGAGTTGCAATACGGACATCACGCTCGATCTTTTGAAGGCACGCGCTGAAGGCAAGGCGGATTTCATTTTCGTCGGCGAAGTGAATGACGAGTTGCCGGTCATGCCGGGCGAAGCGGACGTGCCCTCTACGGCCTTTACACACATTCTCGACGGCCACAGCTTTCAGCTTTTTGCTCCTCCGAAGGAACCCATCGGCATTTCGGATTATGCGATTGGGCTCTATGTGGCGGGGCTCGTGCCCGATGGCGGAACACTGCAAATCGGTATCGGCTCAATGGGTGATGCCGTGGCGCAGGGGCTTATTCTCCGCCACAAAGAGAATGCCGCTTATAAGGCCGCGCTATCGCGACTCGGGCAACGGAGAACGACACCGCTCGACGACAGCGTTTTTGAGCGTGGGCTTTACGGCGCGAGCGAAATGTTCGTCGATATATTCATCGACCTCATGAAGGCCGGAATTCTCAAGCGCGAGGTCGATGGGATCGTTCTCCATGCGGGGTTCTTCCTTGGCCCCCGTGCTTTTTATCAAGCCTTGCGCGATATGCCTGCCGAGCAACTCGCCAAAATTCGCATGTCCGCCATTTCGTTCATCAACGAACTTTATGGCGATGAGGATAAAAAGCGGCAGGCGCGGGTCGGCGCACGTTTCGTCAACAGCGCCATGATGGTGACGCTGCTGGGCGCAGTTATTTCGGACGCGCTGGAAGATGGGCGTGTCGTCAGTGGCGTCGGCGGTCAATATAATTTTGTCTCGCAGGCCTTTGCTCTCGATGATGCCCATTCGATCATCACGCTGCGCTCAACGCGCGAAAGCGACGGCAAGCTATTATCGAATATCCGCTGGACCTATGGCCACACGACCATCCCGCGCCACTTGCGCGACATTATCGTCACTGAATATGGCATCGCCGATCTGCGCGGACAGACCGACCGGGATACGATCGTCGCGCTGCTCGCCGTGACGGATGCTCGTTTTCAGGATGAGCTTCTGGCGCAGGCAAAGAAGAGCGGCAAGATCGAGACGAACTATGAAATTCCCGCTGCCTTCCGCAGGAATACGCCCGCGCATGTTGCGCAAGCGATGCAACCGCTGGCGGGTGCAGGGCTCATTCCCCCCTTCCCCTTCGGTACCGATCTCACAGCGATCGAACAGCGCCTGATGCCCGCGTTGCAGAAGCTGAAAGCCGCATCCAGCACACCACTGAAACTTGCCGCGCTTTTCGTGCGTGGCCTTGGGTCTGCATCCGAACAGGATCGCGCTTGCATTGCGCGCATGGGGCTCGACACCCCCCGGGGAGTAAGCCTGCGCTTTTACGCGACCCTGCTGAAGGGCGCGTTGCGGAACTAGGTGCGATCCGTTTCGATATTGGCCCAGAAAGACAGCGCATTACGCAGGCCTGAATCGAGGTCATGGGTAGGCACGAAGCCGACTTCAGTTTTGAGGCGCGTAATATCGGCCACAATCCGGGGCGGCTCCCCTGTTCTATCGGGAATCGCGCCGAGACGTAGAAGATCGCTCCGCTCGGCAAGCTGCGCCAGACGCCGAACGAGATCTGCTACGGATACCGGCGCTCCGCTGGCGATGTTGACCGGACCTTCCACATTGGACGATGCAAGAGCCGCCAATGCGGCACCCGCATCGCGCACATCCATGAAATCCCGGATCGCAAGGCCTGCGGAACAGCGCGCCTCTTCGCCGCGCAAAAGCGCACGCGCGACGGAGGAAACGAGCCGACCCGGGTTTTCGTACGGGCCATAGAGGAAGAAAAGCCGGGCCCAAGAAAAGCTCATGCCCGCATCGGATGCCAAAGTTGCGAGCGCGTGGCGGCAAGCGTCTTTCGTTTCGTCATAGAGCGTGTGCGCCCTGATCGGCGTGTCCAATTCATTGCACACGCCATCGGCAGGCCAATCATATTCATAGCAGGTGCCCGCGCCGACAAAGCGGCGAACACCGGAGGCAGCCGAAGCTTGCGCGAGCTTCAGCGTCGCGGCGGCCCAATCTATATTGGCTGGATCCGTCCAGAACTTGCCGTGCTCGACGCACCAGGCAAGATGCAGAACGCAATCCGGCCGCACGGATTCGACGATCTCCAATGGCGCATCTGTATGTAGAAGATCCGCCTTGTGCCAGATGACGCCGCTGCTATCCGGCGGAAGCTGGCGCGAGACTGCATGAACCTCATGCGTGGAAACGGCCAAAGCAGCGAGCGCCTGACGCCCGACGAAACCCGATGCGCCTGTCAACAGGATGCGCATGTCGCTTCCCGACTGCCGAATCCGCTCATTTGATGATTCCCAATTTTTCCCGCATGTATCGGCGCATCAACTTGAGGAACCTGTAGACGTTCTTATTCGTAAATCGAAATATATAAACCGACAGAATAACGCGCTCTGAAAAGGTCCAGCTTCTCCGGCGAAATTCCTCCAAACAAGCGGCTCTGAACTCCCGCCGCATCGTCATCATGTTTGCCGCCGTCGTACGCGAACTATATCTCGCAGGCACCACGCGCTTGAAAAGTCGCGTATGTTCAGCGCCTGACACTCCTTCATCGAGAACAACGGGAAAGAGCGCCAGCGGGTCCCAAGCCCATAAATAGGGATATGCCGCGCTTGTGCGTTCGAGCGTCGCGATCAGCGTCCGCCTGTCCCACAGCCCATATATCCAGCTTGGATTCATCCCCATCAATGTCCGGCCGATGCGAGTGGCGCGAGATGCGCCTGAGACGTCGGGATAGCCGTGTTCCGATTTAACCGACCCGTCTTCCTTCAGGAACACGACTTTGGGCACCCCCAATCGCGCTCTGGGACCGCTTTCAATACTTGCTTTCAAGGCTTCGACGAAATTCTCGTCGGACAAGTCATCGTCCGAACGCCACATAAAGAGATCGCCGGTCGCCATCGCCAAAAGACCGTCGAAATTCCCACGAGCGCCCATATTTTCAGGCCTGCGAATGAGCTTGAAACGAGGATCTGAATCGACAAATTCCTGCGCTATGGCGGCGCTATTGTCGTTGGAGGCATTGTCGGAAATCAAAATCTCGATGTCCCGAAACGTCTGATTGCGCAGACATTCAAGGCATTCGCGCAGTGTGGCGGCACCGTTATAGACGGGGACTCCGATTGTGACTGATGCCATGCTCAGCCAATCTCCTCAAGGCGAGGAACGGCGGTCACGAAACGGGCCCGCCATTCTTTCGCATAGGCGAGTTGCGCAATCACCTCGCCTTTTATGTTCCAGGGCAGAATGACGATGCGGTCTGGGCGGTCGGCACGGAGATGCGCCTCACCAACGATGGGGATACGGCTACCTGGCATATATTTGCCTTGCTTCGCCTCAGCGCGATCCACGACATAAGGCAGGAGATCGGGTCGGACGCCGCCGAAGTTCATCAGCGTGTTGCCCTTCGCGGCAGCACCATAGGCACCGACCTTCAGACCTTGGCGCTTGGCCTCGATGAGGAAGGCGACGAAATCGTCTTTCACTTTTTCAGCTCTCACCTGAAAGCCCTCATAGAAAGCAATGTCAGTCATGTCCGCCGAATTTTCACGCGCAAGCATTGCCGTGACGCGAGATGATAAATCGTGAGGCCCACCCTGCTTCTGTGCATATACGCGCAAGCTACCACCGTGCGTGGGAAGTTCCTCGACATCGAAAACGTCAAGGCCATTGGCTTTGAATATGCGTTCGACCGCCGTCAGCGAGAGATAGGAATAATGCTCGTGATAAATCGTATCGAACTGGCAATCGTTCACGAGTTGCAGCAAGTGGGGAAACTCGAATGTCGAAACGCCTGCAGGCTTCAGGAGCGTGGCGAAGCCTTGGACGAAATCGTTTATGTCGGGCACATGCGCGAGCACGTTGTTGGCCGCCGTCAGATCGGCTTGCCTGCCTTCTGCAACCAGTTCTCGCGCCAGTTCCACACCGAAGAAACGCTCGATAATCTCGATGCCCTTGGCGCGCGCAGCGTCGGCGGTGCTCGTCGTCGGCTCAACGCCATAACAGGGAATGTCTCGCGCCTTCACATATTGAAGAAGGTAGCCGTCATTCGCGGCCACCTCGACAACCATGCTTTTTGTGTTCAACGTAAAACGCTTTGCCATCGCATCCACATATGAGCTGGCATGAGCAAGCCATCCGGTCGATGTGGAACTGAAATAGGCATAGTCATGGGCGAAGAGATCCTCCCGGCCCGCATGATCTTCGGTCTGTACCAGCCAGCATGAGGTGCAGACGAGAACGCGCAGAGGATACCAGGTCTCGGGTCCGTTGAGGGCATCCGCGGTCAGATATGCATTCGACGGGGGAGCCGCGCCGAGATCGACGAAAGAATGCCGGAGCAGGGTTCCGCAATGGCGACACTTCACGGTTTAGCCCTCTCGCTCAGCAATTTGTGGCCGCGGTCCCGCGCTGACATTTCAGATATGGCGAGCGGCCAGGCGATAGCGAGCGCCGGATCATCTGGCCTCAAACCGTCCTCGGCTTGTGGCGCATAGGCGGCGGAATGGAAATAGAGCATCTCGACTTTGTCGCTCAGCGTCTGGAAGCCATGAGCGAAGCCTTCGGGAATGAGCAGGCTTCTTGCGTTGTCGGCAGACAAGACCTCGCCATGCCACTGCAAATAGGTCGCGGAGTTTTTTCTGAGATCGACGGTGACATCGAAAACCTCTCCTGCGAGGCAACTCACAAGCTTTGCCTCCAGGTGAGGCGCGCTCTGAAAATGCATACCGCGCAACGTGCCGCGGTTGAGCGTCAGTGTCCGATTGATCTGCGCTATGCTCCATGTCCAGCCAGCGGCGCTCAATTCCTCGGCACAAAACATGCGCTCAAGCCAGCCGCGCTGGTCGCCCATGCGGATACGATCGAGGCGCATGACGCCGACCAAAGGCGTCGGCAGAATGTCGAAGCGATTGCTCATGAAGCACCAAGAGGCGCATTCGCCGCGCGGTAAAGCTTCTCATAGGCTGCGATCTGGGAGAGCGTTATCGCGCGCATATCCTCACCCGTATTCAGCCCCCGATACCACTCGGAAAGCCACTCGACGCTCAGATGCCCGGGGAGATGATCTTTCCAGCCGAGAACGGCACGAGCCCGGCTTGAATCGATTTCGAGCTGCATCATTTCACGCGGCCCGGCATCCTTTGCCGGACGCCATTTGTCGCCTGCACCAAGGGCAGCCTGAACAGCCGCCGCCAATTCGGCGACGGAGAGCGGCGCACTATCATGCGGCGGGCCGAAGTTGAGCGCTGCCGGCAGTTTGGCGCCGTCTGTAAGGCCGCGCACGAAGGAGAAATAGCCGCTGAGACAATCGAGAACATGTTGCCAGGGGCGCGCCGCAGCCGGATTGCGCAAGAGAACCGGCTCCCCCGCGCGCACCGCGCGCCAGACATCGGGCACGATACGGTCCAGCGAGAAATCGCCGCCGCCGATGACGTTGCCGCCGCGTGCCGTCGCAACACGGACGCCCTTCTCCTCAAAGAAAGAACGAGCGTAGCTCGACGTGACGATTTCAGCCGCGGCCTTTGAGGCCGCATAGGGGTCGTGCCCGCCGAGCGGATCATCCTCTCGAAAAGCGACACCTAGCTCCGTGTTTTCGTAAACCTTGTCGGTTGTGACGACGAGAACGGTCTTCAGACAATCCACGCTTCGCAGCGCATCAAGAAGATGCACCGTGCCCATGATGTTCGTTGCGAAATTTTCGACCGGTTCGACATAGGAGCGGCGGACAATGGGTTGCGCCGCCATGTGGATAACGATTTCAGGTGCTGCCGCTCGCACTGTAGCGCTCACTGCCTCGCGGTCGCGAAGATCGACGATATGGGAACGGACATTATTTTGAACCGAGGCCAGCGCGAAAAGATTGGGTTCGGTTTCAGGCGTCAGTGCGAGGCCCGTCACCTCTGCGCCGAGCGACGATAACCATAGTGTGGCCCACGATCCCTTGAACCCGGTATGACCGGTCAGAAGAACCTGCTTGCCGCGCCAGAAGGTTTTATCGAGGCCGTCGATCCGCACCTCTACCCCCAAATCTTCCATGGCGCTCTGCCGCTCGCCCATAGCTCTTCGAGGTGGTTCTTCTCGCGCAATGTGTCCATCGGCTGCCAGAACCCCCTGTGGCGATAGGCTTGCAACTGCCCGTCCTTGGCAAGACTCGCAAGCGGAGCCGCCTCGAAAGGTGTGGCGTCGTCAGCGATGCGGTCGATGACGGAAGGCTCGAGAGCGAAGAAGCCGCCATTGATCCAGGCATTGTCGCCAGGCGGCTTCTCGATGAAGCGCTGAACACTGTCGCCCTGCATTTCAAGCGCGCCATAACGGCCCGGCGGTACAACGCTGGTAAGCGTCGCTTCCTTGCCATGAGCCTTGTGGAAAGCCAGAAGCTTGTCGATCTCGATATCGGCGACGCCGTCGCCATAGGTCATGCAGAAAGTCTCACCGGGAGTGAGATAATCCCGTATGCGTTTCACGCGACCGCCGGTCATGGTGTCGTCGCCAGTATTGACAAGTGTGATGCGCCAGGGCTCGGCGGCGTGTTGATGAAATTCGATCTGGCCGGTCTTCGCATCAATGGTGACGTCCGAGGAATGGAGGACGTAGTTCGCGAAATATTCCTTGATCATATAGCCACGATAACCGAGGCAAATGATGAAGTCGGTTATACCATAATGGGTATAGATCTTCATGATGTGCCAGAGGATCGGGCGCCCGCCGATCTCGATCATTGGCTTGGGACGGAGCTGACTCTCTTCGGAGATACGTGTGCCGAGGCCGCCTGCGAGGATAACAACTTTCGTCATTTGGCCTTCTTCATGTCCGTAAAATCCGGGCGAGAAGCTACTGTTTTATGATGATTTTAAGGCCAGTCAAGCGCCTCGAACGAGGGCCCACTGCCCGAACCTCCACCGCTCCCTTAAGGGGGCGATAGTGAAGGTTCGCGCGATTGGTCCGGGGTGCACGGGAGGGCCGAAATGTATCAGGCGACCTTGGTGGCGCCCATGAAGGCTGGGACTGCCGGGTCGAGGACGTAGCGGACCTCCATGTAGGTGAGGCTTGATGTCGTGAAGGTTGCAGGCAGGTGGTTTGTCGGGATCGCCGCCGCGCCGCCAAAGGCCGCGAGGTTCAGGGTACGAAAGACCGCCTCGCCGCGTTTCGCGTCCTTTATGGCGTATTCGATCTCGCCGGGAATGAGCTTCAGCGCGCCATCGACTTCCGCGTAGTTGAGGTTTGGCGTGTAGAGGACATCGCTGCCGGAAATATAGCCGGGCATGGCAAGGGTCGCATCAAGGAGGATTTCGCCGTCTTTCTCGACGCGGCCTTCTATGCCGTAGTGACGCTTCACCAATGACACGGACTCCGCCACCTCGACCGGTGCGCCATATGCATCACGCAGCCATTGCGCGGCGTCGGGATTGTCGGTGAAGGCGCCGAGGCAATAGCCGGTATAGATCGAAGAAGCCCGCGCATTCATGCATAGCTCGGCAATGGTGAAAGCGCCAAAGGGGCTGTCATAGTGCTTGCGCAGCCTTAGCGAGCAATAGGATGGCAGCGAAGGATGCAACGCGGGCGGGACCAGCGCGAAGGAAGGCTGTGCTTGCACCTCAAACGTGAAGGCCAATGTTTCGACCTTCTCGATAGAGACGGATTCCTTTGCCAGTGCTTTGACACGTGGCTGCTTGTGGGACTTCGGGTCGATGTTGAGCATTCCGAAAATCGGCATGGGTCTGTTTCCTTATTCGGCGACGCTGGCGTGTTTACGACCGGTCTGGAAGGCTGGCATAACCTCCTTGGCAAAGAGGCGGAGGCTCGCCAGCACTTCGGCTTGCGGCACCGTCTCCATCGCGTTCAGCAGGAAGTTGACGCAATCGACGCCGGTGGATTCCCATTGTTTCAAGGTAGCGATGATCTGTTTCGGATCGCCGATAGCCATGCCCGGCGGCAGTGGCGGCGTATCGCCCGGCACATTGGAGCCGCGTCGCACCTGCGGCAGCAGGCCGAAGCTCGCATAAGAGGGCGACGCATAAACTTCGCGCGCCGAGACGAGTTGCGAGGCGAGATAACCGAAGGTGCCGATCAAACGCTGGCCGGTCGCATTGCCGGCGGCGGCGTCCTCATGGCAGTAGAGAAAATTCACCGAGGCGACTTGATCGTTGACGAAGCTGCCTGCCGGTTCGCAGGTCTTGATGATCTTGCGGTAGGCGTTGACGCGACGCTCCTGCTCGGGGAAATCGTTGAAGGTGAGACCCAGCGCGCCCATGCCGTGTTCGGCAGCATCGATCTCCGTGCCAGGGCTCGTCACCGCGACCCAGAGGGGCGGATGCGGCGTCTGATAGGGCTTGGGCAAGACGGCACGTTCGGGCATCGAAAAGCATATGCCATCATGCGCGTAGCGTTCCTGCGTCCACATTTTCGGAATAGCGCGAACGATTTCAGCCCATGTGGCTTTGGTCGTGTCGGGATTGGCGCGGAAACCGCCAAGCTCGGTCCACGTAGCGCTGCGGCCCGTGCCGACATCAAGGCGACCATGCGAAACCAGATCGAGCACGGCGGAGCGCTCCGCAATGCGAATCGGATGATTGATCTCCGGCACACAGACGTTGATGCCGTGACCGACGCGGATGTTTTTTGTTTTCGCTGCGACGGTGGCAAGAAATATTTCCGGCGCCGAGCAATGAGAATATTCCTCAAGGAAGTGATGCTCTACCGCCCAGGCGTGATGGAAGCCGAGCTCATCGGCAAGCACGGCCTGCTCGATGCAGTTGTCGTAAACCTGGCTCTCGACTTGCGGACTCCATGGACGCGGAATGCTGATCTCGAAGAACACACCGAAGCGCATTGGCCTCACTCCCCTAATTCGTAATTTTATTTTACTAATCCTGACCCACCCGTTCAGCTTGAGGCAAGCCGAAATTTTGCGATTGGGGCGCGCGCATCCATGATGCGAGAACGCAAATCACCCCCGCCCTGATTTCCGCGACGGAAGGGCGGAAATAAAATTGAACGGGAGGAAAGAATGCGTCTCAGACAGATTGCACTTGTCGCAAGGGAACTTGAGCCCGTCGTACAACGACTCGAGGCGGTGCTAGGTCTGAAGGTCGCTTATCGCGATCCGGGCGTGGCGATCTTCGGCCTTGTCAACGCGGTGCTTCCAGCCGGCGGCGAGTTCCTCGAAGTGGTGCAACCCGTGCGCGACGATGCTTCAGCCGCGCGATATCTGAAACGGCGTGGCGGCGATGCGGGCTACATGGTCATCATGCAAGCGCCGGATGCGCTTACGCATCGCGCGCGGATGGAGAAGCTCGGCATACGCAAGATCGCGGAACATCAGGACAAGAAATATACTTTCACGCATTTCCATCCGGGCGATTTCAATGGTGTGCTGACGTCGATCGATTCCGTTGGCGGCGTGGCCGACTATCTTGAGACGGATGGCGATTGGCCTCCTGCCGGGCGCGAGTGGCGCAACGCCAAAGCGGCGGAGAACGTCGTCGGATTGACGTCGGTGACGATACAGGATCGCGCCCCCGAAGCGGCGGCCAAACGTTGGGGCGATTTGCTGGAATCGCCGGTTGAGGGTGGGGTGATACGGCTGACTAAGGGCGCCATCAAATTCGTGCCGCCGGTTGATGCGGATGGCACGGGTGTCGTGGCCATCGATATTGCGGTGCGCGATGCAAAGCCGGTGCTGGAGGCGGCAAAGGCGCAGGGGCTGGCTGTAAAGGGCGGCAGTTTCGATGTTTGCGGCATCGCGGTGAATTTGGTGTCTTAGTCCTCCCCCCTCTCCTAAAGGGAGATGGATTTAGAGACTCTCGAACTTCGGTTTCCGTTTCTCCAGAAACGCGCGGAGAGCTTGCGGCATCGTCGAAGACGCGCCAGCCCCAGTGTCATGCTGCCCGTGATACCGTTGCGATGCTCGGGGCGACTGAACGCCGACCTGACGACCCCGCCGAATTTTTCGCAGATGATGGATTTGTAAGTCTTGGCCGTCATTTCTTCCCTCCTGTCCAAGGGGCGAAGCGTGGCGCACGACGTTCGATAAAAGAGGCAACGCCTTCTTTCGCGTCCGGATGGTCAAGCGCGGCATAGGTGACCTTGTCGGCGTCAATGAGGGCGGCGGCCAGCGGCATGGAGAGGTGGCGATAAACCGCGGCTTTCATCTGCGCGACGGAATGGGCCGAGACATTGGTTGCGAGGTCGGCGAGATAAGCGAGCGCCACCTCCATAAGTAGAGTGCCGGGCACGATGCGATCGGCAAAGCCGATGCGTTGCGCCTCAGCGGCATCAATGCGCCGCGCGCTCCAGAGGAGATCGAGAGCGCGACTAGTGCCAATGAGGCGCGGCAGAAGATAGCTGGTGCCGTGTTCCGCAACGAGGCCACGGCGGGAAAAGGCGGTGGTGAAGCTCGCTTCCTCCGCACAAAACCGCAGGTCGCACATCATAGCCAGCACAAAGCCGCCGCCCGCCGCGACGCCGTTGACTGCGGCGATAACGGGCTTCTCGATCTGAAGCAGATAGGAAAAGAGCGCTGGCAACTCGCCATCATCACGCTGGACATTACGCCCGGAAGACGAACCTTGCGCGGCCGTTGCCGTCAACGCGCCTGTGTCGAGGCCCGCGCTGAAGGCGCGCCCCGCTCCGGTGATAATGATACCGAAGACATCGGGGTCAGCTTCGGCGCGCTTCACGGCGGAACGGAAATCGTTCAGCATTTGATAAGTGAAGGCGTTGAGCTTGTCGGGACGCTCGAAACGGATGATCGCCGCCGCGCCTTTCACATTGTAGGAAACTTCGCTCATGATCAGCCTCTGGGGGGTAAGAGCCGCGCATCCTGAAATTCGCGGAAGGATTTTCGGAACATATCTTCCGTGTCGATGACATCGTGAAATCCGGCCCTCCTGATCTTCACCGTCGAAACGATGGCCGGCGGCACGCTGCGCTCCACGCCATAAGCCATGCAGAAATCGGCATAGTGAAAGGACTCACCAATAAAGGCGTCGAGGCCGGGCGAAGCGAGATTGTGTTTGGTGCGAAGGCGATCCCAATCTGCGGCGCGTGCGGGCATGGTGCTCCCCAGCGATTGCGGCTGAGCGGGCCCCGGCTCCATGCCGAGCGCATCAGCTATGGCCGGCCAGACATTCTGCCAAACGAAGACATCGCCATTCGTGACGTTGAAAGCCTGATCGCGGGCTGCCTCCGCCTCCCCCGCCCAGGCGATTGCCCGGGCCAGAAGATCGCTATCAACCGCCTCAAGCACCGCGCCGGTGCCGCCGGGAAAAGCGAGCGGCTTGCCCTGCTCTTTCAGCAACGCGCCATAAACGCCGATGGCGGGGATCAGGTTCATGGCGCTGCCGAGTGACATGCCGAAAATGATTTGCGGACGAAAGATCGTCCAGGCCCACGAGCGGCCAGCGCTCTTCTCGCGGATGTAGTTTTCCTGCTGCCAGTAGAAATTCTTCTGCGTACGCAACTCGTCCCGGTCTTCACGGGCGGGCACGGCGAGCGCGCGAACATGCGCGCCATAGGCTTTGGTGCCCTGAAGAAACGCGACATGGCGCAGGCCGCTCGCCGCCTTCTCCAGCGGCTCGAAAAGATTGCGCAGCATCAGGTCATTGGTGGCGATCTGATCGTCTTCGACCCAGCCTTGCATCAAGCCCGGCTTTTCATAGAGCGCTGCATAGACGAGATGCGTGACGCCGCTCAGCGAACCAAAAATCCCGGCGCAGGATTTCGCGTCGGTAAGATCAGCAGCAACGAAATTCGCGCCGAACGTCTCAACCGGCTTACGGCGCGAAACGGCGGTGACTTCATAGTCGGGAAGATGCGCGAAATGCTTCAGCGCAGCATAGCCGACAAGGCCCGACGCACCGGCAATCAGAACATGCTTCTTCTTCGTCATGTATCCCTCCCGCCTTTCTTTTTGAAAGAATGGTGCGGCAGGCAGGCGTTGATTGCAACGCCGCTAACGGACTGAGAACGCGACGGGGCCTAGTGTTTTTTCACCGCCCGGGGTCGTTACCAAAGCGGTCAGCGCATAGACGCCGCGGCGAACGGACCACATCAGCTCACCGCCATCTGTTTCTGCGATCTGCTCGTCGTTGATCAGCCATGTCACTCGATCTTGCGGCTCCACGCCGACGAGAGCGAAGCGGAATTTCTGGCGATCGGCGGGAAGGCGTGGATCGTAAGCGAGGCGGAGATCGGGCGTCGGGCTCTGGATGAACGGCCCCGGCGCATCGACCACAGGGCGCTCATAGGAAACTGCGGTGCGATAATCAAAGACTTGCGCGCAGGCGCCATCGGTAAAGGCGCAATTGTCTTTCAGCGAGAGGTCGGCGCTCAGGGGGAGCCTGCCAGTGTTCTGGTCGCGATTGAGATAGGCGAAAAGGCCGCGCAACACGAGGCCGGGGCCGGTTGAGCCGGTTATGCCATCGGTAGGGCTCTGGTCGAGATTGCCCATCCAGATGCCGACGACATAACGGCTGTCATAGCCGACCGCCCATGCGTCGCGGTAGTCGGTGGAGGTGCCGGTTTTTACCGCCGTCTGGATCGGCAGGTTCAAGGTTGAGTAACGACCGAACTCCATAACGCGAGCCCAGGGGTCTGACAAGATATTGCCGATCATGGTCGCGGCATCAGCGCTGAAAACCCGCGTGCCTTTGGCCTTGCGCGCATGAGGATCGACGACGGCACGGAGCGGCATTGTGCGGCCTTCATTGGCCAATGCCGCAAAGCCGCGCACCAGTTCGAGCAGCGAGACCTCGCCATTGCCGAGCGCGAGGCCATCGCCATAGAAGCCAGCGCCTTTTGTCAGGCTCTTGAAACCGAGGTCGTGTAGCAGCGACAAATAGCGATCCGGGCCGACGAAATTGACAGCATGAACCGCCGGTATGTTCAATGAATTACCGAGCGCCTGACGGATGGTGACGTCGCCATAAAATTGACGGCTGTAATTGTTGAAGCGATGAAGGCCGGTGCCGACTGCCTCTGAAAGCGGCGCATCCTCGATGCGGACGCCGGGCGACCAGCCATCGTCAAAGGCGGCGGCATAGAGAAAGGGCTTCAGCGCCGAACCGGGTTGGCGCGGCACCAGCACCGCGTCCAGATAGCGGCCCGGCGTCGTGTCGGCGGCATCCGCTCCAGCGACCACCCATGACAGAATTTCGCCGGTGCGGCGGTCAATGATGAGCGCCGCACCATTGTGCACGCGACGATTGGCGAGCGCCTCAAGACGCTGATCGAGCAAGCCTTGCGCGAATTCCATCAATCCGCTGTCAAGCGTCGTCATCACTCGTTGCGGCACTGAACGGCGCGGCGCGGCAGCAAGTTGGCGCTCGACGTAGGAGCGGAAATGACCGATGGATGCATGGCGTTGCGGACGAGTAAGCACGAGCGGCGTTTCGATAATGCGCTGCCAATCGTCGCCAGACAAAAATCCGGCATGGCGCATCTCTGTGGCAAGATGGATGCTGCGGCGATCGAGGATCTTTGCGCCACCACGATAGGGATCAAGGCCGGATGGTGCGCGCGGGAGGACGGCGAGCGTGAGCATTTCACGGCCATCCAGCGTGTCGAGGTCGCGATTGAAATAATAGCGCGCGGCTTCGACGACACCGCGCCGGTTGGCCGCATAGGGCACCTGATTGAGATAAAATTCGAGAATATCGGATTTGGTGGTTCGGGCTTCGAGGCGGCGCGCATCGAAGCCCTCGATCCACTTTGACCAGAGTGTGCGTGGACGTGGGACCAGCATACGCACGACCTGTTCAGTGATGGTGCTGGCACCGCGCACACTGCGTCCGGCGCGAAGGCCTTGCCAGATGGCATGAGTGCGGGCCAGCCAATCAACGCCGCGATGCTTGAAGAAGCGCCGGTCCTCTGCGGTGAGCACGGCCTGCTGCAAGCGCACGGGCACATTGTAGAGCGGTATCTGGGATTGCACATTCCAGCCGCTAAAGTCCTCGGCCAGCGGATGGCCCTGACGATCGAGCAGGATACGCGTGGATGCGCCCGGCTTCAGGTTCAGCGATGCGTCATCGGCAAGGCTCGACCATGTCGCAACCGAGAATGCCACAACGGCGCAAGTGCAGCCGAGTGCAACCCAGCGCGTCCACGACCAGAGGCGGGGGTGACGCGGGGTCCAGTCGAAGCGGTCTATGCTCCAACGCAGCCAGTTCATCTCACTGTTTTTCCTGCACCACAAGCATGCCGGGGCTGCCTAATCCGAACACATCAGGGTCATACATCTCTTCCGCCTTGACCGCGCGGCGAGCAAAATCGCCCGTCGCAATCGCCTGCGCCACATAGGTCAGGTGGTAATTTCCGGCATCGAGATAGTCGGAATAGAAGTGCACACCATCGTTGCGCAATTCCTGATGGTAGAAGCTCCAATAGCCGCTGGCATATTCGACCCAATCAGTGAACTTCTTCCCCCAGCTTCCCTCCGGCATGACGAAATCGGCCTTGCCTGCATCCACAACCGAGGCCGTAGCGAGATCGCGGTTGACCGGCTCCAGGCCACCCGGCACAGGATCGACGACGACGACGAAGTTGCGCGCGGTCGGCAGCGAAAGATAGAGATCGACGCGAACAAGCTCGCCGCGCTGGATTGTTGCGGGCTCGCCCAGCAGCACCCATTTACCCTCGCGCTCGACACTATATTCGCGACGAATTTCTATGCCGCTATTGACGGGCTTTGCGTTCGGCTCCGTCGAGGCATAGGTGAGGCGTGTTTGATAATAGAGCCGCCCCTCGCCTTCCCGCTTGAGCATCAGCTTGGCATTGCGGCCGGGGTCATTGGCGTCGATCAGATGCTCGATCACTACCGGCGTCGCGCTTACGCCCTTGAGTTCGGCCGTGCCCAACGGTGCATCGTCGAGTGATGCGGTGACCTGAAGATCAGGCGTCACAGATTCATAAGCAGCGGCATAGTCGGCAAGCGCATTGGCACAGAACATATTTTCCTGCGTGTTGCCCCAATAGCCTTCCTGACGCTGGTTTTGCGAAATGGCGCGGACGAGTTTGAACGCCATGTTCTCGACATACTTTTTTTTTTTTTGTGCCCGACCATAGGCGACGAAGCTCGAAAGCATAGCGCAGCTGTCGCGAAGCGGCGTGGAGAGAATACGCCCATAGCCTTCGCCCTGTTCCTCACTGAACAGGAACTTGCCTGAACTCTGGTTTGAATGGGCAAGGATCATGTCAACGAATTCGCGCGCGAGTTTGTCGCCGCTTTCGTCATGCAGCGTTGTCGCCGCCTGCAGGAGCATCGCATTGCCGAAGAGGCCCATGGTCTTGAAGCGCGGACGCAGGCGCTCGATGTCACGCAACGTCACCTTTCCTTGCCGAGAGAGAGAGGCCAGCGCTACGGCGCGAACGGACGCCGTCATGTCGGCGGTGTAGTAGCTCGGCGCTTCATCCTTGCGCAGGAATTCCTGCAAGTAGGACTGGAGCTTTGCGTTGACCGGCGCGGGCGCTTCTGTGCCACGATCATGGAGCCATGTGAAGGCAAGCGCCGTGTAGGCCGAGAGGAAAGGATCGACGCGCTCATTTGCAGCCACCCAATAAGCCATGCCGCCATTGGGCGCCTGAAATTCGGCAGCGCTGTCCATCGTATCCTTAATGGTAGCGGGCGCCGCCTCCCAGGTGAGGCTCTCCGGCAGATACCTACGCAAGGCGGCAAAGTTCGCAGCCATGACGCCCTTCGTGACGCGCTGTTCCCAGCAGAGAAAGGGATATTGCGCCATATAACGGAACGCGCCAGCAACATCGGTGATGACGGTCGGGCTCAAAGTAACTGCGAGGCTGCCCGCATCGGTGCGGATCGCTTTTGGAAAGGCGATCGGCGTCTCGACATCCGCCGCGTCGGTCGTTCCGTAGGCGGCTGCGGTAACAAGATCGACACGCTTGCCGACAGGGAGCTTGTAGGCATAGGCATCCTTGTCGATGGCGTCACCAGCGACGACCTTGAAGGCGATCTGGCCCACCGTCTGGTCTCGCGTCTTGGCGATACTTGCCGCCGTCAGCGGCATGAAGACGGTGGTGCGGGCGAAGGGTTCCAGGTCGATTTCTTTTTTCAGCTTGCCCGATGCCGCATCAGCGACATTGCCGTCAGCGGCAATCTCGACGGTGATGCGCCGCTTCTTGTCGGTGCGGTTCATCACGCTGAAACCCGCTGTGAACTTGTCGCCTTCCATGACCTGATTGGGCATGACGGGCCGTATCTCGGTTTGACGATTGACCTTGAAGTCGCCTTCGCCGAGGCCCGCCTTGTCGGTTGCGGTGACGGCGATCGCAAGGATGTGCCAGCCTGTGAGATTGTCAGGCGCAGCAAATTCAAACGACGCGTTGCCGCTTTCATCAGCGCGGAGCGAAGGGTTCCAATAGGCGACGTATTTCGAATCTTCGCGGAATTTGAAATCGGCACCGCCATCACCGCCGGGATTGGCACCCTTCTTTTCAAACTTCTGTCGACCGACGAGTTTCAGCAGAAGATTGTAATTGCGGACGTCGAGACTATCGAGGCGATAGAAACCGGCATAGGGATCGAAATAGGCTTTGCCGCCGGTGACGAGATCGAAAACCGCTTGATCGAGTACGGCGACGGCCAGTTCAACGGGCGCGGCTTCCTTGGCATGACGCGGGGTGGCGTGAAGGTTCACCTTCACGGTTTCACCTGGGCGATATTCGGCGTGTTCAGTTTTCGCGGTGACCGCGATCTGATTATAGGGGTCGGTAACGGGCACGGCGACATAGCCCATGCGGAACGCTGGCTTGCCGAGATCGACCATGTTGGCATCGAGTGGCTTGTCAACGCGCGGGCTGAGCAGAACGACCGAGACGTAGAAGCCCGGCGCATATTCGGGCTTCACCGGAATTTCCAGAATGGGTGTGGAAGTGTCGAAGGTTCTGACGAAATGATCGAGCACGCCGTAACGCTCGATGGTGATGAGCGCCTTTGCGTTCGGATACGGGTTCTTGATCAGATAGCGCGCGGTGTCACCGACCTTGTAGCTCTTCTTTTCTGGAAACATTTGCAGGGCCGTGTCGGGTTCGCTGTCCCAGAGAACGACGTCGCTGCCGGTCACCCAGAAATCGCTTGAAGCAATATGCTCCTTGCCCTTGCTGCCTTTGACGGTGGCGGTGATGCGGTATTCGCCAGCCTCCTTGGGCGTGAAACTACAAGTTGCGGGTTGCGCCTCGGGTGTTCCTTTGCAGGCCCCCGCCGTTTCCCATGTCGTGTTGTAAACAGTCTGATAGGTGTTGCCCGCCGATTTAACGCGGGCGGCGGTGACGAGTTTGCGTTCGATCTTCAGATCGGCGGCGGTGTCCTTTACCGGATCGCCCGCCGGATCGACGACGATGTATTGATAGCTTGCCGGTTTCGTCGCCTGGAAAATCCATGCGGTCGGCTTCAGACCGACAAAGCGATCCGTCGCGGCGTAGATGGCGTTGGTCGAATTCGCCACGTTCTTGCCGCGATCATCGGCAACGGCGACTTCGAAGGTGAGGTCGCCATAGGAATCCACGTCCTGATCGGGAATGGCGATTGATGTTTTAGCGATACCTTGCGTGTCGAGCGGAATTTCCATCTGCGCGATCATGCGTTGATAGGTATTCGTTTCGAGATCGGCCCGCGAGAAATCGAAGCCCATCGCTGTCGGATGATCAGAACTCATCGGCTTGGGATTGAACATCGCGGTGATGCGTGCAGTGGCGTTGGTGTAGGGGCCGCCGGAATGAAGCTCGGCCCTGCCTTCAACTTCAGCGGGCTGAGATGCGCCGAATACCTTGCCGTTGACGGTCGCGGTGACGCGGAAAGACGCGGGCGTGAAATCGCTGATCAGCACCTGCATTGGCTTCCAGGCGAACCAGTCGCCATCGGCTATTGCGCCTTCTGCATCGGCGCTCGCGTCATCGCCCTGTGGCTCCTTGGCAGCCATACGCAGCTTTTGCAACAAGCGGAATTTGTACCAACCCACCGCGCCGGTTTTCGGCACGGTGATTTCGCCCGCAGTCGCGCCGAATTCGTTCAGCAAAACATCCTTGATGTCGGCAACGAGCTTACCCGCCGGATCTACAAGCTGAAGACGATAGACCGACGAAGGTGCGGCCGTGAGGCCCTCATTGTTCTGTCCACGGACATATACTTTATATTGAACCTTGTCGCCCGCGCGATAGACGCCTTGAGCCGTCGTGCCCCAGACGCGCATATGTTCCTGCTCGGTCTGGTCTTGCGCCCATATCTGCTCCCCGGAAGCGCGGTAAGTATCAGCCTCGAACTGATAATAGAGCGGCATGAGTGCCAGATCGTCGCCCTTTTCAGCTCGGATCGTCAGCGCCTTGGTGCAAGTCGATTCCCACACGCCGGGGGTCGGCATACTGCCTGGCAATGTCGCAAGGCCATCGGCATCGGTGACGGCTGTTGCTTCCACACGGTCAGGCCGCGTCCATTCAGGAGAAATGTCGTTCCCACAGAGCGCGGTGAGCAGTGCCGGATCGCGATAGAGCGAGACTTTGACGCCCGCGACGGGCGCGGCGGTCGCAAGATCAGAAACCCAGACCAGCGTATTGTAATGCGCAAGCTTCACGTGCAGCCCGAAAGGGGTGACCTGCGCGAAGACCGTGCTCGATCTCGAGTTCGGAAGTTGCGGTGTCACAGTCATGGCGCCAAGAATGGCGCCCGACTTTCCATCCAGCATGTCACGAACGCCGAAGGGGATCGCGTATTGCAGATTGCGGATCGGATCGAGTTTCTGATGGACATGCAGTCCATCCTCAATCCCCTTCACCGTCATGCGCGAGAAATTGAAATCGCGGTCAGTCAAATTGTTGACCCAGAGCGGCACGTCGCTGTCGATCTGCTTTTCCAGGACGGCAACGCTATTGGGAAGCTCGTAATTTGGCGGGCGATTGTCCATGCGCCAGCGGATCGACAGATCGCCTTCGAGTGGGCGACCGAACACGTCAACGATTTTCGTTTTGCTGTCGGGTTTCAGGCTCGCTTCATAGTCGCGGTCCGAGCGAAGATAGATCGGAAAGCGCGGCGTATATTCGTCGTCCTTCTGATGCACCCTCCACGAATAGAAACCTTCCGCCTGGTCGGGATCGACATTTGCCCAAGGATCGCTATCGGGCGTCGGTTTTCCGAGTTCAGGCGAGAGCGCGACGTGGTCGCGAATTTCTTTCGCCTTCACGGGCGAAGAGAAAATCAAACGTACTAGGTTCCACGGGCCACAAGGCGCTGCATCCTTGTCGCCGGGGCGAATGATGATTGCGCTTCCATCATTGGCGGTGCAGCTCGCGCCGAGAAATTTGAAGGCGCCGAAGGTGGCGAATTTCTGTATTTGCTGATCGACGATGCTCCGCTCTACGCCCAAACCGGAGATGAGGCCGGGCTTCATGACGAGTTCGACTTCGGTGTCGAGGGGGAGCGGTTTTACGGGTGTGACGACCCAGGCGCGGCGGGTCCATTCTTGCGGGGCGGGCATAGAATCGGGACGAAACCACGGGAAATAGGCGAGGATGCGCTTGAAGAATCCCTTGATTCCAGGCTCGCGGGGAACATCGACGAGAGCGTCGTCAGGGGCTTGCGTCCACTCTTCGCCTTCGGTTGCCTGCAAGGAGGCTTGGCCTTCGCCGTTCTCGGTCCAATGGAAATGCAGAGAGTTGACGACGCTGTCGCGGCGGACTGGCTGGTTGAAGGTGACGAGGAGCGAGGGGGTGCCGGGGCCGGTCCAGCCGGTGAATTCAGCGCGGTCGAGAGCGGCGCGGGTGGTGATGAATTGATGGGTCACGGGGGCGGCGAGCGTGGTGCCATCCTCGGCCTTGATGCCCGGATTTATCGTGACGGTATAACGGGTTGAGGCTCGCAGCGCGTCAGCGTCCTTGAGCTGGCAGGCAAGCGCACTGGCTGTCAGCCAGCGCCATTCGCAGGCGAGCGCGGGCGCGATAGATACAGGGATCTCCGCCGCCGTGCGCTCCATACGGCCAAGGGGGACAACGGCCCTGTCGAACTCAATGACGATCTGGCGCTCAGCCGGAACGTCCTCTCCGGAGGGCGTTATGCGGGCAATAGACAAGTTGTCGGAAGTTGCCGCCATTGCCGGACCAGACGCCTGAAAGTTGCCTGCCATTGCCAGCAGGATGACGACAATGGCGGACAGACGAGGGAGCGCGATCATGGGGATACCTTCGACAGAATCCGGAAATAACGAGGGGAGCATAACATGCACACGGAACCATGACAGCGCATGCGCCATCTTCTCCCCAGATTAATCCGACCATCAAAGGCGGGAATAAGGCGGGGTAGACGGATGAAAAAATAAATCCCGTGTGTGACAGGGAGACAAGGAAGGCCCTCACCCGACCCTCTCCCGGGGGAGAGGGTTTTCGGAGGAGTTCAGCCCGCCTTCACGCCTGCGAGCCTCAGGGCCTTGGCGCGGGCAGCGTTCATATCGTAGCTGCGATGCATCATGACGCGCTGGGCGGGAAGACCGCCGCCAGCCTGGAGGGCCACGACCTGTTTCCAGCCGCCGAAGCTGTCGGCTGAAATGTCTCGGATCAGGTTATAGACGCGCATCCGGGTTTCGATATCAGTGTCTTTGGTGGCATGGAGATATTTGCGCAAGTAGGGGCCAACCTCGTTGGAGCGCAGGTCGCCCTCCTCCGGCATGGTGAGCGTCAACCCGCCTGCCAGGTCGTGGAGAATTTTAACCATCGAATGAAAATTATTCGCATACTGATATTTGGTGACATTGACCGCCAGAATGTTCGGATGAACCATGCCGGATGGCGTGCGCTCGAAATTGCGGACGGAATGCTCAAGCCCCATGCGTAGCATTTCGGCATAGCAGATCAATTCCGCGACACCATTTTGCGCATCGGGCTTTTTACCCTTGCCCTGCTGCTCGGAGACGAGCTGGGCGAGGCCGACCATGGTGGCGGCACTTTCCACCGCATCGACAAGGCCCGCCGTGCGCTCCCAAAGGCCGAGCGAACCGGCGAA
Source organism: uncultured Parvibaculum sp. (assembly GCA_964560165.1). GTDB lineage: Bacteria > Pseudomonadota > Alphaproteobacteria > Parvibaculales > Parvibaculaceae > Parvibaculum. The sequence continues at coordinate 278 of CAZLLB010000001.1, read as the reverse complement.
GGCACCCGAAAGCTGCCACTCGCCCGCAAGGAAGACGCGATCCCATGGCACCAGCACATCATCGAAAACGACGAAGCCCTCGGGCATCGAGTGATGAGACGAGGCGGGATAGTCGAATTCGTTGAGGTCAGGCGCGGCGAAAGAGCGATTGATGATCTTGACGCCCTTGGCGTTCACCGGAATCGAGAAAGCGACGGCGTAATCCTTCTCGTCCTCGTTCATCGCCTTGGTGGGCATGACAACACGCTCGTGACCCAGCGCCGCCGCCGCAATGTGGA